>NZ_JBHJVK010000007.1:0-185920 GCF_042264695.1 Kitasatospora sp. NPDC056138 | reverse complement strand
TTCCTTCAGGCCGCCTTCCAGCGGGCCCTCCGGGCGCTTCGTTCTTTCGTGTTTCCAGCTTATCAGATGTTTTCCGCTCCGTTTTCCGGAGTTTCACTCACCCGATCCGCTTTCCTTCGGCCTTTCGGCGATCCAGACTCTATCAGATCGCTCTGACCGTCTTTCGCGCTTCCCGGGCTTTCAGGAGACTTTTGCCGAACCGACCTGACGGCCCGTCCGACGCCGTGAACCTTAGCCGATCCCCACTCCGAGAAGCGAACCCGACCACAATCCAGAAAAACACACAACAATTCCAGCCAAGACATGCCAGAGCACAACTCAGCTCGAACAGAAGAAGTGGTGTTTCAAAGGATTTGGCCGCCCCGGGACCGTCCGCGCCGATGCGTGTCCGGTGCTCCCTGCCGAGCGACTAGAGAACACTACCCCCATCGAGGGTCAAGGGCAAATCCCAGACCCCGACGATCCGGGTGCAGGCCGCACGACCTGCCTTGACGTACTCGCCGTTGGGGTGGTCGTTCGAGGTGATCCAGTGCCGGGCTGCGTCGGGGGCCCGACCGCCGTCGGTGTGGCGCCGCATCAGCCGGCTGTCCCGCTCCTGGTCGTCCGTCTCCACGTACCAGAGTTCGTTCATCAGGGCGCGGGCCTCGGACCAGGGGGCGTCGGAGCCGGCGAGGTAGTTGCCCTCGGTGATGACGAGTCGGGTGTGCGGTCGGACCACGTGCTGCGCGGCGACCGGTTCGTCGAGCGCCCGGTCGAAGCCGGGGGCATACACGTCCTGGAAGCGCTCGGCGAGGACTCTGCGCAGCAGGGCGACGTAGCCCCAGGCATCGAAGCTGGGCGGGGAGCCCTTGCGGTCGCGCAGGCCGAGGCGTTCGAGCTGGGCGTTGGAGAGGTGGAAGCCGTCCAGCGGAAGGAGGGCCGCGGTGCCGGAACCCACCTGGCGGTTGATCTCCTCGACCAGGAAGTGGGCCAGGGTGGATTTTCCGGCTCCGGGCGGGCCGGCCAGGCCGAGGATGCTCCGGCCGACGGTGTTGGTGCGGCCGTGCAGCATTCGAAGGGTCGATGCGAGGAGTTCCGCGCGGCCGCTGATCCGGGGCTGTTCCGTGTTCCCGGCGGCCGGGCGGCCGGCTCGCCCCGGGCCGGTGGGGCCGGGGGCGTCGGATCGGGCGCTGCGCTTGCTGTGGCCGTGCACGTGCATGGCCGCACCCTACTCACCGGCGCCGGTCGTGAGAACCGGCACCGCCAGTGTGAGCGTGCCCGCGTCGGCGTCGAGGTGGGCGGGGACACCGAGCGGCACGGTGAGGCTGGACGGGCCGTGGCCGAAGCCGAGTTCCCAGAGGACGGGTACGCCGAGTGGGCCGAGCCGGTCGAGCATGACGTCGCGCACCCGGTCGATCCGGCCGCAGCCTTCCCAGGAGCCGAGCGCGACGCCGGCCACGCCGTCGAGCGCGCCCGAGCGGATGAGCTGGGTGATGATGCGGTCGAGCCGGTACGGATGCTCGTTGACGTCCTCCAGCAGCAGGATCGTGCCTGCGAAGGAGTTCCGGGCGGTCGGGGTGCCCCGGTCCGTGGCCAGAGCGGAGGCGCAGCCGCCGGCGGTGATGCCGTGGGCTCGTCCCGGCACCAGGGGTTCGGCGGTGGCCGAGCCGAGGACCGTCGTGTCCGCCGGGTGGAACAGGGTGCGGCGCAGGTGGTCGGCCGTGGGGCGGTCGGTGATGAAGGTCGCGCCCGACGCCATCGGCCCGTACAGCGTCGGGATGCCCAGGTGCCAGGCGAAGGCCTCGTGCAGGACGGTGACGTCGCTGAAGCCGACCAGCACCTTCGGGGGCGCCGTGCGGAGTACGTCCCAGTCGAGCAGGTCGACCATCCGCTGCACGCCGTACCCGCCCCGGGCGCAGATGACAGCGGCGATCGTGGGGTCGAGCCAGGCGCGCTGGAAGTCCGTGGCGCGGGCGGCGTCGGTGCCGGCCAGGTGACGGAGGGTCGGGTGGGTATCGCGGAGGTGCTCGGCCGGTATGACGTCGAGCCCCCAGCTGCGGAGGATCTCCGTGCCGGCCGCGAGTCGGTCGGGTTCGACCGGACTGCTCGGGGCGACCAGCACGACCCGGTCCCCGGGGACCAGGCGGCGTGGGCGTCGGTCCGTGCTGGGTGGCTGGATTCGGTCCATCGTAGGGATCCCCCCTCGGGAGACGGTCCGTGGTGATCGGTCACCAACGGTATGCCCGCTCGGACGGGCCCCGATCACCCGAGGGGTGGTGGCGGTAGCGCTCGCAGAGGCCCAGCGGACCCGAAACACACCCGCATCCAACCAGCATCCGACCCGCAGCAGAACCACGGCAGTGCCGCAGCGGGAACCGCAACGGAGGCACAGGCGGACGCCGGGTGCGGTCCGGCCCCCGGCTGGGCCCGGACCGCACCCAGGGCTTCAGCGGACGCCCAGCATGCCCATCACCTCGCGTACCTCCGCCAGCGTGGCGTCGGCCTCGGCGTTGGCGCGCTCGTTGCCGGCTCGCAGGACGGCCCTCAGGTGGGCCCGGTCGGCTGCGAGTTCGGCGCGGCGGGCGCGGATCGGGCGGAAGTACTCGTTGACCGCCTCGGTGGCGCGCCGCTTCAGCGCGGCCGACCCGCCGTCACCGATCTCCTCGGCCACCTCCTGCGGGCTGCGTCCTTCGCACAGGGCGGCGAGCAGGACCAGGTTGGACACGCCGGGGCGCTGCTCGGGGTCGTAGCCGATGCGTCGTTCGGTGTCGGTCTTGGCACCCCGGATCAGTCGCGCGGTCCGGTCCTCGTCCGCGCCGAGGGCGATGGCGTTGCCCCGGCTCTTGCTCATCTTGCCGCCGTCGGTGCCGAGGAGCATCGGGGCTGCGGAGAGCAGCGCCTCGGGGGCGGGGAAGACCCCGGCCCCGTACCGGTCGTTGAAGCGGCGGGCGATGGTCCGTGCGGTCTCCAGGTGCGGCAGCTGGTCCTGGCCGACGGGGACGAGGTTCGCCTTGCAGAACAGGATGTCGGCGGCCTGGTGCACCGGATAGGTGAGCATCAGTCCGCTGACCGAGCCCTGCCGGGAGTGGGCGATCTCGTCCTTGACCGTGGGATTCCGCTGGAGTTCGGCGACGCTGACCAGGCTGAGGAAGGGGAGCAGCAGCTGGTTGAGGGCGGGTACGGCGCTGTGGGTGAAGATCGTGGCGTGTTCGGGGTCGACTCCGGCGGCCAGGTAGTCGAGGACGAGTTCCTCGGCCAGTTCGGCGGGGCGGTCGGCGGTGTCGCGGTCGGTGAGTGCCTGGTAGTCGGGGATGACCAGGAACAGTTCGACTCCGAGCCGCTGCAGTTCGACCCGGTTCTGCAGGGTGCCGAAGTAGTGGCCGAGGTGGAGCGGTCCGGTGGGACGGTCTCCGGTGAGGATGCGGTAGCGGCTGGGGTCCTGCCGGACCTGGGCGGTGCTGGTCTGCACGGGGTTCTCCTTCGGGCGGGCTGACGGGGTGTCGACACCGGTGCGCCGACGGTGGTGGCGCGTCCGTCGGTGTGGCCCGCGGGAAGGGGAACGCAACAGGGCCGCCCGTACGGACGGCCCTGGTCATACCTGGGTGGTGGCCGTCCTAGGACGGCCACCAGCTCAGGCACGGAAGCTGCTTCATGGCTCCGAGGATAGCGCCTCGCGGCCGGCGGCCGCCCGGGTTTCCTCCGGTCGGCCGGTCTCCCGCAGTCCTCGACGGTCATGGCCGGGGTTTCCTCGCGGAGGGTCTCGTCGCGGAAGAGGTCGGGCCGGCAGGCGCTGTACACGGTCGTCAGGACCGCGCCGAGCAGCAGGATCCCGCCGCCGATGACGAACACCGGGCCGGCTCCGAACACCGAGCCGCTTCCGTGGCCGGCACCGAAGGAACCGCCCAGGGTCTGGGCGAAGACCGCCGTCAGCACCAGTCCACCGAGCGGCGGTGCGATGCCCTTGAGCACCAGGTCGCGCAAGCTGCCGCGGAGTTCGCGGCCGGCTGCTCGGGCCACGGTCCGTCAGTCTTCCGTTTTCCCTTGGCTGCTCACGCACTCGTACGGGAGGATCATCCGACCAGCTTTTCGGAGGGCCCGTACTGATGACCTCGCTCGACCAGTCACCATCCGACAATCCACCGGGCCGGCCCTCGGCGGCCGACCGTGATGCAGCGGACGCCGAGGCCACCACCGCGGCCTGGCTCCTTGCCGGACTGGCGAGCAGACTCCGCGCGGCGTACGAGGAGGGTGCCGACGTCGGCGCACTGGCGGCGGCCTGCCGTCAACCGGAGTCCGAGGTGGTGCGGTTGCTGGGGCTCGCCGGGGCGAGGACGGCCGGGCAGCCCCGCGGTCTCCCGCGCACCGGGCCGACGGCCGTCCCGGCGGCCCCGGCCGCACCGCTCCCCGGAGGGCCGGACTTCCGGCGGACCCGTCGTCCGGCACCCTCCAGGCGGTTGAGCCGGCTGCACCCGCGCAGCGAGCCGGCGCCGCAGGCCGGGCCGGCGTCCGCACCCGTGCCACTCCCCCGGAGCGACGGCCCGGCACCGGCTGCGGAGAACGCCCCGCCGTCGACGGAGCCGCCGATCGCGGTGCAGCCACAGCCCCGCCGGGCACCGGAAGCGACCCCGGCGCCGCAGGCACCACCGGCACCCCAGGAGTCACGGGAACCAGCGGCACCGGACGCGCCGCAGACCCCGATGGGCATCCTGATCGGCGCCTCCCCGACGTACGCGGAGCCGCCGAGCACGCAGGGTTCCTCCGGTCCGCGCCGGGTGCCGGCCGAGCTGGTCCGGCTGGGTCGGGGCACCAGCCTGGCCGTGCTGCCGTCCTGGCGCACCGCCATCGCGGTGTCCGTCCCGACCGAACTGCTGCTCGCGGCGACCGGGCTGGCCTTCCAGGAGCTGCCCGGGGTCCGGCTCACCGTGCTGATCAACCCGGATGCGCTGCACGACCGTGAGCTGGACCTGCACGGCTGGCGTGCGGAGCGCGGAGCGGCGGGCACCGGCGACTGAGGCCGGTTACGGTCCGCTGTTCGGCACGTAGCCCAGGTGGACCGCGGCACCGGCCGTCAGGTGCGCCGGATTCCCCCGCACCGCGGCGAGCAGCTCGGGCAGTTGCGGTGGCCAGAGCGCCTCGGCGTGCTCGTCCGCCAGATCGGCCGGGGTCCACCAGCGCCAGCCGAGGATCCGGTCCGCCGCATGCGCCGCGCTGACGTCGCCGAGCGGGCCGCGCCGGGGCCCACTGGTGAGGAAGACGTGCTCGTGCTGCCGGACCGGGATGCCGTGCCAGGTGAAGTCGTGTTCCCAGGTGCAGAGCAGCGGGCCCGGTGCGAGGTCCGTCCAGCCGGTCTCCTCCCACAGCTCGCGCCGCGCGCCCTCGGCCGGGGACTCCCCCGCCTCGATCCCGCCGCCGGGCATGGTCCAGTGCACGCCCACCTCGACGTTGTCCGATCTCAGGAGGAAGACCGCGCCGTCGGGCGCGAGCACTACGGTTCGGGCCGCTCGCCTCGGGGTTCGCATCGGATCACCCTCGCAGCGTCCGGGGCCGCTGTCGAGCGGAATTTCGGCACCCCGGTGCCGAGGACGCGCAGGAACTCCCCTGCCCCGCACGGCGTCCCGGTTCTACCCTGGGGCCCATGCTCGGACCTGTGATCCTGCTGCCCTCCGATCCGCTGATGCCCCGCCGGCCCGACCCGCACTTCGTCTGGGAAGCTCAACTCGTACGGGAGTTGGGCGGGGAGTACGTGCTCGTCGACCACGACGCGCTGCTCGCCGGGGAGGCCGGTGCGGCGGTCCGCCGGGTGCCCGAAGCGTACGGGCCGCTCTGGTACCGGGGCTGGATGGTGCCCGTACCCGCCTACGCCACCCTGGCCGCCGCCCTCGCGGCCCGCGGCTGCTCCCTGCTGACCTCACCCGCCGCCTACGCCGATGCCCACGAACTGCCCGGCTGGTACCCGGTCTTCGAGGGCGCGACGCCGCCGAGCGCCTGGATCCCGGGCGGGGCGCCGGACCTCGGGGCGCTCACGGACGCCGCGCACCGGATCGGCGGGCGCGGTCCGGCCGTCGTCAAGGACTACGTCAAGTCCCGCAAGGAGGAGTGGGCCGAGGCGTGCTACGTGCCCGAGCTGGCCGATCTGGCGGGGCTGACCCGGGTGGTGTCCCGTTTCGTGGAGCTCCAGGGCGAGTTCCTGGCCGGTGGCGTGGTGCTGCGCCGGTACGAGGACTTCGCGCAGGACGAGCACGGGCGCACCGTGGAGGCCCGGGTCTGGTGGGTGGACGGCGAACCGGTCCTGGTCGGCCCGCACCCCGACAGCCCGCACGCCGAGGTCGACCCCGACCTCTCCGACGTCCGGCCGCTGGTCCGCGCACTGGGCTGCCGTTTCATCACCACCGACCTGGCCCGCCGGGCGGACGGAACCGGCTGGCGGGTGGTCGAGGTCGGCGACGGCCAGGTCAGCGGCCTGCCGCACGGCATCGACGCGTCCCCGCTGCTGACCTCGCTGCTCGCCGCGTGAACCTCCGGGCAGCGAGGTCGGCAGCCGCCCCGGCCCCCTCGGGCCGGGTACGGGCTCAGCCCGCCGCCGGGGCCGGCTCCAGGCGCTCCCGAGTGGGGTGCCCGTCCGCGACGAAGGCCCGCCACAGACCGGCGTACGCACCGTCGCGGCGCAGCAGTTCGTCGTGCGTTCCGTCCTCGACCACCCGGCCGCGGTCCAGGACGACGATCCGGTCGGCGCGCTGCGCGGTCGTCAGGCGGTGGGCGATGACCAGGGTGGTCCGTCCGCCGCTCAACCGGTCCGCCGCGTTGTTGACCGCCGCCTCGGTGGCCAGGTCGAGCGCGGCGGTGGCCTCGTCGAGGAGCAGCACGTCCGGGGCGACCAGTTCGGCGCGGGCGAGCGCGATCAGTTGGCGCTGTCCGGCCGAGAGGTTCCGGCCCCGGCCGGCGACCACGTGGTCGTAGCCGCCCGACAGCTCGGTGATCATCTCGTGCGCTCCGACCGCCCGGGCCGCGGCCTCGACCTCGGCGTCGGTGGCGGTGGTCCGGCCGTACGCGATGGCCTCCCGCACCGTCCCGGCGAAGAGGTACGCCTCCTGCGGGACGATGCCGAGCCGGTGCCGGTACTGGGCGAGATCGAACCGGGTGATGTCGGTGCCGTCGATCCGGACCGTGCCGCCGGTCGCGTCGTAGAACCGGGCGACCAGCTTGACCAGCGTGGACTTCCCCGCACCGGTCTCACCGACCAGGGCGACGGTCTGCCCGGCCGGGATGTGCAGGTCGACGGCGGACAGCACGTCGGGGTTCCCGTCGCCACCGCCGTTGTAGGCGAAGCTGACGTTCTCGAACCGGATCTCACCGCTGAGCTCCGACACCTGCACCGGGTGGTCCGCGTCGGGGGTGCTGGTCGGCGTCCGCAGCAGCTCGCGGATCCGGCCGAGGCCGACGGACGCCTGCTGGTAGCCGTCGAAGATCTGCGAGAGCTGGTTGACCGGCGCGAAGAAGAGGTCGATGTACAGCAGGTACGCCACCAGCGCACCGATCGTGAGCGTCCCGGCGTCCACCCGGGAGGCCCCGGCGATCAGCACCAGTGCGGCCGCCACGCTGGACAGGAACTGCACGAACGGGAAGTACAGCGAGATGTAGAGCTGCGCCCGGACCCGGGCGTCGCGGTACTCCGCTCCGCGGGCCACGAAGCGTGCGGTGTTGGCGTCCTGGCGCCGGAACGCCTGGACGATCCGCATGCCGGCCACGTTCTCCTGGAGGTCGGCGTTGACCGTACTGATCAGGTCCCGGGAGATCTGGTACTGGGTGGTCGACTTGCGGCGGAACACCACGGTCGCGATGACCAGCAGCGGGAGCACCGTGAAGACGACCAGGGCCAGGCCCGCGTCGATGACCAGCAGCGCACCGAGGATCCCGAAGAAGGTCAGCACGCTGATCACGGCCGTGACCACACCGGTCTGCAGGAAGCTCGAGATGGAGTCCACGTCGGTGGTCATCCGGGTCATGATCCGGCCGGACAGCTCGCGCTCGTAGTAGTCCAGGCCCAGCCGGTTCAGGTGGGCGAAGATCTTGAGCCGCAGGGTGTAGAGGACGCGCTCACCGGTCCGTCCGCTCACCCTGGTCTCCGCGGCCTGGACCAGCCAGTCGAGCAGCACGACCGCGAGGGCGGCCAGGGCGGCGACCACGACCCCGGACATCGCGGCCCTGCTGACGCCGTCGTCGATCCCGTGCCGGATCAGCACCGGGAGGGCGAGCCCGGCTGCCGAGTCCAGGGCGACCAGCACCAGGGCGACGGCCAGCGGGCGGCGGAAGGGCTTCAGCAGGCGGCCGAGGCTGAAGTCCGGGTCACCGGCCTCGGCCGCGGCCACCGGGACGTCGGGGGTGTCGGTGGCCGGTGGCAGTGCGGCCACCCGGGCGAGCAGTTCCGCCTTGTCGGGGGCGGCGGACTCGGCCCGCCCGCCCGCACCGGGCCGCACGGCGCCGTCGCGCGGCGCCTCCGGCTGCCCGGCCCGGACGGCGGCGGTGGCGGGAGCGGGACGGTCGGCCGCCTCGGGGTCGGTGATCAGCGCCCGGTACCGGGGACATCGCTCTTCGAGTTCCTCATGGGTACCGAGGTCGATCAGGCGGCCGCCCTCGAGCACGGCTATCCGGTCGGCCAGGTGCAGGGTGGACCGGCGGTGGGCGATGAGGAGCGTGGTCCGGCCGGCCATCACGCTGCTCAGCGCCTCGTGGATCTCGGCCTCGATCTGCGGGTCCACCGCAGAGGTCGCGTCGTCGAGCAGCAGCACCTGCGGATCGCTCAGGATCGCCCGCGCGAGGGCGATCCGCTGGCGCTGGCCGCCGGAGAGGGTGAGCCCCTGCTCCCCGACCTTGGTGTCGTAGCCCTCGGGCAGCTCGGCGATGAAGCCGTCCGCCCGCGCGGCCCGCGCCGCCGCCTCCACCTGCTCGTCGGTCGCGTCCGGGTGCCCGTACGCGATGTTGGTCCGGACGCTCTCGGAGAACAGGAAGCTGTCCTCGGGGACGATGCCCACCGTGCCGCGCACCGAGTCGAGCGTGAGCTCGCGCAGGTCGTGACCGTACAGCCGGACCGCGCCCGCGGTCGGGTCGTAGAACCTCGGCACGAGCTGCGCGACGGTCGACTTGCCCGAGCCGGAGGTGCCGACCAGTGCGAGCGTCTCGCCCTCGGCGAGTTCGAGGCTCAGCTGCTTGAGCACGAGCTCGGCGTCCTGCGCATCGCCGAAGCGGAAGTCCACCCGGTCGAGCTGGAGCGCGGGTGCCCCCGGGACGGGAGCGACCACCGGGCGGTCCGGCACGCCGGGACGGTCCGTCCCGGGACGGCGCCCGTCGGGCCGGGCGGCGCTGGTCCCGATCGCGCCGGGCCGGTCCGCGCTGTGGAAGCCGAGCTCGGCCGCGTCAGCCCGTTCCCCGATCACGGGCTGCTGGTCCACCAGCTGGAGCACCCGCTCGACACCGGCACGGGCCTGCTGGCCGACGGTGATCAGCATGGTGAGCATGCGGACCGGGCCGGTCATCTGCGCGAGGTAGGCGGAGAAGGCCACGAAGGTGCCCAGCGAGACCTGGCCGCGGACGGCGAGCCAGCCGCCCAGGGCGAGCACGGCGACCTGCCCGAGCGCGGGGACCGCCTGCATGGCGGGGGTGTAGCGGCTGGTGAGCCGGATCGAGCGGAGCCTCGCGCCGAACAGACTGCGCGACGCCTGCTCCAGCTTCCCGCGCTCCTGCGCCTCCTGGCCGAAACCCTTGACCACCCGGACGCCGCCGACCGCGCCGTCCACGACGCCCGCCACGGCCGCCGCCTCCTGCTGCGCCGCCCAGGTGGCCGGGAACAGCCGCTTCCGGCTGAGCGTGGCGATCCACCAGAGCAGCGGACCCATCACCAGCACCACCAGGGTGAGCGGCGGGGAGAGCCAGAGCATCACCAGGACCGACATGCCGAACATCAGGAAGTTGCCGGTCATCATCGGCAGCATGGAGAGCAGGCCGTTGATCAACTGGAGGTCCGAGGTGGCCCGGCCGACCACCTGGCCGACGTCGAGCGCGTCCTGGCGGGCACCGTCGAGCCGGGTGAGCGAGCGGAAGAGGTCGGTCCGCAGATCCTGCTGGACGTCCAGGGCCAGCTGGCCGCCGTAGTAGCGGCGGATCTGGGTGCAGACGAAGACGAGGGCGGCGGCCAGCAGCAGCACCGTCGCCCACGGTGCGAGCGAACGGGTGTGGGCGGTGATGACGTCGTCGATGATCAGCTTGGTGATCAGCGGGACGACGGCCGTGACGGCCATCCCCACCAGCGAGGCCCCGAAGGACAGCAGCACGCTCCGCCGGTAGCGCCAGCAGTAGCGCGACAGCCTGGAGAGCCATCCCGGCTCGGCCTGCGGCTGCGGCCCGGTCTGCACGTGCATCTGCGTCTGCGGAGTCGGCTCGGGCCAGGGGTGGGGGCCGCTCGCCGCACGGGTGGTTTCCGATTCTGTGCCGGACAGGTCGCGATCTGCCCTGCCGCCTGGCGAAAGCTCCGTTGTGGATCCGTGAGTCTCAGGCATATTTAGGGATACTAACCATTCGGTCGGGCGGGAGTCCATCGAGATTCCGACGGGCCTGCAGAGACAGGAACAGCGCGCGGGCCGACCTGCTTCCCGTCTTCCGCCGGCTTCCCTCAGCCTGGATGAACCCACAGGCGCAGCGCACCGGCCGGACGCCCTCGACCGGGGCCTCCATCGGTCCTAGGTCGCCCGCCCCGGGACCGCTCCCCGACGCCGAGCCTCGGCACCCGGCGACGAACGCCGGGCCCGCCCGACCGGGCTCAGCCCTCGCCGGGACCGGCGGTGGCGGCGGCCGCGGCGAACGCACCCAGCGCCAGGCGATGCAGCAGCGCCGCCATTCCGTCCCTGGTCAGGCCGGACCGCTCACCCTGAGCCGGCTGGGGCCCGGCACTGTGCGGAGTCGAGTTGATCAGCCCGAAGACCGCGTGGACGGCCGCCCTGGCGGTCCGCTCGCCGCCGGCCCCGGCCAGCACCGGGAACGCCTCGCGGACGACCTCCACCCACAGCTCGACGTAGCCGCGCTGGAGGCGCCGCACGCGCCGTCGGTCCTCCTCCTTCAGGTGCAGCAGTTCGCGGTCGTGCAGGGTGATCAGGTCGCGGTCGTCCAGTGCGAAGTCCACGTGTCCGCCGATCAGGGCGTCCAGCGCACCGGCCGCGTCCGGCGCGTCGCCGGCCCGGCGACGGCCCTCCTCCAGCAGCCTTTCGCTGATGCCGACCAGGAGGTCGGCGAGCATGGCGTCCTTGCCGGAGAAGTGCCGGTACAGACCCGGCCCGCTGATGCCGACCGCCTTGCCGATCTCGTCGACGCCGACACCGAGGAATCCGCGTGCGGCGAAGAGGCGCGCGGCCTCCTTCCGGATCTGGTCGCGGCGTGAGAGCGCGGAGGGAGCCTGGGCATTCGACATGACGTCCATCGTAGACAGTCGAGTTATCGACGGTTAACCTGGGCGGCAGGAGTTAACGCTCATTAACAGGGTGGCGGACTCACCTGTCCGCATGCCCGGCTCCGAGGGCAAGGGAGCTCTTGGGATGGTCTTCTCAACCGTCGGCCCGGCCACCGCCTCACCCGCAGGTGCGGCACCGGGGCTGTTCACCGACGCAAACACGGGCCCGTTCGAGGCAGCCGCCTCGCCGGCCTCCGCCGCGCCCGCACCCCGGCTGGAGAGTTCGGTGGACGCCGGCTCGGCCGCCTTCCGCGCGAACACCGCCGCCCACCGGGCCCTGGTGGCCGAGCTGCGGGAGAAGCTGGGGGCCGCCGCACTCGGCGGTGGCGCCAAGGCCCGGGCCCGCCACACCTCCCGGGGCAAGCTGCTGCCGCGCGACCGGGTGGACACGCTCCTCGACCCCGCCTCCCCCTTCCTGGAGCTGAGCCCGCTGGCGGCCGACGGGCTGTATGACGGCGCCGCCCCGGCGGCGGGCGTGATCGCCGGGATCGGCCGGGTGGCCGGGCGCGAGGTGGTGGTGGTCGCCAACGACGCCACCGTCAAGGGCGGCACCTACTACCCGATGACGGTCAAGAAGCACCTCCGGGCTCAGGAAGTAGCCCTGGAGAACCGCCTCCCGTGCATCTACCTGGTGGACTCCGGCGGCGCTTTCCTCCCGATGCAGGACGAGGTCTTCCCCGACCGTGACCACTTCGGACGGATCTTCTACAACCAGGCGCGCCTCTCCGCCGCCGGGATCCCGCAGATCGCGGCGGTGCTCGGCTCGTGCACGGCGGGCGGCGCCTACGTCCCGGCGATGAGCGACCAGGCGGTGATCGTCCGCAACCAGGGCACCATCTTCCTCGGCGGCCCGCCGCTGGTGAAGGCGGCGACGGGCGAGGTCGTCACCGCCGAGGAGCTGGGCGGCGGCGAACTGCACTCCCGCACCTCGGGCGTGACGGACCACCTGGCCGAGGACGACGCCCACGCGCTCTCCATCGTCCGGACCATCGTCTCCGAGCTCGGCGCCCGGCCCCGAAAGCCCTGGCCGCTGACTCCGGCTGAGCCGCCCGCGGTGGACCCGGCGAGCCTGTACGGCGCCGTGCCCGTCGACCCCAGGACCCCGTACGACGTCCGTGAGGTGATCGCCCGGATCGTGGACGGCAGCCGGTTCGCCGAGTTCAAGGCGGAGTACGGCGCCACCCTCGTCACCGGGTTCGCCCGGATCCACGGCCACCCGGTCGGGATCGTCGCCAACAACGGTGTGCTGTTCGCCGAGTCCGCCCTCAAGGGCGCCCACTTCGTCGAGTTGTGCGACCAGCGCGGCATCCCCCTCCTCTTCCTGCAGAACATCACCGGCTTCATGGTCGGGCGGCAGTACGAGGCGGGCGGCATCGCCAAGCACGGCGCCAAGATGGTCACGGCCGTCGCCTGCACCCGGGTCCCGAAGCTGACCGTGGTGATCGGCGGCTCGTACGGCGCGGGCAACTACTCGATGTGCGGACGCGCCTACTCACCCCGCTTCCTGTGGATGTGGCCCGGGGCGAAGATCTCGGTCATGGGAGGTGAGCAGGCGGCCTCCGTCCTGGCCACCGTGCGCCGGGACCAGCTGGAGGCACAGGGCGAGGAGTGGCCCGTCGAGGCCGAGGAGCAGTTCAAGCGGCCCGTCCGGGAGCAGTACGAGCGGCAGGGCAATGCCTACTACTCGACGGCCCGGCTCTGGGACGACGGTGTGATCGACCCCATGGACACCCGCACCGTGCTCGGTCTCGCCCTCACCACCTGCGCCAACGCCCCGCTCGCCGACCCCCGTCCGTACGGCGTCTTCCGCATGTGAGCCGGCGGCTCCGGCCCCGATCCGCGCACCCGCGCACGGGGCCGGCCGCCTGCCCAGCCCACTGCCCCACCACGGCTCCCCTCGACCCGGAGGAACTCCTCCCATGTTCGACACAGTTCTGGTCGCCAACCGAGGCGAGATCGCGGTACGGGTGATCCGTACCCTCCGGAAGCTCGGCGTCCGCTCGGTCGCCGTCTTCAGCGACGCCGACGCCGACGCGCCGCACGTCCGCGAAGCCGATGTCGCCGTCCGGCTCGGCCCGGCCGGGCACAGCGACAGTTCGGCCATCGAGACGTACCTGCGGACCGACCAGATCCTGGCGGCCGCCCGGCGCACCGGCGCCCAGGCCGTCCACCCCGGGTACGGCTTCCTGGCCGAGAACCCGGCCTTCGCCCGCGCCTGTGCCGAGGCCGGCCTGGTCTTCGTCGGCCCGCCGCCCACAGCCGTGGAACTGATGGGCGACAAGATCAACGCCAAGGAGGCCGTCCGAGCCGCCGGAGTGCCCGTCGTCCCCGGCAGCCAGGGCGGAAACCCGACCGACGCCGAGCTCACCGCGGCGGCCGCGGAGATCGGCTACCCGGTGCTGCTCAAGCCCTCCGCCGGCGGCGGCGGCAAGGGCATGCGCCTGGTCCGCGACCCGGACGACCTGGCCGCCGAACTGGCCGCCGCCCGTCGGGTCGCCCGCACCGCCTTCGGCGACGACACCCTGCTGGTCGAGCGCTGGGTGGACCGGCCGAGGCACATCGAGGTACAGGTCCTGGCCGACACCCACGGCCGCACCGTGCACCTCGGCGAGCGCGAGTGCAGCCTGCAGCGCCGCCACCAGAAACTGATCGAAGAGGCACCCTCCGTTCTGCTGAACCCGGAGACCCGGGCCGCCATGGGAGCAGCCGCCGTCCGGGCCGTCGAGGCGTGCGGCTACACCGGCGCCGGCACGGTGGAGTTCATCGTGCCGGGCGTGGACCCCGACGGGCCGGCCCCCGACGGCGTCCTCGACTTCTTCTTCATGGAGATGAACACCCGCCTCCAGGTGGAGCACCCCGTCACCGAACTGGCCATCGCCGTCGGCGCGGACACCGGCCGCCCCGAGCGGCTCGACCTGGTGGAGTGGCAACTCCGCGTCGCCGCAGGCGAATCCCTGCCGTTCACCCAGCCCGACATCTCCTTCCTGGGCCACGCGATCGAGGCCCGCATCTGCGCCGAGGACCCGGACCGCGACTTCCTGCCCACCGGCGGCCGGATCCTGCTGCTGGACGAGCCGCACGGCCCCGGCATCCGCGTCGACTCCGGTGTCGGCCCCGGCAGCGAGATCGGCAGCCTCTACGACCCCATGCTGGCGAAAGTCATCGCGTACGGGCCCGACCGCCCGACCGCGCTGCGCCGCCTGCGGGCCGCACTCGCCGAGACCCGGATTCTCGGCGTCACCACCAACACCGGCTACCTGCGGCGACTGCTCGCCCACCCCGATGTCGCAGCCGGACGGCTCGACACCGGCCTGGTCGAACGGACTGCCGAGCTCCACCCCGAACTGCTGGCCTCCCCCTACACGGCACACCCGGCCGACGAGCCGGCCGGCGGACTGACCGCCGCCGACGCACCGTCAGAGCGCGCGCCGCACGGAGGTTCGGACGGCCGTACCGATGGCGAGCCCCCTTCCGTCACCGGCGCCTCCCCGGCGGAGACGCTCTACTACGCGGCCGCACTGACCCGGCATCTGGGCCTGGCACCCGCCGTCGCCTCCAACGGCTGGACCGACCCGTTCTCCGTCCCCTCCGGCTGGCGCCTCGGCGGCGAGGCCGCCTGGACCACCCACCGGCTCCGGCTCCCGGGGCACGAACCCGTCTCCGTTCTCGTCCGCCCCGTCGCCGACCGCAACGTACCCGACACCACTGACAGGCCCCAGGAAACCACCCCTGACCTGCACATCCGCCTGGGTGAGGGCCCCATCCGACTCGCCCGCGCGGCCCGGGCCGTCGGCCGGGTGCACCTCACCGTGGACGGCCTGCAGAGCACCTTCGCACACACCACTGACAACAGCCCCGGCAACGCCGCCGGACCGGTCACCTGGCTGGGCATCGACGGCGACGCCTGGGCGCTCCACCCCCATGACCCGGTGGCCGACCGGACCTCCGCCTCCGCCGCCCATCACGGCGCGCTCACCGCACCGATGCCGGGCACCGTGACGGTGGTCAAGGTCACCGTCGGCGAGCAGGTCAGGCGCGGCCAGCCGCTGCTGGTCCTGGAGGCCATGAAGATGGAACACGTGATCTCCGCGCCGCACGACGGCACGGTCGGCGAGCTGCGGGCCACCGCCGGAACCACCGTTGCCATGGAGGAGTTGCTGGCCGTGGTGACGCCTTCCGACGAGCAGTCCACCGAGGTGACGTCATGACCTCCGCACACCCGAATCCGACCCCGAATCCGACCCCGAGCCCGGTTTCGAACACCGGCCGGGAGCCCGACGCCGTCGACCTGGGTCTGCCGGATGTCGTGCGGGACCCGGCGCTGCCCGCCCGGGTGCGCATCCACGAGGTCGGCCCGCGCGACGGGCTGCAGAACGAGAAGTCGCTCGTTCCGGTCGAGGTGAAGGCCGAGTTCATCGAACGGCTCGCCGCCGCCGGGCTGCAAACCGTGGAAGCCACCAGTTTCGTCCACCCCAAGTGGGTTCCGCAGCTGGCCGACGCGGAGGAGCTGATGCCCGAGCTCGCCGGGCTCACCGACCGCCACCCGGGCCTTCGGCTGCCGGTACTGGTCCCCAACGAGCGCGGCCTCGACCGCGCGCTCGCCCACCGCGCCACCGACATCGCGGTCTTCGCCAGCGCCACCGAGACCTTCGCGCGGCGCAACCTCAACCGGTCGGCCGACGAGGCCCTGGAGATGTTCCGGCCGGTCGTCGCCCGAGCCGCCGAGGCGGGCGTCCCGACCCGGGGCTACCTCTCGATGTGCTTCGGCGACCCGTGGGAGGGGCCGGTCCCGCAGGCCCAGGTCATCGATTTCGGTCTGCGCCTGCTCGACCTGGGCTGCACCGAGCTGAGCCTCGGCGACACCATCGGCGTGGCCACCCCCGGGCAGGTCACCACCCTGCTCGCGGGCTTCGTCCGGGCCGGCGTGCCCGTCGAGCGGATCGCCGTCCACTTCCATGACACCTACGGTCAGGCCCTGGCCAACACCCTGGCCGCGCTGCGCAGCGGGGTGACCGTCGTGGACGCCTCGGCCGGCGGTCTCGGCGGCTGCCCCTACGCCAAGAGCGCGACCGGCAACCTCGCCACCGAGGACCTGGTCTGGATGCTGCACGGGCTCGGCATCGAGACCGGCGTCGATCTGCGCGCCCTGGTCGCGACCAGCGGCTGGATGGCGCAGCAGCTCGGCCGCCCGAGCCCGTCCCGCGCGGTCCAGGCCCTGTTCCACCAACCGGCCTGACCGTCCCGGCCCGCACCCGGCCCGGGGTGCCCTGCTCCGGGGCCGCTCCGGGCCCGGGTCCCTTCCCGGGGCTCCCGCCCATGGACCACCGGCCGCTGCGGCCGCCCCACAGTCGACACCGTCGGCCTTCCGAGCCGCGACCCAGGAGGATCACCATGCTCGACCACCGCCTCGACCACGAATACGAGGAACTGCGGCGCACGGTCGCCGAGTTCGCCCAGGACGTGGTCGCCCCGAAGATCGGGGAGTTCTACGAGCAGGGCGAGTTCCCGTACGAGATCGTCCGCGAGATGGGGCGGATGGGGCTCTTCGGCCTGCCGTTCCCGGAGGAGTACGGCGGCATGGGCGGCGACTACTTCGCGCTCTGCCTCGCACTGGAGGAGCTGGCCCGGGTGGACTCCTCGGTCGCCATCACCCTGGAGGCGGCGGTCTCGCTCGGCGCGATGCCGATCTACCGCTTCGGGACGGAGGAGCAGAAGCAGGAGTGGCTGCCCCGGCTGACCTCGGGCGAGATGCTCGGCGCCTTCGGGCTGACCGAGCCGGAGGGCGGCTCGGACGCGGGCGCCACGCGGACCACCGCACGCTTCGACGAGGCCACCGACGAGTGGGTGATCAACGGTACGAAGTGCTTCATCACCAACTCCGGCACGGAGATCACGGGCCTGGTCACCGTGACCGCACTGACCGAGCCGATCACCCGTTCGAGTGAAGATGGCTCGGAGCCCTCGCCAAAGCGGGAGATCTCCTCCATCATCGTCCCCACCGGAACCCCGGGCTTCACGGTCTCGAAGAAGTACTCCAAGGTCGGGTGGAACGCCTCCGACACCCGCGAACTGTCCTTCACCGAATGCCGAGTCCCGGCAGCCAACCTGCTGGGTGCGCGTGGCCGCGGTTACGCGCAGTTCCTGCGGATCCTCGACGAGGGCCGTATCGCCATCGCAGCCCTGGCCACCGGCCTGGCCCAGGGGTGCGTCGACCAGTCGGTCCTCTACGCCGGTACCCGCCGGGCCTTCGGCCGGGCGATCGGCGCCAACCAGGCCATCCAGTTCAAGCTCGCCGACATGGAGATGCGCGCTCACACCTCCCGCCTCGCCTGGCGGGACGCCGCCTCCCGGCTGCTGCACTCCGAGCCCTTCAAGAAGGAGGCGGCGATCGCCAAGCTGTACTCCTCCGAAGCCGCCGTCGACAACGCACGGGAGGCCACCCAGATCCACGGCGGGTACGGCTTCATGAACGAATTCCCGGTCGCACGGTTCTGGCGCGACTGCAAGATCCTCGAGATCGGCGAGGGCACCTCCGAGGTCCAGCGGATGCTGATCGCAAGGGAGTTGGGCGTCACCTCCTGAGGTCGCACCACGACGACCACCCGGTGGTTTCGAGACCGCGCCCTGCGGCAGCCCGAGCTTCGGGCCGCCGCAGGGCGATCCCGGTATCGATCGGTGCGAGTCCGGCGACGGGCCCCGGACCTGACCGGGCCGGTCTGCCTGCCCCGACCGGCTCATCCCGCCTGCCCGGACTGACTCATTCCGTCAGCCCGGCCCGACCCGACCCATCAGTCCGGACCGATCCGTCTGCCTGACTCGACCCATCGGCCCGGGCCGATCCACCAGCCCGACCTGCTCCGTCTGACCGGACCGGTCCACCACCCCGGTCCGACCCAGCTGGGGCCACGTCAGGGGATCACGATCACCGGCCGGTTGGCCCGCCTGGCCAGCCTTCCGGAGACCGAACCGAAGAGCTTGCCGAGCAGGCCGTGGGTGCTCCCCACCACGATCGCGTCGGCGGCGTACTCCCGGCCGACCTCCTCGATCTCGTGGCAGATGTCGCCGCCGCGCTCCACCAGGATCCAGGGCACCCCGGCGAGGAAGTCCGCGCAGGCCAGCTCAAGGCCGAGGATCTCCGTACGGTGATCCGGGAGGTCGACGAAGACGGGGGGTTCACAGCCGGCCCAGACCGTGGCCGGCAGGCGGTTGGCAACGTGGACGATCACCAGCCCGCACTGGGAGCGACGCGCCATACCGACCGCGTACGCCAGCGCGCGCTCGCTGGAGAGCGAACCGTCGAAACCGACCACGACACCGTGCTGGAAGGCCGGGTCGCAGGGGCGCACGGGCTGCTCCTGCGGCGTCGCGCCGCTCTCCCCGTCGGCACTGCCGGCTGCGCGGGCACCGCGCGGTCGGCCGACGGGCACACCGGCACCGTCCGTCACGGCGTCCCCCATCTGCTCTCCCCTGTGATCGCCTCTCCGCTGCCGGGGCTTCGGCCAGCCCCTGCGGTCGATGTCCCGGGCAGAGGCCGCTGAAGGCCGTCGACTCTCCGGCACGGCCGATGCGGCGCCCCCGGGTGCGGTCGCGACACCGCGCACGAGGGCGGGCGCACCGTGCTCAGCGGGCTCACCCGGCGCAGGGGGCGCGGGGTCGTTCGGGACCGCGTCCGCCGGCGGCGCGACAACATCTGCGTCAGCAGATCTGGAGGACTCAAAACCAGCCATGGCTCAAGGCTCTTCGAGTGGGGTCGGCCAACAGGAAAGGACGTGGTTGTCGAGGCAACAGGCCCGCCCATGACACCGATTCGGTCTCCGCAGAGCAGCACCGACTGTGACCTGTTCCTTTCAGAGTACGACGAGGGCGAGGCCCGGCCCAGCAGCAGCGCCCCGTAACGGCGACGATCCCGCTAACGAGCGATGCGTGCACCGATATTTCGCGCCCCCTCTCGGCAGTCTCGCGCCTGCGAGAAAAGAGGTTCCCTGGAGCTTCGCCGAGGAGGCGCGCCGATGCAACAGCGCCCGCGCACAACGTGACCCGACTGTCATCGAGCACTTTCGCTCCGTCGGCGCTCCCCGGGCCAGCTGGCCGATCCAAACACCCCTACTGCCCCATGCGCCCCAGCTGTTCCGTTGGTCCATGACGCTCCGGTTTCAGCCAATTACGTACGGTTCGGGCCTACGTCTGGCAATTGCCTCATGCATACCCCGGGGCACTGGCAGCATGCTGCGCATGCCGCTGCTCTTGTTCGATCTCGACAACACCCTGCTGCCCAGGGATGCCGCGTTCCTGGCCTGGGCCCGGGACTTCCTCGACGAAAACCGACTGCCCGCCGGCGACCTGAGCTGGTTCGCCACCATCGACGGCGGCGGCTACGTGCCGCGCAGTACCGTCCTCGGGGCGGCCAAGCGCCGCTACGGGCTCGACCACTCCCTCGAGTTCCTCCTCGCGCACTACCGGCGAGGCATCAACGCCCACATCCACTGCCCCGCCTCACACGTAGCAGCGCTGCAGTCCGCCCGGGCGGCAGGCTGGACGCTCGGCATCGTCAGCAACGGCAACACCAAGCCGCAGCTGGAGAAGATCCACCGCACCGGCCTCGGCCCCCTGGTGGACGGGTGGGTGATCTCCGAGGAAGCCCGCTGCGTGAAGCCGGACCCGCAGATCTTCGAGATCGCCGCCAGGCGCTGCGGGGTCGTGCCGGCCCGCGACTGGACCTCCCAGACCTGGATGGTCGGCGACTACGGCCCCGCCGACATCGCGGGCGCCGAGGTGACCGGGCTGCGCAGCGTCTGGCTGCACCACGGCCGCCCTTGGGCCGAGGACGGCTACCGCCCCACCCTCAGCGCGGCCGGCCTGCCGGAGGCCGTCGGGCTGGTCCTGAGCGCCCGCACCGCCCCCGGCTCCCAGCCGCGCCAACGGCCCACCACCCGGTCCGGGTTCGCCACCGCAGCGTCAAGCCTCGCACCGCTGAGAGGAGTTCCGGAGGGGAAGCAGGTTCTGGGCGTCGGTGGTGCGCCGTCACCGCACCGGTACGCCACCGTCTCCCGGCTCGCCGACGGTGCGACCGGCTGAGCCGGCACCACGGGACCCCAGAGCCTGAGCAGTGCCCCCCCAGGCCCCAGGCCCCAGGCCCCAGGCCCCAGGCCCCAGGCCCCAGGCCCCAGGCCCCAGGCGCAAGGATGCAGGCGGAGGGAGCGGGGAGGCGGAAGGCACGGGGAGACGGAGGAAGCGCGGAAATCGGGGCGCCGGACCGGGGAGCACCGGGGAACGACCCTGCCCGGGGCCACGGCCAGGCCGGCCCCGCCCCGGCCTCCGACCCGACCGCCGTACCGGTCCGCGGTGGGCCGACCGAAGTGCTACCGCGAACGCCACCAGCGTGCCAGGCCCTGTTCGGTGAAGCCGAGTCTGCGGTAGAGGGGTTCACCGAGCAGTGTGGCCGTCAGTGTCGCCACCCGTCCCGGGTGGGCCGCCAGGGCCTGCGAGAGCACGGCGCGAGCAAGACCCTTCGAACGGTGGACCGGCAGGGTGGCGACCCAGTAGACGCCCACCGTCTCACCGTTGTCGTACGTCACACAGGCGGCGGCCGGCTGCCCGCCCACAGCCCGGCCACCCGTACCCCGCCCACCCATACCCTGGCCGCCCGCACTCCGGCCGATCAGTCCCCGACCGGAGGAGGCCGACCACCCGTCAGCTCCGTCAGCTCCGCCGACTCCCCCCGCTCCATCCGCTCCGCCCGCCGCGTCCACCCGGGCCAGCCAGAAGCGGAAGCCGGGTTGCTCCAGCAGCTCCGGTGGCAGCAGCCCGCCCCGGCCGCCGGGACTCCCGGCCGCCGCCAGCGCCGTCGCCACCGGGAAGCCGTCCACCACGGTCCGTTCCACCTCGGCGAGGCCTTCGGCGCCGGTCTCCTCACCGACCGTCAGAAGCGCTGCGGGGGCACCGCCTACCCCGTCCGGCCGGGCCGTCCCGGTGCGGCGCGGACTCGGCCGGTCCGCCACCGCATCGGGTTCGCGCGTCATCACCGGCATCGACAGCGAGGATTCGAGACCGGAGGCAGCGAGTTCCAGCCCCTGGTACGGGTCCTCCAGACAGCACCGTCCGGTGTCCCATTCACGGAGCAGAGTGCGTATTTCCGCAGTCAGTCGCTGCGGATCCGAGTAGGGGCGGGTGATCACGACCCTGGGGAGATCGGCGCCGTCGCGGGTACAGCGCACCGCCGTGAATCCGGGTCTGCGGAGGTGATCCCAACCACGCGCCCGCGCCTGGGCGGACCAGAAGTCCGCTGCGTTGTCGTTGGCCTGTTCGAGCCTGCTCCGCAGCTCCGAGGTGGGTCTCATGAGCCGACCCTAACCACCCGTCACAAAATCCCGGTCAGGCCCTTGAAGTCTGGGGAGTGGGCCGCGCAATGGGCTCGCAGCGGCGCACGGCGAAAGGTCGCGCGCCCCCTTCTCCAACCGTCTGTTTTCAGTCAATCTCGGCCCACCCCCTACCCATTGGGCAAAGCCGCAGCCCAGACCGCTCGGCGCAGCGCCGCCCGCCTCGATCCCCGGCAACGGGTCGTGCAACAACAAGCCACCGTTCCCCCCGCCCCCTTCCCAGAGGGGTCGCGGGATGCCACGCTTCGTGATCGAATGCATCACGCCAAATTGCCATGTCGACATAGCGTCGGATGGTGAACTTGTCACAACGGCAACGGTCCACCCAGTAGATTCGATCTTGGCGAACAGTGCGGCACCACCACACCACACCACCGAGGGGGCTGGAGCGCCTTGAGCAGGGTGAGCAGGAGCGACGCGGGTCCTGACGGCGGCCAGTCGCCGACCGGTCGCACGAGCCGGGCCGCCAGAGGCGACGCGCCCGCGCAGCCGCCGATGCCGACCCCGACGACCAGACTGCCCCGGGTGCCGCAGGCCGGCCCGCACACCGCCGTCCCCCGCTCCGCCAACGCCCCCGCCCCCCAGTCCGCGAAGCAGTACTACGGGCCGCAGAGCCCGCTCGCTTCCCGTCCGGGCACCACCGCGTTCACCAACCTTCCTGCGGGACAGGCGGGTTACCCGGCGCCCGCGCCCTCGTACGCGACTGCGGGCCCGACGGTGGAGCTGGTGCCCGACGGCGGCCCGCTGGTGGCCCCGGGGGGCGGCCCGGGTCAGTTCCCCACCCAGTTCAGCAGCCACCTCGCCGGGCAGCACGGCGGTCAGCACGGCGCAGCGGCGGGCACCACGGCCGCGACCGGCACCGCCGCAGCGGTCACGGTGGTCACCGCCGCAGCCGCCGCGGCTGCCGCTGCCGCCGGCTCCGCGGGCTCCTCGACGGCCGTCCTGGCCGCCGCGCCAAGGAAACTGTCGGGTCGTCGGCGGCGCGAGACGGTCGCCGTGCTGATCTTCGGCGGCGCTCCCATCTTCGAGAGTTCCATCCCGCTCTCGGTGTTCGGCGTGGACCGCCAGGACGCGGGGGTGCCCCGGTACCGCCTGCTGGTCTGCGCGGGCGAGGAGGGCCCGCTCGCCACCACCGGCGGCCTCACCCTCACCGCTCCGTACGGCCTGGAGGCTCTCGCCCGGGCCGGAACGATCGTCGTACCGGCCTGGCGGTCCATCTCCCAGCCGCCGCCGGTCGAGGCCATCGCCGCGCTGCGCAAGGCCCACCACGAGGGTGCCCGGATCATCGGGCTGTGCACGGGTGCGTTCGTCCTTGCGGCGGCGGGCCTGCTGGACGGCCGTCCGGCCACCACCCACTGGATGTACGCCCCGACGCTGGCCAAGCGCTACCCGCGGGTCCACGTCGACCCGCGCGAACTCTTCGTCGACGACGGGGACGTGCTCACCTCCGCCGGTACGGCTGCCGGGATCGACCTCTGTCTGCACGTCGTCCGGACCGACCACGGCGCCGAGGCGGCCAATGCGCTGGCCCGCCGCCTGGTGGTGCCGAGCCGTCGCGGCGGCGGCGGACAGGCCCAGTACATCGATCAGTCATTACCTGAAGAGATCGGCAACGACCCGCTCGCCGAGGTCGTGACCTGGGCGCTCGAGAACCTCAACCAGCAGTTCGACGTGGAGGTGCTCGCCGCCCGCGCCTACATGAGCCGCCGGACCTTCGACCGGCGCTTCCGTACGCTCACCGGCAGCGCGCCGCTGCAATGGCTGATCACGCAGCGGGTGCTGCAGGCGCAACGGCTGCTGGAGACCTCCGAGCTGTCCGTGGACGATGTCGCGCGCCGCTGCGGCTTCCGCTCCCCGGTCGCTCTGCGGGGCCACTTCCGCCGCCAGTTGGGGGTCTCACCGGCCGCGTACCGGACGAGCTACCGCGCCCGGCGGCCGATGCCGGCCAGCGCCACCGTACCGCCGCAGGGGCACCCGGGGCTGGGGCACCCGACGCCGGGGCATCCGGCATCGGGCGGCTACCCGGTGGAGCGTCTGTCGAGCCTGACGGGTGCTGCCGGTTCGCCCGGCACGGCCCCCGGCCCGGCGGGCGCGCCCGTCTCCGGGTCGAGCGGGTTCGCCGGAGCCGCAGGCGGCGTCGGCACGGCCGCCGCAGCGGTGGCCGGGACTGCGGCGGCCGGCGGTCCGGCGGGCGGCAGCTCACCGGCCGGCTCCGCGACGGGTTCGCCCTCCGGGTACCCGTCGTCGAACATGCCGGGCGCCGGAACGGCCGCGACCTCCGCCGTGTCGCCCGCCAGGGGGCGGTTCCGTCCGGTCGTTCCGCCGCAGCCGGGCGCGGGCGGCAGCCGGCCGTCCAGGCCCGGTGAGCGACCCGTGGAACGGTCGGTCGACCGCCCCTCGGAACGGCACGACCGGCAGGAGCGGCAGGGACGGCAGGCCGAACGGCCGGGGGAGCGGCTGACCGAGCGTCCGGCGGACCGTTCGCCGGAACGGGCCGTCGAACACGCGGTAGCGGAGGACGAGGCGCACGGCCGCCCCACCGCCCGGGGGCTCGGCCAGCGGCACCTCGCCGAGGGCACCGCCCTTCCGCACGCCCACGCGTCCGGCAGCCCGGCCCCCGGCAGGCGCCCTGCCGGTGACCGGCCGGGCGGCGGCTTCGCGGGCGCCGACAGCGGCCACGCGGGCGGCGCCGGCGCCGAACACCGCGAGCAGCACGGCGCGGACCGAACGGCCGACGCCCCGGACGGGGGTGCCGGGACCGGCGGCACGGCGCGCTCCTCGGAGGCGGGCCGTCAGCTGTCCGGCTCGCGTGATCGCGCCGTAGGCTGAGGTGCGTGAATGACCGTCTGGTATGGATCGACTGTGAAATGACGGGGCTCGACCTCGACCGGGACGCCCTGGTCGAGGTCGCCGCCCTGGTGACCGACTCCGAGCTGAACATCCTCGGCGAGGGGGTGGACGTCATCATCCGCCCGCCGGCCGAGGCGCTGGCCGGCATGCCCGAGATCGTGCGCACCATGCACACCTCGTCCGGGCTGCTGGACGAGCTGGAGCACGGCATGACGCTCGCCGAGGCGGAGGAGCGGGTCCTCGCCTACATCCGGGAGCACGTCCCGGAGGCCGGCAAGACGCCCCTGTGCGGGAACTCGGTCGCCACCGACCGGGGTTTCCTCTCCCGCGACATGCCCGCCCTCGAAGGCCACCTGCACTACCGGATCGTGGACGTCTCCTCGATCAAGGAGCTGGCCCGCCGCTGGTACCCGCGCGCCTACTACAACAGCCCGCAGAAGGGCGGCAGCCACCGAGCTCTCGCGGACATCCGCGAGAGCATCGCCGAACTCCGTTACTACCGCGAGGCCGTGTTCGTCGAACAGCCCGGCCCCGACACCGACGCCGCCCGCGCGATCGCCGCGAAGTACCAGCTTCCGGCCGAGTGACCGAGGTCCGGCCGCCCGCCCCCGCGACCCGGACGTCGACCCTGGCGCGAGCACCCTCTCGGATCCTGTAGAGTTCTCTGTGTCGGAGCGGGAACGCGAAAGCGGGAAAGCGCCGGACAGATGGTGGGTGTAGCTCAGTTGGTAGAGCACCTGGTTGTGGTCCAGGTGGCCGCGGGTTCGAGTCCCGTCACTCACCCCAACACCCTTGAGGGGCAGATCTCCTGGAGATCTGCCCCTCAAGGCGTTTTCGCGTTGCGGGTTTTCGCGCCGCACCGCCCCCGCCTCACCGCCCGCCTCCCCCCGCCTGCGCCGCCCGAGCCGCAGCCGGGCCGCCCGGGCGGGAAAGATTTCCGGCGCCCCTCCCCGAACAAGCTACCCGCTAGTAACATCATCGCCATGACCACACCTTCGATCGGCCAGCTGCTCGACTCCACCGTGCCGATGGCCCGCACCCTCAAGCTCGAGTACCTGGAGACCAGCCCCGAGCAGGCCGTGCTCCGGCTGCCGGACCAGCCGGAGTTCCACAACCACGTCGGCGGCCCGCACGCCGGTGCGATGTTCACCCTGGCCGAG
Organism: Kitasatospora sp. NPDC056138; assembly: GCF_042264695.1. NCBI lineage: Bacteria > Bacillati > Actinomycetota > Actinomycetes > Kitasatosporales > Streptomycetaceae > Kitasatospora > Kitasatospora sp. NPDC056138. Next base: position 160,061 of record NZ_JBHJVK010000007.1, on the reverse strand, counting down.
TCGGCGAGCGGCTGCATCGTCCTCGCGGCCTTCAGCGACCAGCTGTCGCGCGCCGTGCCGCTCGCGGTGAACGCCGAGATCTCCTACAAGAAGCTGGCCATGGGCGTGGTCACCGCCACCGCGACGCTCGGCCGACCGGCCGCCGACATCGTCGCCGAGCTGGACAAGGGCGAGCGCCCCGAGTTCCCGGTGACCGTCGAGATCACCCGCGCCGACGGCGCCGTCACCGGCGTGATGACCATCACCTGGACCCTGCGCCCCAACTCCTGAGCCTGCGGCTCCGGGCGTCCGCTCGGCCCGGCCCCAGGACCCCGGCGGGGTTCCGTGGGGCCGGGCCGAGCGGACGACGCGGCGGGCGGCCCGCCCGACTCCGGGCCGGAATCCCGACGGGGCACCCCGGCAGGTCCTGACGCCGGACCTTTCCGAGGCATCGGAACCGGGAAGTACGCCGCCCACCCGAAGCGCCGTCAGATCGGCTGAAAGCCGCCCTCCGGACCACCTCCGCTCCGGCCCGGCGCGGTTGGCGCCTCCGCCGGGCCGGAGCGCCGGGCTGCGGCAGGCACCCGCGGCCGGTCCGCCGCGATGACGGAACGTCACCACGCTGCGTGACCAAACGGCCTCGCCGCTCGTTCTCCCATCACATGCGAGCCAATCACGCGGTCCCAGCGCAGCCGGCAGCCTCCCCCGTCCGACCCGACGGCCCGGGCCGCAGTGCGCGGCGGTCCAGCAGGCGGCTGCCCCGCGTCCTCGCCGCGGGCGGCGCGGTGCTCGCCCAGGCGTGGGGTCTGGGCCTGGGTGTCACCAGCGCGTACGCGGCGACGGCCGAACCCGACACCGACCTGGTCCGCAGGACCGACGCCCCCGCCCTGCTGGACGGGCTGACCGGCACCGCCGCACCCGTCCTGCAGCATCCGACCGCGCCCGTCGAGCAGGTGCTCCAGGACCGGATCAGGGCCGGCGGACTGCCGCTGCCGGGACAGGCGACCACCGTGCCCGACGCCTTCGCGATCGCCGCCGTGCTGCTGCCCGCCGTCCCGCCGCAGCCTCGCGGGGACGGCGTCCCACGCGCCTCGCGGTCGGACCCGGCCGGGGCGGAGGCCCGCCCGGCGGTCGGGACGGGCGTACCGGCCCAGCAGGCCGCCGCGCTCGTCGCCGGCCCCGCCGCGGTGCCGCCGCCGGTCGCGCCCGGTGACGCCGGTACGGGCGGTACGGTGCTCGCCCCCGGTGCGGCCGGGCCCGCCGACGAGGCCCGGGCGCTCTCCGTCCAGTTCCGGGATCCGGCGCAGCCGCTCACCGACGACGGGCTCGCGCTCACCGCCGCCGCCCCCGTCGAGGCGGGCGACGAACTCACCGCCGTACTCGTCCCGATCGCGGGGGGCATGCTGCTCACCGGTGCCGCGATGTACAAGCACCGGGGACTGCCGCGCGGCCACTGAGCGCGGACCGGGGCCCGGCCGATGGCTCGGGTCCGGGTCCGGGCAGGCAGCGCCGGCGCGGCCGGGGAGCGGGGCGCGCGCCCGGGCTCAGCGGAACACTCCGGGTGGCGGGGCGGGCGAGGGGGCTGCCGTGGCATCGGTGGCCGGTGCCGCACCGGCGGTGAAGTCGGCCAGCGACCGGCCGTGCTCGACCCGGCCGAGGTAGGAGTCCGAGGCCACCCGGCGGCTCAACTCGTCCAGCGGAAGCGGCTGCTGCGCCGCTGCGAGGGTCAGGTTCCCGAACCGCTTGCCGCGCAGCACCGCCGGGTCGGCCACCAGGCAGACCTCGGGGAAGACCGCACGCAGCGTGGCCACCTGGGACCTGGCGAAGAGCAGTGCCGAACCGTCCGCGATGTTCACGGCGTACCGTCCGCCGGGGGTCAGGGCCCGGGCGGCGAGGGTGGCGAACTCCACCGTCGCGCAGTGCGCCGGAACCCGGGCTCCGGCGAAGACGTCGGCGATGACCAGGTCCACCGCGCCTTCCGGGGTGCGCTCCAGCACGGCCCGGGCGTCGGCACCGCGGACCTTGATCTGCCAGCTGCGCTCCAACGGCAGTTCCGCCCTGACCAGTTCGGTCAGCGCGGTGTCGATCTCGGCGACCTGCTGACGCGAGCGGGGGCGGGTGGCGGCTACGTAGCGTGCCAGGGTGAGGGCGCCGCCGCCGAGGTGCAGGACGGTGACGGGCTTTCCGGGAGGGGCGGCGAGGTCGATCAGGTGGCCGAGTCGACGCTGGTACTCGAATCCCAGGTAGCCGGGGTCGGCGAGGTCCACCAGGGACTGCGGCGCGCCGTCGACCAGCAGCGTCCAGGCCTGCGGACGGTCCCGGTCGGGTACCAGTTCGGCCAGTCCGGAGTCCACCCGGCGGGCCAGCGGGCCCTGGGCGTGCGTCCGGGCGGCGCCGGGGGATCCGCCGGGGACGACGGGGGTCGGCTCGGTCTCGGTACGAGCCCTGCCGGCCCTGTTGCTGCGTCCCATGACGACCATTATCGCCGGGGCGACGGACGACGGCGCAGCTCAGCAGTGGTGGTGCAGCAGTGCGGCAGCAGTGTTCCGGGCGGTGGCGGCTCGGACCACGACCCTCGCGAGACGGGTGGAGCGGCTCCGGCGCGAGCGTGGTCGCAGCCCGGCGGAGCAGCTGCGGCCCGAGTCCGGGCGGCCTCAGAAAGGCCCGAAGCCGCCTGCGGTCAGCGTGCAGGCGGCTTCACAGAGTGCCGAGCGCAGCACCCACGCGTCCGTGGGCCGGGCCACGGAGTCGGGGCCGGAAGGCGGCATCACCCAGCGTGGATCGGTGGGCGGGTAGAGCACGGCTCCGGGTGTACAGCTACTGCCGGGCAGGTGCCAGAGATCGGCGGTGCCGGCCGGGACGAGGAAGGAGATCGCGGAGCCGCCCGCGGTCTGGAGCACCGCCCCGCAGGCGCGGCGGAGCCGCAGGATGTCGACCGTCTCCAGCCCGTGCCGGACGGCGACGGTGACCGTGTCGTAGCCGACCGGTGCTGGGGGTGGTGCGGTCGCGCCGCCGCCTCCGGCGAAGGTCGAGGGCCCGCCCTCGACGCCCCCGGCGGCCCTGGCCCCCCGGGCCCCTTCGGCACCGCGCGGGCCGTCCGGGAGCAGGGCGGGCGCGAGGCCCTGGGCGACCCCGCCGGCGACCGTCCGTCGGTACTGCGGCAATCCGATGGCCATGGCGGCCCTCCTGTCACCTCGTCAGGTTCGGAAGCCGGACCGCTGGGTCAGGTGGGGGCGCGGACCGGGGCTTCCAAGTATCAGGACAACGCGAAGAGTGCGCCCGAGGCCACGGGGCCGCCTACAGCAAGCCATGGCATTTCATGGCAGAACTCGGCAATGACGTCCGAAATATGGGGAATTGAGGGTACATCATCCGGCGACTCACCGTATTCATCACGTGACTCCGGGTACTGTCAGGAGCGCCCCGCCCGACCCACGACCCCATGCCATCACAACAGCCACCCGCGACACCAACCGGACCCGCACCAATCGCAGTTCACACCCCGAACAGCCCAACTCCACCGCCCCTCAACCGCCCTGGCGACAGCCGGCGGCAGCATCCAGACCAGCACCCCGCAACGACACCCCCCAGCGACATCCACAGCCCGAGCCCGGAGCGCAGACCATGGCAGCCAAGCGACCCGGCGGGCCGCAGTCCACGCCGACTGCCGCCGCCACCCCCCACGTCGCCCTCCCCGGCACCGCTGTTCCCGACGCCGCCGTCCCCAACGCCGCCGTCCCCAACGCCGTGATGCGGGCCCTGCGGGGCGACCGCTCCCCCGGCGAGTTCGCCACCGCGATCCGGCGGGCTGCCCGTGAGATCGGCGAGCACGTGTCCTGCGACGCCCGCTACGTGGGGCGGGTCGAGTCCGGTGAGATCCGCTGCCCCAACTACGCGTACGAGCGGGTGTTCCGGCACATGTGGCCGGACCGCTCGCTGCAGGACCTCGGCTTCGCCCCACGGACGGCGGTCCGCCGCCGGACCGTCGGCACGGCGGCACCGCGACCGCCCGCCCCGGGCGGCAACGGCCTGCTCCTGCTCACCGATTCGCACCATCCCCACGAGGAGAACGACGACGTGCGTCGCCGTACGTTCCTGAGCGGCGGCTCGACCGCCCTGGCGGCAGCGCTCGGCCTTGACCGGCCGGCCCACGCCGCAGCCCCCGCGCCCCCCGCCTCCGCTGCCGTGGCCGCCGTCGGCGCCCGGTCGCTTCTCGACCGGGGCGGGTCCCTCGACCGGGGCGGGTCGTTGTCCGCCGGGCCGACCGGTGTCCAGCCCACCGGCGCGGCGCCCGAGCTCGCCGGTCGTCCTGAACTCGGCTTCCCACAGGTCGGGTTGCCCCGGCAGGTGACCCAACTGCCGCCGCCGCGCAGGGTCGGTGCCGCCGAGGTGCGCGGGGTCGAGCAGGCGGTCCGGAACATCCGGCTACTGGACGACGCACACGGCGCGGACACCCTCTTCGAGTTGGCCGGCCAGTCGCTGCGCAATGCGTACGTCCTGCTCAACGACGGTGAGTACAGCGCCGACACCGAGCGCCGACTGCAGTCCGGGGCCGGGGAGCTGGCCATCTCGGTCGGCTGGCTGGCGCACGACTCCAACCGGCTGGCCGACGCCAGGTCGTTCTACTCCGAGGCGCTCGCCACCGCCCGGATGGCCGACGACGCATCGCTGGAGGCCCACGTCTTCTGCAACAGCGCCTTCCTCGCCAGGGACGCCGGGCGGCCGCGCGAGGCGCTGCGCGCCGCGCAGGCGGGCCAGGCCGCGGCCCGCAGGCTGGACTCGGACCGGCTGCTCTCGCTGCTCGCCATGCGCGAGGCCGGCGGCTGGGCCCTGCTCAAGGACCGGGCGGCCTGCGAGAGGTCGCTGGCGCGCGCCTACACGCTGTTCGACCGGGGCGAGTCGGAGGCCGACCCGGAGTGGATGTCGTTCTTCGGCGAGGCCGAGATCGCCGGCCTGGAGGCACAGTGCTGGTCCGCCCTGGGCGAGTGGGACCGGGCGAGCGAGCGGGCCGGGCGGGCCATAGCGCTTCAGGATCCGCACTTCGTCCGGAACCGTGTGCTGTACACCGCCGAGCTGGCCCACGACCGGCTCGGCCGGGGGGATCTGGCCGGGGCGGCGAACCACGGCTCGGCCGCCGTGGCACTGCTCCGCGAGGTCCGCTCCGCGCGGATCCGGAGCATGCTCGCCGACACCGCCGAACACCTGCGGCCGCACCAATCGGTGGCCGAGGTCGCCGAGTTCCTGACGGCGTACCGGAACGCGGTCGCGGCCTGAGCCCGGGCACCCGGTTGACCGGGGCCGCTCCCGGGGCCGCGGAACCGCAGGACCGCCGGGCCGCCTCCGCAGCGGGCTGTCGCACGTCCCGGATGCGGCGCTCCCACCACCGGTGACCGGTGGGAGCGCCGCATCCGGGACGGCCGCGCGGCCGCCGGCGGACGACGCCCCGGGATCAGTGGCCCTGGAGGTGGCTCAGGTCGTTCCAGACCTCCACGGCGGGCAGCCCGTACTCCCAGGACAGCACCGAGAGCGCTGCCGTCCCCAGCTTGAAGCGCTGGGCGTACTCGGGCGGCAGGCCCAGCCAGCGGGCCGTCAGGATGCGCAGCAGGTGGCCGTGGGCGAAGAGCACCACGTCACGGTCGGCGCAGTGCATGGTGGTGGTGTCGGGGTGCGGGGTGCCGTGCTCGTCGTTGAGCCCGGCGAGGAAGCCGTCGACCCGGGCGGCCACGTCCGAGAGCTTCTCGCCGCCGGGTACGCCGTCCCGCCAGATCAGCCAGCCGGGGTGGTCGGTGGCCCGGATGTCGGCGCCGGTGCGGCCCTCGTACTGCCCGTAGTCCCACTCCATCAGTTCCGGGCGGTCGACCGCCCGGTCGCCGAACCCGGCCAGTTCGCAGGTCGCCCTGGCCCTGGAGAGCGGACTGGTGTAGACGATGGCGTCCGGCAGGCCGTTCCACGGCTCCTCCGCCAGGCGGACCCCGAGCGCGCGCGCCATCGCGCGGCCCTCCTCGGTGAGCGGGATGTCGGTACGGCCGGTGTGCTGACCGGTGGCCGACCACTTGGTCTCGCCGTGCCGGACGAGCACGATTCGAGCGGGCATGGGGGTACTCCTCGCAGCTGGGGTGGCGGGTAGCCAGGGTGGGGTGCGGGCCGGGCTCACCATCGAGTCGCCGGGGACCATGATCCCCCACCGCCCCGTGCCCTCCCGGCACCGGCCCGCGACCCGCGCCGTGCCACCCCGTACCACCCCGCGCCGAGGGCGCGGTGCACCCTGGAGATCCGGCCAGGACGGCCGGCCGCGCCGAATTGTCGGACCCGGATGCGACACTGGGCCGCACCATGAACGTCTCGACCATCGGGCACGCGGAGTCGCCAGCACAGCGGCTCTCCGAGCTGCGCGGCCGGGCGCCGCAGCGCAGCCTCGACGCCCGCGCCCTCGCCGCCCTCGCCGCCAACCCGGGCTGCCGCCGCCGCGCCGTACTGGACGCCGCCGGGGTGGACAAGGCGGCCGTCGCCGGTCACCTCGGCCACCCCGCCCCCTTCGGCCAGTCGCCGTTCGCGATAGCGCGCGGCCATGTCTTCGAGGCCCGGCTCAAGGAGAACGGTTACGCCGCGCTGCTGGAGCCGCTGCGCCGCCACCTCGGACTGCTGCCCGAGCCGACCGCGCTCGCGGTGCCCGACCTGCTGACCCGGTCCGCCCCGGCCGTGCGGGCCGAGCGCACCCGGGAGGTACTGGCCGAGGCCGCGTCCGCGCCGGGGGTCTGGACACTGCTCGACCACCCGATGCTGCGCCTCACCGTGGCGGGCAGCCCGACCTACCTCGAGCCGGACGCCGTGGTGGTCCACGGCGGCCGGTGCACCGTCGTGGAGATCAAGTCGTTCCCCGTGCTGGACGGCGCCGCCGACCCGGCGAAGGTCGGGGCCGCGGCCAGGCAGGCGGCGGTGTACGTGCTGGCGCTCCAGGAGGCGGCGGCCGCGGCCGCGGGCCGGCCGGCCGACGACTCGCCGTACGCGGAGCAGCGACTGCCCGGCAGCCCGGAGTCGAGCGTGCTGCTGGTCTGCCCGAAGGACTTCGGCAACCGGCCGACGGCCGTCGCCGTGGACGTCCGGCGCGAGGTGGCCACGACCCGCCGTCAGCTCGGCCGGCTGACCCGGGTCGAAGAGCTGCTGGCCGCGCTGCCGCCCGGCATCACCTTCGACCTGGTGCCGGACGAGGCGGGCAGCCCCACCCGCCCCGCCGAGGAGCTGGCCACCGCGGTCGAGGCGCTGCCCGCCGCCTACAGCCCGGACTGCCTCTCCAGTTGCGATCTCGGCTTCCACTGCCGCGCGCAGGCGCGCTGCGCCGACTCGGTCGAGCAGCTCGGTCGCGGTGTGCGGGGCGAGCTCGGCAGCCTGCGTACCGTCACCGAGGCGCTGGCCGCAGCGACGCGGCACGTCACCGGCGACCCCGACCCCACCCGTGGCGTCGGTGACGCCGGCCCCGCCCGTGACGCCGACGGCGCCGAGGAGACCGAGGCCGCCGCCCGGCTGGCGCACGCTGCCGCGCTGCGTGCCGAGGCCCTGGGCAGGAGTACCGGATGACCCCGCCGCACGCACACCCGGCCCCGCACGCGCCCTCGTCCGCGCTCCCGTCCGCCGGCCGCCCGTCCACCCGCCCGGCCGGGCACCCGGCCGGGCACCGGGCCAAAGCCGCCGGGGAGTTCGTCCGATGAGCCTGTTGAGCACCCTGGCCAGGTTGGAGGCCGTCCGCAGCGGGCGGGCCGAGCCGCTCGCGACGGTGCGGCACCGGCACCTCTCGGAGCGGCCCATGGTGGTCGTCCCGCTCGCCGCCGCCGGCGAGTCGGGCGCACCGCTCGCCGTGCTGCTCGGCACCGACCGGTCGGCGCCGCGCCTGCACATCGTGCCGCAGCCGCTGAACCGCACCCAGCGCTTCGACTTCCTGGCCCGGTTCGCCGCCGACCTGCTCCCCTACCTGGAGTCCTTCGGCGGCGAGGTCGAGCAGATCGAGGGTTCCACGACGGACCCGGCGACCGGCGAGAAGACCCAGGTCCTCCGTGAACTCTGCACGGACGCCCCCCAGTTGATCGTCCCGAACGGTTCGGCCGTCCGGCACCTGGCGCTGCTCGGCCGGTCCACCCGGTTCCGCCGCACCGCCGAGGACGCCGACCCCGGCCCGTACCCGGCACCGACCCGGGTTCCCCTGCTGGGACGCTGGCTGACGCATCTGACCGAGCGGGCCCAGGTGCCCGGGTCCAGCCTGCTGCTGCCGATGACGGCGCTGCTGGCCCGGCACTGGGCGACCGGGCAGAGCCACCTGGAGGACCAGCACCTCGCCGCCCAGCTGGCCTGGCACTTCCCGCACCCCGGCCTGACCGGCGCCCAGACCGCCCTGCTGGCGGAGACCGAGCGCGACGCGCACGGCCGGCTCACCCACCCGCCGGCCGGTCCGGTCACCGATCCGCGCTTCGACGAGCTGCTGCTCGCCCCGGCCATCACCCGCCACGACACCGCCCTCGCCGCGCTGGCCGCACTGCAGGAACGACCGGTCCACGCCGACCACCTCGACCACGACGAACGGGTCGAGCAGGCCGAACGGGCCGAACGGGCCGAGCAGGCCCGACTCCGGGTCGACGAGGCGTCGCAACAGCTGCACGCGGTCCTGTCGCAGGCGCTGCTGCCCACCTGGGAGGACGTCTGGCGCGGCCTCGACCTGCTGCACGCGCTGCCGCCGGCCGCCCATCTCGGCGAGCGCTGGGAGTCCGACCGCTGGTCCTACACCGGCCACCGGGACCGGCTCGCCGCCGGGGAGCCGCCGCAGCCGAAGCAGGACGACGCGGTGACCGCCGCCCGCAAGCTGGCCCAGCGCGAGCGCGAGCAGGCCAGGCTGGACGTCCAGGAGGCGCTGGACGATCCGCTCGCGATGGCCGAGCACCGGCTGGCGGGCGAGGCGTTCGCCGGGACGGTGGTCGAGGTGACGCCGGACTACGACACCTCCGGCCGCTCGCCCAAGCCCCGCCCGCTGGTCACCGTCCGCACCGCCGACCGGCCGCACGCCGACCCGGGCCGCGAGGTGCACCGGGCAGGGGGGTCCGCCGGGCCGGCGTCCGGCGGCCCGTCCGCGCAGAAGGCCGTGATCGTCGAATCCGATCCGGCCGGTGGCACCGTCACGGTCCGGGTGCTGTCCGGAATGGGCCGGAAGAAGGAGCCCGAGCCGGGCAGTCTGCCGGAGCCCGGCGACCGGATCGTCTTCACCCTCTTCGAGCTGACGCCCCGCCAGTCGGCCCCGCTGCCCGAACCGGACGACACCCCGTGGACACACGGTGGCCCGCCGGGCGCCGCCGACCATTCGCTCACCGCTGCCGAAGAGTGGGAATGACCAGCACCATGACCTTCGACCCGAGCGCCTTCGACCCGGCCCCCGCAACCGCAACCGTCCCCACCGCACCGCCCGCCTCCCCCGGCGCCGCCGCGGACGCCGCCGTGGCCAGGATCCTGGCGGCCACCGTCCGCCCGGCCCCCGGTGCGCCGCGCGGCGTGGTGGTGGACTCGCCACCCGGCGCCGGAAAGTCGACGCTGGTGGTGAAGGCCGCCAGGGAGCTGGTCGGCGCGGGTGAACGGCTGATGATCGTCGCGCAGACCAACAGTCAGGTGGACGACCTGGTCGACAGGTTGGCCGAGAAGGGCCCCGAGCTGAGCATCGGCCGCCTGCACGCGAGCGACTCCCGCCCCTCGCCCGAGGCACTGCGGCACGCCAACGTCACCCCGTCCGACAAGGTGAGCGCCCTGCTGGAGCACGACGTGGTGATCTCCACGGCCGCCAAGTGGCAGTGGGTGAAGACGGAGGCGCCGTGGCGGCACGCGATCGTGGACGAGGCGTACCAGATGCGTTCGGACGCCCTGCTCGCGGTGGCCCGGCTGTTCGAGCGGGCGCTGTTCGTCGGTGACCCAGGCCAGCTGGACCCGTTCACGGTGGTCGGCACGGACCAGTGGGCGGGGCTCTCGTACGACCCGTCCGGCAGCGCGGTGGTCACGCTGCTCGCGCACAACCCGGAGATCGAGCCGCACCGGCTGCCGGTCTCCTGGCGGCTGCCCGCCTCGGCGGCGCCGCTGATCTCCTCCGCGTTCTACCCGTACGCGCCGTTCCGCTCGGGCACCGGGCCCGGCGAGCGACGGCTGACGGCATCGACGGCATCGGACGGCTCTGCGTTCGACAGGGCGATCGACGAGGCCGCCGAGCACGGCTGGGCACTGCTGGAGCTGCCCGCCCGGCACACCGTACGGACGGACCCGCAGGCCGTCGCCGCCGTGGCCTCGACGGTCGGGCGACTGCTGGAGCGCGGTCTCACCGCCCACTCCGAGCAGGGCGCGGTTCCGCTCGCCCCGGGCCGGATCGCGGTCGGCACCGCGCACCGGGACCAGGCCGCAGCCGTCCGCACGGCGCTGGCCGGGCTCGGCGTGCCGGTGGACCCGACCACCGGGCCCGCCGTGACGGTGGACACCGCGAACCGGCTGCAGGGCCGGGAGTACGACGTCACCGTCGTGCTCCACCCGCTCTCCGGCCGCCCCGACGCGACCGCCTTCCACCTGGAGACCGGCCGGCTGTGCGTGCTCGCCTCCCGACACCGGCACGCCTGCATCGTGGTCGCCCGCGCGGGCATCGCCGAGGTCCTGGACGAGCACCCCGCGACCGAGCCGGTCCAACTCGGCGTCACCGTCAAGTTCCCGGACGGCTGGGAGGCCAACCACCGGGTGCTGCAACACCTGGAGGAGCACCGGGTCCGACTGTGAGCCGGACCCGGCCGCACGGCGGGAGCGTGCCGTGCGGTGGCGGGCCGGGCCGGGCCGCTGCGGCGCAGCGTGGCGGGCCGAACGCACACCGTGGTGAACCGTCCGACCGGGCGCCCCGGACAAGCCACCCCGGCGCGTGGGCCGGGAATAGCGCTCTGCTCTCACACCGTTCCGCTACGGGCTGCCGTCGAGTGACAATGGACGGCGGCCGATACCGGTGGCCCATACCGGCCGCCCGTGCCCCGAGGCAGCAACCGACCCGTCACCCCGGAGGTGTCCCCCCATGCCCGATCGCCACTCGCCGGTCTCCGGCCAGAGCGGCCAGCACATCCCGAGCGGCCCCGCCGAACCGGCCGCACCGGGTCCGGGCACCCCCGTCCGCCGGCTGCGCCCGGCCCAGCTGCTCTTCGAGCCGCAGGCAGACGAGCCCGAACCGGAGCGCTTCTTCGACCTGGAGGCGATCGACGACCCGTCCGAACTGCTCCGCCGGTCGACCGAGTTGGCCCTGGCGTTCCGGGCCGCCGCCGAACGCGCCACCGACTTCCAGGCGATAGCGGCGGCGCAGCTCGCCGACACCCGCCGTTTCGACGCACTCTCCCCCGTCGAGATCGCCGACCGGGCCGACTGGACGCCGGACTATGCGGCCCGGATGGTCGAGTACGGGCGCACGCTGCTGCGGCAGCAGGCCGTCGGCGAGCACTGACCCCTGCGGGGGCGGGGGAGACGGGGAGCCGCCGAAGGGCCCCGGGGCTCCGTGAGGGGCGATCGCACACCTCCCCGAGGTCCGCCCCGGATGGGCGCGCCTCACCGAGGTCCGCACCCGCGCATGACCGCGCCGCGCGCCGGTGCGCCCGCCGCCGGATGGCGCGCGGGGCGACGGCGCCCCTGGACCCCGCCCCTGGTGGACGGCGGTGTGCGCGGCTTCGCGCACCCCCGGGAGGACGCCCGCCGGGCAGCTGAGCGGGTCGCCAGTGGCATATGCGGCTGGGAAGGGTACGCCCCCGCTCTCGGAGCTGTCCGGTGAATGCGGCTTTTCTTCCGTGCGGCACGGGCCGGGCGCCACGCTGCTGCACGTGGACATCTGGACCTATCAATCGGTTGAGTACGTCACGGTCGCCGGTGAGGCGTGGCTGGCCTCGGCGAGCGAGTATCCGAGCAGCATGCGTGCGTTGTGGGAGTCCCGGCCGTGGGCGCCGTCGGTGCTGCCCTGCGGGCGGGTCTTCGACGTGATCAGCATGCCGTCGCTGTTCGGCCGCAAGGTCCTGGACGAGCTGTGGGCGTCCGGCCCGGGCTGTGGGCCGGTCGCCCTGTACCGGGGCCGCACCCTGCTCTTCGTCCAGCCGGGCGCGGCGGCCCGGCTGCGGACGCTGCTGGCCTGGGAGGAGTGGGCCCGCGAGGTGCCGCCGCTGCTCTGCCACGGCACGGGCGACGCGGTGACGGTCCCGCCGGTGCAGCGGATGGTCGACGCGCCCGACTCCCCCGGCCAGGGGGCCGGCCGCTGGATCGTGGCGCCGGACACCCGGGAGCCCTGGCTGCCCGGCGCTCCCACGGTGCTCTGGGCCTGCGTCCGCGCCTCCAGGGGCCCGGCGGCGGTCGCCGCCACGGCACCGCGCCCGTCGGCGCACGCGCAGCCCTCGGCACCGTCCCGGTCGCACGGCCCGTGCACCGGGCGTGAGCCGTGGTCCTCCGCCGGTGCGGACGCCGGGAGTCCGCTGGAGCCGCTGCCCTCCGCCTGAGCCGGGTCGGTGCCGGGCGGCGGCCGCGACCCGGCCCGGGACCGTATTCGATTTTGGTTCCACCCGAGGGCACTGCTAGAGTTTTCTCTGTCAGCAGGCGCCGCTAGCTCAGTTGGTTAGAGCAGCTGACTCTTAATCAGCGGGTCCGGGGTTCGAGTCCCTGGCGGCGCACAGACAGCCGAAGGCCCCCTCGCAGCAGCGAGGGGGCCTTCGGCGTTCTCCCGTCGCACGGGTGCCCGTGGTGGGCCGCCCGCTGCGGGCGGCCCACCCGGAACGGTCCGTCAGCGCCCGCGCAGCGAACGGTAGCCCGCGACCAGGGCGGCGGTGGAGCTGTCCAGCTGCTCCGTGCCCTCACCGGTCAGCAGCACCGGCTCGATCCGCTTGGCGAGGACCTTGCCGAGCTCGACCCCCCACTGGTCGAAGGAGTCGATGTTCCAGATCGCACCCTGGACGAAGACCTTGTGCTCGTAGAGCGCGACCAGCTGGCCGAGCACCGACGGGGTGAGCTCGGCGGCCAGGATGGTGCTGGTCGGGTGGTTGCCCTTGAAGGTCTTGTGGGGGACCAGCTCGGCCGGGACGCCCTCCGCCGCAACCTCCTCCGGGGTCTTGCCGAAGGCGAGCGCCTGGGTCTGGGCGAAGAAGTTGGCCATCAGCAGGTCGTGCTGGGCCACCAGGCCGGGCAGCAGGTCGGCGACCGGCTTGGCGAAGCCGATGAAGTCGGCCGGGATGACCTTCGTCCCCTGGTGCAGCAGCTGGTAGTAGGCGTGCTGGCCGTTGGTGCCGGGGGTGCCCCAGACCACCGGGCCGGTCTGCCAGGCCACCGGGTTGCCCTGGCGGTCCACCGACTTGCCGTTGGACTCCATGTCCAGCTGCTGGAGGTAGGCGGTGAACTTGGAGAGGTAGTGCGAGTACGGCAGCACGGCGTGCGACTGGGCGTCGAAGAACGCCCCGTACCAGACCCCCAGCAGCCCGAGCAGCAGCGGGACGTTCTGCTCGGGCGGCGCGGTGCGGAAGTGCTCGTCGACCAGGTGGAAGCCGTCCAGCATCTGGCGGAAGTTGTCCGGGCCGATCGCGATCATCAGCGAGAGGCCGATCGCGGAGTCGTACGAGTAGCGGCCGCCGACCCAGTCCCAGAACTCGAACATGTTCTCCACGTCGATGCCGAAGTCGGCGACGCCCTGGGCGTTGGTGGAGAGGGCCACGAAGTGCTTGGCGACCGCGTCGAGCCCGCTGCGCAGCTCGGTCTGCAGCCAGTTCCGGGCCGAGGTCGCGTTGGTGATGGTCTCGATCGTGGTGAAGGTCTTGGAGGCCACGATGAACAGGGTCTCGGCGGCGTCCAGGTCGCGCACCGCCTCGTGCAGGTCGGCGCCGTCCACGTTGGAGACGAAGCGGACCGTCAGGTCGCGCTGGGCGTAGGAGCGCAGGACCTCGTAGGCCATCGCCGGGCCCAGGTCGGAGCCGCCGATGCCGATGTTGACGATGTTCCTGATGCGCTTGCCGGTGTGGCCGGTCCAGGCGCCGGAGCGGATCCGGTCGGCGAAGGCGGCCATCTTGTCCAGTACGGCGTGCACGCCCGGGACGACGTTCTCGCCGTCCACCTCGACGACCGCGCCGCGCGGGGCGCGCAGGGCGGTGTGCAGGACGGCCCGGTGCTCGGTGATGTTGATCTTCTCGCCGCGGAACATGGCGTCCCGCAGTTCGGCGACACCGGTGGCCTCGGCCAACTCCCGCAGCAGGCGCAGGGTCTCGTCGTTGATCAGGTGCTTGGCGTAGTCCACCCGAAGGTCACCGACCTGGAGCGCGTAGCGCGTGCCGCGTTCCGGGTCCGCCGCGAACAGCTCGCGCAGGTGCTGCTGTCCGATCTCCTCCCGGTGCTTGGCCAGCGCCGCCCACTGCGGCAGCCGGTCCAGCGGGGTACGGCCGCCGACAGGGTTCTCCGTCATTGGTTGCTCCTTGACTCATCCGGTTTCTCAGATACCGGCAGGGCCCAGCGGGGAGGGTTGCGCGAGGGTCTGGCGGTACGGGGTGCTGTGTGCGCCGACTCCGTTGACGGCCTGCCCCGGCAAAGCCTACGCGTCCGGCCCACTCGCCTGGCGCAGCGTCACCTGCGCCTCGGCCACGCCGTCCCACACGGCGTCACCTTCGCCGTCACCCACGCCCTCGGCCGCGCTCCGAGGTGCGCTCTCAGGTGCACTCTCAGGTGCGCCGGGAACGCAGGTCCAGCCCCCGCATCACCCGGTCGGCGATCTCCGGATCGGCGCCGACCTCGCCACGGGCCGCCAGCACCTCGCGCCGGGAGGCGGCGATCATCTCCTGCTCGACCTCGGCGGCGGCCCGCCACTGACTCATCCGCAGCTGCGACTCGGCGGCCTCCTCCTGCTCGTACTTCTCCGGACAGAGCCTGGCCAGCCGGTCGTGCTGGCGCTCCCGCAGCCGCTCGGTGATCTCGGGCGGCAGCCGGCGCTCCTCCTCCAGTTCGGCCAGCCGGTGCAGACCGGCCTTCGCCGCCCGCCACCACATCTCCCTGACCGCCTGCTCGTGCCGGTCGTGGTCGGCGTCCAGGCTGAGCAGCCGGACCAGCCCCGGCAGGGTGAGGCCCTGGACCAGCAGGGTGAACAGGACCACGCCGAAGGCGACGAAGACGATCTCGCTGCGCCCGGGGAAGTCCCGGCCGTCGTTCAGCAGCAGCGGGATACCGAGTGCCAGCGCGACGGTGGCCACCCCGCGCATCCCCGACCACCAGAGGACCACGGTCTCCCGCCAGCTGATCGGCGTGTCCTCCTCGCCGTGGCTGACCCGCCTGGAGAGCCAGGCGGCCGGCAGCAGCCAGATCAGCCGGACCAGGAGCACGGTGACGATCACCCAGGCGGTGTCGCCGAGCATGCCGCGCCAGCTGCCCCTGACGTCGGCGAGCACGGTGGCCAGTTCGAGCCCGATCAGGCCGAAGGCGACCCCGGTGATCAGGATCTCGACGATCTCCCAGAAGGCGTTGCCGACCAGCCGGTACGCGACCTCGTCGGCGTCGGCGGCCCGGTCGGCGAGGTAGAGCGCGCAGACCACCACGGCCAGCACACCGGAACCGTGCGCCTCCTCGGCCAGGACGTACGCGGCGAACGGGACCAGCAGGTTGAGCGCGACCTGCTGGGTGGGGTCGGCCAGCATCCCGGCCAGCCTGCTGTTGAGCCAGCCGAGCGCAATGCCGACGATCACGGCGACCACGGCGGAGAGGACGAAGCGCAGCGCCGCGTGGGTGGGCGAGAAGTCGCCGCTGACCACCGCCTCGATGGCCAGCGAGTAGATCACGATCGCGGTGACGTCGTTGAACAGGCCCTCGCTCTCCAGCACCGCCACCAGCCGGCGGGGCAGGCCGATGCTGCCCGCGACGGCGACCGCCGCGACCGGGTCGGGCGGGGAGACCAGAGCGCCGAGCGCGACCGCGGCCGCCACCGGAAGGGCGGGCACCAGCCAGTGGAAGACGCCCGCGACCGCCGTGGTGGTGACGATCACCAGGGCGACGGCGAGCAGCAGGATCGAGCGGATGTTGGCCTTGAAGTAGCGCACCGAGGAGCGTCTGGCCACCGCAAAGATCAGCGGTGGCAGCACCAGCGGCAGGATCAGCTCCGGCTCGACCTTCACGTTGGGGATCTGCGGCACCAGGGCCATCACGAGCCCGACCACCGTCATCAGCACGGGCTGCGGCACGCCGGTCCGCCGTGCCAGCGGAATGGTGACGACCGAGGCGAGCAGGACCACGAACAGCAGCGACAGTTGAGTCACCGACTCAGCATAAATGTGACAAACCGTCGTTTCCGGTCGTCCGACCGGTTCGTCCGGCCCGGGGCTCGCGCTTGACCTCAAGTCCGCTTCAACTTACAGACTGGTCGGCAGCCGAGAGACGAGGACGGGGACGACACAGATGCTGGCATCGATCTTCGAGGAGACCGGCGGACCCGAGGTGCTGCGGGTCGCCGAGCTGCCCGTGCCCGAGCCCGGCCCCGGCCAGGTGCTGATCCGGGTGCTGGCCTCCGGCATCCAGCCCGCGGACACCGCCATCCGCGGCGGCTGGACCCCGCCGGGCACCGCGATCACGCTGCCCGCCGTGCCGGGCAACGAGTTCGCCGGGGTGGTGGAGCGGCTCGGCGAGGGCTGCTCCGGCTGGCGGGAGGGGGACGCCGTCCTCGGCTTCCGTCTGCTCGGCGGCCACGCCCAGTACGTCGTGGTGGACGCCGCCCAGCTGGTGGCCAAGCCGGACCCGATGCCCTGGGCGGTCGCCGGTTCACTCTCCGCCTCCGGCCAGACCGCCCATGTCGCGCTGACCGGGCTCGGGGTCGGCCGGGGCGATACGGTCCTGGTCCACGGCGCCTCCGGCGGGGTCGGCACGGTGGCCGTCCAGCTGGCCCGCGCCTGGGGCGCCACGGTGATCGGCACGGCGAGCGAGCGCAACCACGACTACCTGCGCGAGCTGGGCGCGATCCCGGTGGCGTACGGGCCCGGACTGGTCGACCGGGTCCGCGGGCTCGCCCCCGGCGGGGTGGACGCAGCGCTGGACGCGGCCGGGCGGGGCGCGCTGGACGCCTCCGTCGAGCTGGTGGCCGACCGGGACCGGATCGGCACCATCGTGGACTACGAGGCCGCCGCCCGGCTGGGCCTGCGCGGGCTGCGCGGCGCACGGACGGCCGAACGGCTGGCCGTCCTGGTCGGGCTCTGGGAGGCCGGCGCGCTGCGCCTCGACATCGCCGGGACCTTCCCGCTGGCCCGCGCCGCCGAGGCCCACCGCCTGGTCGAGGACGGGCACGTCCGGGGCAAGGCGGTGATCACCCCCTGGTCGGCCGACTGACGCCCGCGTCCGGGCCCGACCGGGCGGGCCGTGCCGGCCCGCGCCGGGCCGATTGGAGATTTCGGCCGCTGACCAGGTAATGTTCTCTTCGTCAGCAGGCGCCGCTAGCTCAGTTGGTTAGAGCAGCTGACTCTTAATCAGCGGGTCCGGGGTTCGAGTCCCTGGCGGCGCACCGACAGACCGAAGGCCCCTCGCAACAGCGAGGGGCCTTCGGTCGTTTGCGGCTCAGCCGCCGCTCTCGAAGCCGCCGGCGGCCGGGCACCCGCCCGCCGTGGCGGAGCGCGCCGGGCCAAGGCCGACGGCGACGGCACCGGCTGCGGCGAGGGCCCGGGAGGTGCCGGCCGCGACCGGGCTCCGGCCGGCCGGTGGGCGGGTGGTTCGGGGAGTTCGCACGTGGGGGATGCTCCTGCCTCGACACGTGGGGGTGTCCGTGCGCCGGCGGGGTCGGCGGGGAGCGCACAGCCTCCCACGTGAACTAGACCACTGGAGCGAAACCGCGCAGCACGCGTCAATGGCCGGGGCGCCGCGGCCTTCTGGCACCCTTTCCGCCCGACCGGGCGCTGGGAGCAGCCCGGGTTGCGAGCCGCCGCGGCCCACCGAAGCATGGAGTGGTGACCGCGCCCGGCTATCTGAGGTACCCCCATCTGCGCGGCGGGCTGCTCACCTGCACCGCCGAGGACGACGTCTGGGCCGCCCCGCTCCTTCCCGACGGCACGGTCGGCCGGGCGTGGCGGATCAGCTGCGACCGGACCAGGGTCAGCCACCCCCGGCTCTCCCCCGACGGCGGCACCATCGCCTGGACCAGCTGGCAGACCCTCACCCCCGAGGTCTGGACCGCCCCGACCACCGGTGGCGAGGCGGTCCGACTGACGTACTGGGGCAGTCAGGACACCCGGGTGCGCGGCTGGCTGCCGGACGGCGAGATCCTCGCGGTGACCTCGTACCACGAGCCGTTCGGCCACTACACCTGGGCGCACGCGCTGCCGCCGGACGGCTCACCGGGCCACCGGATGCCCTGGGGCCCGGTCAACGACGCCCAGGTGGGCGGCGGGCACACGGTGCTGCTGACCGCCGCCGCCCCGCACGAGCCCGCCGCCTGGAAGCGCTACCGGGGCGGCGCCACCGGCCGGCTCTGGCTGGACCGCACCCAGCTGCTGCCCGACCACCGCGGCCACCTCTCCTCGCCCATGACGGTCGGCGGGCCCGACGATCCCCGGATCGCCTTCCTGTCGGACCACGAGGGCGTCGGCAACCTCTACTCCTGCCGCCCGGACGGCACCGACCTGCGCCGCCACACGGACCACGCGACCTACTACGCCCGCGAGGCCGCCACCGACGGCACCCGGATCGTCTACCAGCACGCGGGTGACCTCTGGCTGCTGGACAGCCTGGACGCCCCGGAGCCGCGCAGGCTTCAGGTCCCGCTCGGCGGCTCGCGGGCCGGCCGCCGCCCCTACCAGGTCACGACCGCCACCCAGGTCAAGGACCTGGTCTGCGACGCCACCGGCCGGGCCGGCGTGATCACCGTGCGCGGCAGCCAGTACTGGCTGAGCCACCGGGACGGCCCCACCAGGGTGCTCGCCGACACGCCGGGCGTACGGACCAGGCTGCCGGTGCTGCTCGGTCACACCGGTCAGGTCGCCTGGGTGACCGACGCCGTGGGCGCGGACGCCATCGAGCTGGCCGCACTGCCCACGCGCGGCGGTACACCGGACGGCCCCGTCGGAGCGGACGGACCGGACCGCCCCGTCGGCCCCGTCGGACCGGGCGGACCGGGCGGACCGCTCACCGCCAAGCCGCGCCGGATCGCCGCCGGGCGGATCGGCCGGGTGGTCGAACTGGCGGCCACCCCCGACGGCCACACCCTGGCGGTGGCCACCTCCGAGGGGCGGCTGCTGCTGGTCGCCACCGCCGACGGAGCCGTCCGCCAGGTGGCCGCCTCCTCGTACGGGCCGGTGAGCAGCCCGTCCTTCTCGCCGGACTCGCACTGGCTCACCTGGTCGCAGCCGGCCGCCGGCCGCTCACTGCGCAGCATCAAGCTGGCCCGGGTGGACGCGCCGGAGCACGTGATCGACGTGACCGGTGGGCGGTTCGAGGACGAACACCCGGCGTTCACCCGGGACGGCCGCTACCTGGTCTTCCTGTCCTGGCGCGGCTTCGACCCGGTGCACGACGTGCACACCGGCGACATGTCCTTCCCGCTCGGCTGCCGCCCCTACCTGGTGCCGCTCGCGGCCGACACCCCGTCCCCGTTCGCCTCACGCGCCGAGGGGCGGCCCCCGGTCGGGCTCGACCCGGACCAGGCGCAGGGCGACGGCACGGTACGGGTGGACCCGTCGGGGCTGGCCACCCGGCTGGTGCCGTTCCCGGTGATCGCCTCCAAGTACTCGGCCACGGCGGCTGTGCGCGGCGGCGTGGTCTGGCTGCGCTGGCCGATCTCCGGGGCGCTCGGGCAGACCTTCACCAATCCGGCCGACCTCTCGGGCCGCCCGGCGCTGGAGTACTTCGACCTGGCCCACGGCACCCGCAGCACCGTGGTGGACCGGCTGGACGGATTCTCGGTCTCCGGCGACGGCCGCGCCGTCTCGGTGTACTCGGGAGGGGCGCTGACGCTGCACCAGATCGGGTCGCCGAGCCCACCGCTCAACGTCGACCTGCGCAGGATCACGCACACCGTGCACCCCGGCCCGGAGTGGCGCCAGGCGTACCACGAGGCGGCCAGGATCGTCCGCGACCAGTTCTGGGACGCCGGGATGTGCGGCCTGGACTGGCCCGAACTGGTCGCGCAGTACGAGCCGTTGCTGGAACGCATCGCCAGCCCGGACGACTTCGCCGACCTGCTGCGCGAACTCGTCGGCGAACTGGGCACCTCGCACGCGTACGTCACCCCGGCGCGGCGCGGCGAAGGACCCGCGCCCGTCCAGCAGCCGCTCGGCCTGCTCGGCGCCAACGTCCACCGCGCGCCGGACGGGCGGTGGCTGGTGGACCGCATCCTGCCCGGCGAGTCCTCCGACCCCAGAGCGCGCGCCCCGCTCGCCGGGTTCGGCCTGCGCGACGGCGACGAGCTCCTGGCCGTCGACGGGCGACCGCCCGACCCGCTGCGCGGCGTGGGCCCGCTGCTGGCCGGCACCGGCGGCAGCACCGTCGAACTCACCTTCCGCTGCGGCCCGCAGAAGCGGGTGCGGCGGATCGCGGCGACCCCGCTGTCCGACGAGCGGCCGATCCGCTACCAGGACTGGGTGATCAAACGCCGCTACCTGGTGCGGGAGTTCAGCGACGGCAAGTGCGGCTACCTGCACATCCCGGACCTCGGCGGCTCCGGCTGGGCCCAGTTCAACCGCGACCTGCGGCGCGAACTCGACCGCCCCGCCGTGGTGTTGGACGTCCGGGGGAACGCGGGCGGGAACGTCTCCGAACTCGTCCTGGAGAAGCTCCGCCGCCGGGTCATGGCCTGGGACTTCAGCCGGGGCAGGGAGCCGGTCCGCTGGCCCAGGGACGCGGTGCGCGGACCGGTGGTCGCGCTCGCGGACCACGCCACCAGCTCGGACGGCGACGTCATCATCACCGCGATCAAACTGCTCGGCATCGGCCCGGTGGTCGGCACCCGCACCTGGGGCGGGGTGGTCGGGATGACCGGCAGGCACGTGCTCGGCGACGGGACGGCGATCTCGGTGCCGAAGAACGCGTCCTGGTTCACCGGCGGGATCGGCTTCTCGGTGGAGAACCACGGGGTCGACCCGGACGTCCAGGTGCTGCGCTCCCCGCACGACTGGGCCAGGGGCAACCACACCGAGCTGGTCACCGCCGTCCGCCTGGCGATGGACCTGCTGGAGGACGCCCCCGCCTCCGTACCGCCGCCGCCCGACGTCCAGCGGCCCGACCTGCGCAGGCCGCCCCTGCCGCCGCGCTCGCCGGGCTGAGCGGGCTCGCCGTGTGCCGGACGCACCGGACCCAGCGCAGCGGCACGCGCCCTGTCCGGTCGGGTGCGCCCCGCTGCGCGCCTGTTGATCAGCCCCGCGGGCCGATCAGTCCCAGGGATCGCCCTCGGCGGTCATGTCCGACGCCCGTCTGGCGTCCTGCTCTTCGAGTTCGGCCGCCTGCCGGGCCTGGTCGCGGGCCTTCTCGGCCTTGTCGTTGAAGGCGTCGGAGGCCTCGTCGTGGGCGATGGCGGCGCGCTGCGCCGGGTCCTCGTGCTGGTGGTGGGCCATGCCACGGAGCTTGTCCAAGATGCCCATGTCTCCTCCTAGCGTCCGATCGGACGATGGGCTTCCCTCACTGTCACACTACGCCGCCGCGCATGCCACCGGGGCGGCCCCGGAACGGGACCGCCCCGGCCGTTGCGGCAGAGCAGGGTCACCACGGCTTGTCGGTGTCGTCCCGGTCGCGTTCGCCCTGCTCGATGGCGTCCTCGGCGCTCTGCTTCGCCTTCGCGGACCGGTCGGACAGCGCGTCCGACGCCTGCTCGGGCTTGTCACCGAGGGCGCTCTTCGCCTGCTCCTTCGCCTCCTGAGCCTTGTCGTTGAACTTGTCCTTGAGGCCCATGTCTCCTCCTCGGGATGCGATGGACGATGGGCTGCGACCACTGTGGCACCGGGGACGCGGCAGCGCATGTCGGAGGGCTCGGGAGGCGCGCGGGCGCGGGTGGCCAGCGCGCCGGGGGCACCAGAAGGGTGTCGACGAGGTAGACGGTGGCGTTGGCGGTCCCGATGTCACCGCAGACCACCCGGGCACCGCCGTTCACCGCGAAGTCGTCGACCGCACCGGTCACCACCAGATCACCGCCCTGAAGCGTCGGGTGGGCGCCCGCGAGCGCGGTCGGGGCGACCCTGCGGGGGACGACGTGGTAGGTCACGACCTCGGCCAGCCTGTCCCGGTCCGCGAGCAGCGCGTGCAGCTCGGGTCCGGACAGCTTGGCGAAGGCGTCGTCGGTCGGTGCGAAGAGCGTGACGGCCTGGGCCGAGTCGAGGGTGTTCGTCAGTCCGGCGGTCCCGATGGCGGCGACCAGGATGGAGAGCCGCGGGATCCGGGAGGCGGCGGTGACCACCGGTTCCGAGGCCGCGGCGCCCCTCTCGGCTGCGTCGGGGCAGGCTGGCCCGAAGGGCTGCTCCGGGGCGGACACCGCCGTCCGGGCCGCCGGCTCGACCGTCGGCGGTGCACCGGTGCCGCGACCGGCCGGCTCGACGCGGCCGGCCGGGACGGTGCCGCCGCAGGCACCCAGGGTGAACGCGAGGACGCCGCTCGCCAGCAGCGCGGCGAGCTTGGCGGTGCGGATACCGGGCATGTCGGTTCTCTCGTGACGAAGGGGTGTTCGGTCACCCCGCCGGGTCACCCCGCCGGGTCGGTCAGCGGGCCGAGGCGGGCTGGATCTCGGGGACGAGCGGCACGATCCGAGCCCCCGTGTCCAGGACCGCCATGGCGCGTACGGTCCCCGAGCCGGGTCCCGGCACGGCCACGGGACCGCCGTTGCGGGTCGGGGCGAGGGTGACGGTTCCGGTGGCGACGAGGCCGGTGAGGGCGAGCAGCGCGGTGGCCGCACCCGCGGCGGCGACGTGCGTCCGGGTGCGGCGGCGCAGCAGGTCGGTGGGCTGGGCGCGGACCGCGCAGGGGTCGAACTCCGGTGACCCGGTGAGCCGTTCGGCGGCGTCCGGGTAGGCGGTGAGCAGCAGGTCACCGGCGCGTACGACGGCGATCGGCTCTCGGACGCCGAGCCGTCCGAGCCACTCGGCGGCCTGGGCGTCCGTCAGTCCGTCCAGCAGGCGCAGCAGACAGCCCGCCCGCGCCGCCGGGGGCAGCCGGGCGAGCGCCTGGTGGAGAGCGACGTCCTCGGGGCTGCCGGCGGCGGGGAACAGTCGCAGGCCCCAGACCAGCGGCAGCGGGAGCGGAAGGCGGTGCCGGGCGGTGGCCAGGGAGCGGCGCAGGACCCGGAGCCGGATGGTCTGGTAGGTGCGCTCGGCCGGGTCGGCGGCGGGCGCCGCCGCTGCCGCGACCACGGCGGTCAGCGGCCGGTGCGGGAGGGAGCGCTGGACGATCCCGTGGGCGGCGAGCACCCGGCGGTGCCGGTTCCCGGTGCCGGCCAGGACGAGGTACGCCAGCCTGGTCAGCTCCGTGTAGCCGCCGACCAGCGCGGCCTCGTGCTCGGCCGGCGTCGTGCGGGCCGCCCGCCCGGCGGGCATGCGCTGCCGGGGGCGGCGGGGCGACGGCGGCGCACCGTCCGTCCGCTGCTCCTCGAACCGTGTCCGACCGGCCACCGGGCCACCCCACTCTCCCGGTCCGTCCCGGGGGCTCGTGCTGTGCCGGCGGACCGGAGTCCGCCCCGGTGGGAAACGAACGGATCATGAGATGGTCACCACGCCGGGCGCCCGGAGCCCAGGACGCACACGGCGGACGGCCGCCCCCGGCCCCGGGGACACGCGTCCCTGGGGCCGGGGGCTTCCGGGCACACCCGAACGGGGCCGCCGCTCGGTGCGGGGTCGCCGCTCGGTGGGGCCGCCACTGTGCGGGTCAGCCGGAGATGCTGGCCGTGCCGGTCTCCAGGTGACCGGAGAAGCGCTGGGAGAAGGTCGGGTCGGAGCTGACGGTGACGGTGAAGTCGTACCAGCCGTCGGTGTAGGCAACGGCGTTGAAGTAGTCGCTGGTGCTGCCGCCGACCGGGACGGTGTAGGTCCAGGGGCCGTCGGTGCGGTAGGCGTTGGGCGCGACGGTGAAGGTGACCGGGGCACTGCCCGCGTTGTCGAGCTTGAACCAGATCGCCGGCCGGCCGGTGTCCGGGGCGTTCGCGTAGGACGCGGTGACGGTGACCGTCTTGCCGGGCTTGGTGGCGTCGCCCTTGAAGCGGCGCAGGAAGCGGTTGGGGCCCGTGACGCTCAGGTCGTACGGGCCGTTGCCGAAGTTGGTGCCGCAGTTGAAGAAGTCGCTCTGGTTGCCGCCGGGGTCGACCGTGTACTGCCACGGGCCGCCGCTGCGGTACGCGTTGGCGTAGGCCGCGAAGTGCGCCGAGTTCACTGCCGCCGCGCCCTCGTTGGCCATCTTCAGCCAGACCTTCATCACACCGCCGGAGCCGAACTCCAGGTGGTCGAGGTTGGCGTTCGGCTGGTAGGGCAGGGCGCGGGCCGGACGGGTGCCGGGCTCCTGCAGGGGCAGCGCGTTGTTGCTCGGCGACGGGTTGAACTGCGGGCCGCAGGTGGCCAGGCCGATGGTCTGCGAGGTGTCGGGCAGTGCGGGCATCCCGTACACCGGGTTGGCGAAGTCGAAGACGCCGGTGAGGTCGCCGCAGACCTTCCGCCGCCAGTCGCTGATGTTGACGCACTTGGCGGGCGTCCCGATGGCGGCCGTCCACTGCTCCAGGAAGCGCAGCACCGAGGTGTGGTCGAAGACCTCGGAGTTGACCCAACCACCCCGGCTCCAGGGCGAGATGGCTATCAGCGGGACCCGGAAGCCGAGCCCGATGTTGGTGCCGTTGTAGAACTCACCGGGCGTCCCGGCGGGGGCGGCGGGCGGCGGGACGTGGTCGAAGAAGCCGTCGTTCTCGTCGTAGTTGAGCAGCAGGATGGTGGAGTTGAAGACGTCGGGGTCGGCGTTCAGGGCGTCCATCACCATGTGCACGAAGTGCGCGCCGTCCTCGGGCGTGGCGTACGGGTGCTCGGAGGACTGCTGGTCGGCGACGATCCAGGAGACCTGCGGGAGCGTGCCGCCCAGGACGTCCGCCTTGATGGCGGCGGCGATGTCGTCCGGGGTCCGGCCGGTGGCCTTGGGGACGGAGCCCATCCCCTTGACCGCGAGCGCGCTGCCCGCCGGGGCGTTCGCGAACTGGCTGAAGTAGGCGAGCGCGTTGTCGCCGAAGTTGTCGGCGGCGTTCTGGTAGACCTTCCAGCTCACCCCGGCGTTCTCCAGCGCCTCGGCGTAGGTCTGCCAGCGCAGGCCCTTCTCGTCGCCGCCGTCGTACGCCGGCCCGCCGGCGCTGCCGGCCGGGTCGATCATGCCGCTCCAGTGGTAGGTGCGGTTGGGACCGGTGGCGCTGAGCACCGAGCAGAAGTAGGCGTCGCAGATGGTCCAGTTGTCGGCCAGCGCGTAGTGGAACGGGATGTCGGAGCGCTGCAGGTAGCCGAGCGTGCGGACGGTGCCCTTGGCGGACACCCAGGAGTCCATCTTGCCGCCGTTCCACGCCTTGTGCTGGTCGGACCAGGCGTGCGCGAGGTCGCCGTTGCACTGGGCCTGGGTCTCGGCGGTGGAACCGGGGCCCGAGCCGCTCGCGTTGAAGGCCCACGGGTACTGCCGGGAGAACAGGCCGTTCGGCTGGTTGAAGACGCTGTAGCCGCCGGCGATCTGGATGGCGCTGCGGTCGGCGAACCCGCGGACGCCCTTGAGCGTGCCGAAGTAGTGGTCGAAGCTGCGGTTCTCCTGCATCAGGATCACGATGTGCCGGGCGTCGGTGATGGTGCCGGTGCTGCCCGGGCCCGCACCGCCGCCGGCCGCCGAGGCGGACGCGGCGCCACCGGCCACCGACCCGGCGACCGCCGCGCTCGCCGCCGCGCTCGCGGACAGCGACATGAACTTCCTACGACTCAGCTCAGCCATCTCGGGCCGACCGTCCCTTCAGTCGCGATGTTGTGCACACACGTTGTGTCCACGCCACCGATCGCGCAGCATCTTTGCGCAGGTCCGGGCTCCGGGCCATGGCTGTGCAGTAAGGATTGTCGGACTGTTCAGACGTACTTAGCCTTTCTACCGCCAGATGAACGAAATGTCAGCGGTCCTTGACCGTGATCCCCAGGGCATGGGCGAACTGCGGCGCCAGCTCGAAGAGTTGGGTTGTGGAGATGAGGGCGCCGCGCAGCCCCTGCGGCCCGTCGGGGAGTCCGAGCCGGACCGCGCCGCGCAGGTCCACCTGGCGCAGCCGGGCGGTGCCGAACCTGACCTCGTCCAGGGTGCTGCCCGGGAACGAGACGTCCGTCAGCTTGGCGTCGCCGAAGTCGATGTCGCGCAGCAGGCAGTCCTCGAAGACCACGTCGCGCAGCAGGGCGCCGCGCAGGTTCACGGACTCCAGCTTGCAGTGGCGCAGCACCACCCGGCGCAGCGCGGAGCCGTACGCCGAGACCCCGGCGAGCACCGTGCCGAGCAACTGGGCGTCCTGCCACTCGCTCTCGGGCGCGGCGACCGCGACCCAGCGGCTGCCCTGGACCCAGACCTCGTTGAACCTGGCCTGGCGGAGCTTGACGCCGCTGAGCTCGACACCGGTGAAGGCGCACTCCAGGAAGCTCGCGCCGTTCGCCGGCTGGTCCTGGTAGGTGCCGCCGTCGAAGTGGACGGTGTCGTAGCGCTCGTCCTTGCGCAGCGGGCCCGTGTGCGGGCGGAGCAGGTGGCCGTAGGGCAGGTCGGAGACCTGTTCGTAGGCGGGTGGCATCGCTTCTCTTCTCCTCGGACCGGCGCGACGGTCATGCTCGCACGGGCCACCGACAGCACCCGCGCCGAGCGCCCGCCAGGGCTGACCGGGCGCCGACGCACGGCCGCCGGCGCGCCCGCTCAGCCCTGGCGGGCCCGCAGGGTGATCCCGGCGGCCACCGCGGCGGCCGTGACCAGTCCGGCCGGCAGCACGCCGTTCGCTCCGGCCAGGGTGCACAGCAGGGTCGCCAACGCTGCGACGGGAAGGACGAGTTGGGCCACTCCGTGCTTGACATGCCGGGCGTGCAGCAGCCAGACGGTGAACAGGTACAGCGCCGCCGGTACGGTCAGCGCGGCGGTCGCGGCAGCCCCGGAGACGTGCGCCTGTCCGACGGCGTACTCGACCGCGACCTCGAGGCCGGACCCGATCGCCGCCGCCGAGACGAAGACCAGGTAGTGCCCGTACCCCCAGACGAAGGCCTGCCGGTTGGAGCGCAGGTGGTCGTGGATCGGCTCGGCGAAGTAGATCCACCAGGCGCCGAAGCAGAGCAGCAGGCCGCCCACCGCGACGATCAGCAGCCGGGCGAGGGCCTCGTGTTCGTCCAGGCCGGACTGGACGGCGACGGTCGCGGCGGAGACCGTCTCACCGAGCACGATCAGGGTGAACAGGCCGTAGCGCTCGGAGATGTGGTGCGGGTGCCAGGTGCTCTGGACGCGGCGTTCGGCGAGGACCGGGACGGACAGCTCGGCGACGATCATCACGACCAGGGCGATGGCCCTGGCCGTCCCGTCGAGCACCAGCAGCGCCGGCCACCAGCCGAGCTGGCAGAGGGCGATGCCGCCCGCGTAGCGCAGGGCCATGGTGCGTTCGGCCCCGGTGGAGCCCGCCGCCGCGCGCAGCCACTGGGTGAGCAGCGCGACCCGCATCACGGCGTAACCAACCACGAACAGCGCGAAGTTCCGTTCCTCGAAGGCGCGCGGCACCCCGGCCGCGACGATCAGCACACCGGCGATCTGGACCAGGGTGGTGATCCGGTACGGGACGTCGTCCACGTCGTAGGCGGAGGCGAACCAGGTGAAGTTCATCCAGGCCCACCAGATGGCGAAGAACGACATCAGATAGCCGGGCAGCCCCATGCCGTAGTGGCCTTCGGCCAGCGCGTGGGCGAGCTCCCGGCCGGCCTGCGCCACGGCCACCACGAAACAGAGGTCGAAGAACAACTCCAGTGGCGTGGCGGTCCGGTGGGCCTCGTCGCGACGGCGCCCGGCCATCCGCCGCACCGGCTTCGCCGCGGCCTGGGACGGCGACTCGGGGGCTGTCTCGCTGCTCATGGCTCCGCCTTGCTCGGGGTGGGCGCGTCAGCGCGATCCTGGCACCCCGAAACCCCCGGCGCACGCACCGCTGCGGCACGCCGTATGAGCCGGTTCCAACCGATTTGCGCATCCGTCAGCGACAGTTGACGGTGCAGTGCGCGAACCGGGTGACAGCTCGTCCGCTTCCGGGCGTGCCCTGTGGAAGCCGTCCTGTCCGCCTCGATCGGCCCGCTAGATTCCCTCCCAGGTTGGAAAGCGACGACACGGGCGGTCTGCGAGCAACGCGGAAGGTCAAGGCCGATGGCGGGAGTGGGGGGCGGATCCACCGCCCTCCCGTGTCCACACCACCGGCCTCGTGATCACCGCGCTGCTCGCCAGTGCCGCCTGCTGTTCGTCATGCCCTCAGCCGCCCGCCGTCACTTCTCCCAGCCGACCTTGGTGATGTCCGTGTCCGCGAGGCTGCCGGCACCGTAGTTCGCCAGGCCCTTGCGGACGGCCAGGATGCTGGGCCGCTGGTAGAGCTCGACGGTGTGGCCGAGTTCCCAGATCTTGGCGTCGGCCTGGTTGTAGAGCTTGTCGGCCTCCGCCCGGTCGAGCGTGCTGGACGCCTTCTTCAGCAGCGAATCGATCTCCGGGGTGCTGAGCTTGGAGTAGTTCCCGAAGACGTTGTCGCCCTCGGGCTCACGGAAGATGGCCACCGTCTGGGAGAGCGGGAAGGAGCCGGTGTTCCGCCAGCTGGCCAGGTCGAACTTGCCCTGGTCGATGTACTTGGTGAAGTACTCCTTGCTGGACACCTTGTCGATGTCCAGCTTGACCCCCACCTGCTGCAGCATGTTCTGCACGGCGGAGACCATGTCCAGCTGCTGCTGGGGGCTGCCGTCACTGACCACGAAGTGCAGCTCCAGCGACTGGCCGTCCTTGGTGCGCGGCTGCCCCGGCGACGCCTCCTTCCAACCCGCCTTGTCCAGCAGCTGCTTGGCGGCGTCCGGGGAGAACGCGGCCCAGTCGCCCGAATTGTTCTGGTAGCCGGACTGGTTGATCATGTAGAGGTGGTTGTCGAGCTTCTTGAACTCGACCGGCACACCCTGGTTGACCACCTTGATGAGCGCGTCGCGGTCGATCGCCCGGCCGAGCGCCTGCCGGACCGCCTGGTCGGCCAGTGCGCCGTTGCCGCCGAAGGAGATGTGCACCTCGTCCCACGGGGTGCCGGTGCGGATCGTGGTGTCCTTGGCGTCCTTGAGCTGGCCGTACGCGGTGGCGTTGCCGGCCGGCGCGTCGTCCACCTCGTTGTTGAGGTACGCCTGGGTGATCGCGGGGGTGTCCATCACCCGGTAGGTGATCTTGTCCAGCTTGGCCGGGGTGCCCCACCAGTCGGGGTTGCGGACGAGCGTGATGGTCTGCGCGCTCTTGTCCATGCTCCCGATCTTGAGCGGACCGCCGAAGACCGGGACCTTCTCGACCAGTCCGCTGTTGAACACGTCCGCGCCGGAGAGCAGGGAGGCCGGCAGCAGCGGGCTGAAGAGCTTCTGCCAGTCCGCGTACGGGGAGCTGAAGGTCACCTTGACCTCCTGGTCGTCGGCGCCCTTCTCCACACTGGAGATCTGCTCGTAGCCGGACGGGTCCGCGATGTTGTAGCCGGCGGCCTTTCCGTTGGTGGACTGCCAGACGGCCTTGAAGTCCTCGTACGAGATCGGCTTCCCGTCGGACCACTTCGCCTTCGGGTTGATCTTGTAGGTCACCACCTGCGGCGAGCTGGAGGTGACCTCGGCCGAGGTCAGGTACTCCGGCACCGGGTGGTAGACGCCCTTGGCGTCGGTCCGGAATATCTTCGCCTCGACGTAGCCCATGATCTCGACCGCGTCGCCGTAGGTGCCGTCCACCTGGTACGGGTTCCACTGGGTGATCCACTGCTGGAGCGGGAACCGGACCTCGCCGCCGTCCTTGACCTTGTCCAGTGGCTGGGCGTTGACGTCCTCGGCGTCCTGGACGGGGGAGACCGTCTTGGCCGCATCACCCGTCGAACCCGAGCCGCCGGAGCTGCAGCCGGTGACGGTCAGCGCCAGGGCGATCGCGACGACGGCGGCCCGGCCGAGGCCACGGGCTGTGGTGGATGCGTCCATGAGGGGTTCCCCCGGAGAGTCTTCGAAAGATTCCGGCCGCCGGGCATGGCAAGCCTTGAGCGTGGGCAGCCAATTCGGGTGCCCAGCGAGGAGGAACGTAACAGCGGATCAGTTCCGCCACCAGGGGCAGGTGTTCACACCTGATCGAATCGCAACGGGACGAAACGCCGCCGCAATGCTCCGTAAGTACCCGACTGAAAGACTCCGACCTGCAATTTCCCCCACCCGGGAGGAAACGCCGACGCCGCAACCCCTGGACGACCGCCCGCTCGTGCCGTAGAACTGCTGCGCGAAAGTGCGTCAAGTACCCCCTCACCGAAGGCTATTGATCATGCGCAGCAGG
This sequence comes from Kitasatospora sp. NPDC056138, assembly GCF_042264695.1. Lineage (NCBI taxonomy): Bacteria > Bacillati > Actinomycetota > Actinomycetes > Kitasatosporales > Streptomycetaceae > Kitasatospora > Kitasatospora sp. NPDC056138. Next base: position 129,572 of record NZ_JBHJVK010000007.1, on the reverse strand, counting down.
CACCCGAACAGCACCCCCGGTGGCGGGCGGTGATCCGCTACCTGGCCAAGCGTCTGGCGTACTACGTCGCCCTGCTGGTCGTCGCGGTCTTCCTGGCGTACGCGCTCTCCAGCACCGCGCTCGGCCCCCGGACGTACTTCGAGGCCAAGCAGCCCCGCCCGTCCGCCGCTTCGGTGGACCGGCAGTTGACCGCGCTGAACATCAACGACCACACCCCGGTGGTGGAACGTTTCGGCACCTGGTCGAGCAGTCTGCTCCTGCACGCCGACCTCGGCCGGACCATCCACAACACCTCGGTGAACGCCGAGTTCGGGCGCCGGATCCTGGTGTCACTGCGCCTGCTGCTGATCGGCAGTCTGCTCGGCATGCTGCTCGGGGTCGCGGGCGGCGCCTGGAGCGCCGTTCGCCAGTACCGGATGTCCGACCGGGTGCTGACCCTGGTCTCGTTCGTCCTGCTCTCGACCCCCGTCTTCCTGCTCGCCCTGCTGCTGAAGAACGGCGCCATCGCCGCCAAGGACGCCGTCGGCCACGAGGTCGTGCCGTTCACCGGGTACGAGACCCCCGGGCTGTCCGGCGGGATCGGCGCCCACCTCGGCGACTGGGCGCTGCACCTGCTGCTGCCCACGCTCTCGCTGGCCCTCGGCGGGCTGGCGATGTACAGCCGCTACCAGCGCGGCACCATGCTGGACGTCCTCGGCTCCGACTACCTGCGCACCGCCGAGGCCAAGGGCCTGACCCGCAACCGGGCCCTGCTCAAGCACGGGCTGCGGACCGCGATCATCCCGATGTCGACCATGTTCGCCTACAGCTTCCTGGGCATCTTCACCGGCGCCACCTTCACCGAGACCATCTTCGGCTGGCACGGGATGGGCGAGTGGTTCATCCAGGCGATCAACGAGCAGGACGTCAACTCGGTGATCGCGGTCAACCTGTTCGCCGCCGTGGTGGTGCTGGCCTCGGGCTTCCTCGCGGACCTGCTGAACGCCGCGCTCGACCCGCGCGTACGGTCCTGAGGAGCCGACCGACATGACTGCCGTTCCCCCCACCGTTCCCCCCACGGCCGCGGCGATCGCGGAGGGCCCCCCGTCCCCGGTGCCCGAGCAGGCCGCACCGGCCGGCCGGCTGCGGCTGGTGCTGGGCAGGATGCTGGCCTCGCGCGGCGTGCTGGCCGGCGGCGCGATCGTGCTGCTGCTCTTCCTGCTCGCCTTCGGCGGCCCGTTCCTGACCCCGTGGAACTACGCCACCCCCGACTACCTGTCGATCCGTCAGGCACCCTCGGGCCAGCACTGGTTCGGCACCAACGGCCTCGGCCAGGACGTCTTCGCCCAGACCGTGCGCGGTCTGCAGAAGTCGCTGGTGATCGGCCTGCTGGTGGCCTTCTTCTCCACCGTGGTGGCCTCCCTGGTCGGCGCCTGCGCCGGGTACTTCGGCGGCTGGACGGACCGGGCGCTCACCTTCCTGGTGGACCTGATGCTGGTCTTCCCCAGCTTCCTGATCATCACCATCATCTCGCCCAAGCTGCGCGGGGCCGGCTGGATCGCCTTCGTGGCCCTGCTGGCCGCCTTCAACTGGATGATCACCGCCCGGGTGGTCCGCTCGATGACCCGCTCGCTCAAGGAGCGCGAGTTCGTCCGGGCGGCCCAGTTCATGGGGGTCAAGCCGCTGCGGATCATCCTGCGGCACATCCTGCCGAACGTCGCCTCGTTCCTGATCACCGATGCCACCATCGCGGTCGGGGCCGCCGTGATGAGCGAGACCGCGCTCTCCTACTTCGGCTTCGGCGTCCGCGCCCCCGACGTCTCGCTCGGCACCCTGCTCGCCGCCGGAACCGACCAGGCCCCGGTCTTCCCCTGGCTGTTCTACTTCGCCGCCGGGCTGCTGGTGCTCTTCGTCCTGGCGATCAACCTGATCGGCGACGGCCTGCGCGACGCCCTCGACCCGACCTCGGAAGGGACCCGGCCCGCACGGAAGTCCCGCACCCCTCGGAGCAGCAAGTGACCACCACCGTCGAGACCGACCTCCTGACCGTCAGCGACCTGAGCGTCGACTTCGACGGCGTCCCGGCCGTGCGCGGGGTGGACCTGCGGCTGCGGCGCGGCGAGACCCTCGGCATCGTCGGCGAGTCCGGATCGGGCAAGTCCGTCACCTCGCTGGCGATCCTGGGCCTGCTGCCGACCACCGCGACGGTGGGCGGCTCGGTCCGGCTGGACGGGCGCGAACTGGTCGGCCTGCCCAACCGGGAGCTGGCCGCCGTCCGGGGCCGGAAGGTGGCGATGGTCTTCCAGGACCCACTCTCCGCCTTCACCCCCGTCTACCGGATCGGCGACCAGATCGTCGAGGCCCTGCGCATCCACCAGGACCTCGACAAGCCGACGGCGCGCAAGCGGGCCGCCGAACTGCTCGACCTGGTCGGCATCCCCGCCCCCGAACGCGCGCTGGCCGGCTTCCCGCACGAGTTCTCCGGCGGCATGCGCCAGCGCGCGATGATCGCGATGGCGATCGCCAACGATCCCGACATCCTGCTCGCGGACGAGCCCACCACGGCGCTCGACGTCACCATCCAGGCCCAGGTGCTCGACGTCCTGCGCACCGCACAGCGCGAGACCGGCGCGGCACTGGTCCTGGTCAGCCATGACCTCGGCGTGATCGCCGGGATGGCCGACCGGGTCGCGGTGATGTACGCCGGGCGCGTGGTCGAAACAGCAGGCGTGGACGAGCTGTTCGCGCGCCCTAGGCATCCGTACACACTCGGCCTGATCGGCGCGGTGCCCCGCCTCGACACCGGTGGCGGACCGCTGGTCCCGATCCCCGGCGGGCCGCCCACCCTGGCCACCCTGCCGCCCGGGTGCCCGTTCGCGGCCCGCTGCCCGCTCGCCGAGGACCGCTGCCGCACCGGGGAACCCCCGCTGACCGGTGCGGACGGCCACCTGGCGGCCTGCGTACGAGCCGCGGAGCTGGCCGAACGCGGCCCCGCGCCGAGCGAGGTCTACCCGGTACCCGCGCTGCCGCCGGCCGCGGCCGCCCGGCCCCGGGACGAGCGCGAGAACGTGCTGCGGGTGACCGGGCTGGCCAAGACCTTCCCGGTGCTCAAGGGCAGCGTCTTCAAGCGGAAGGTCGGCGAGGTGTACGCCGTGGACGGCGTCGAGCTGGACATCCGGCGCGGCGAGACCCTCGGCCTGGTCGGCGAGTCGGGCTCGGGCAAGTCCACCACGCTCTTCGAACTGCTGCGCCTGGCCGAGCCCGAGGCCGGGCGGATCGAACTCCTGGGCCAGGACACCGCCCGGCTGGACCGGTCGGCCGCACACCGGCTGCGGTCCGACATCCAGATCGTCTTCCAGGATCCGATGGCCAGCCTGGACCCGCGGATGCCGGTCTCGGACATCGTCGCCGAACCGCTGCTGGCGCAGGGTGCGGCGCGCGAGCTGATCGGACGGCGGGTGCCCGAACTCCTGCGCCAGGTCGGGCTGGACGCGGCGCACGCCACCCGCTACCCGCACCAGTTCTCCGGCGGGCAGCGGCAGCGGATCTCGATCGCGCGGGCGCTCGCGGTGCAACCGCAACTGCTGGTGCTGGACGAGCCGGTGTCGGCCCTGGACGTGTCCGTGCAGGCGGGCGTGCTCAACCTGCTCCAGCAGCTCAAGGCGGAGCTGGGGCTCGCCTACCTCTTCGTCTCGCACGACCTGTCGGTGATCCGGCACCTCTCCGACCGGGTCAGCGTGATGTACCTCGGGCGGACCGTCGAGTCCGGCGCGGTCGACGAGGTCTTCGAGCGACCCCGGCACCCGTACACCCGGGCACTGCTCTCGGCCGTCCCGCTGCCCGACCCCGCCGCCGAACGCAGCCGGAAGCGCATCCTGCTGGCCGGTGACCCGCCCTCCCCCACCGAACGGCCCGCCGGCTGTCCGTTCCGCGCCCGCTGCCCCGTCTACACCACCCTGCCGTCCGACCTCCGCACCCGCTGCGAACAGGAGCCCCCCACCCTCACCGAAGCCGCCCTTGGCCGGGACCACCACGCCGCCTGCCACCACCCGGACGCCTGAGCCGCCGCACCGGGGGCGACACGCCTGCACGGGACGCGACCAGCGGACCCGGTGGACCGTCCGACCGGTCCGACGGTCCACTGGTCCGACGACCCGACGGCTCGCCGGGCCACGGAAAGCGACCGCCCGATCACGATTCGGAGATTCGGGCGAGGTCGCGTAGAGTCTTCCACGTCAGCAGGCGCCGCTAGCTCAGTTGGTTAGAGCAGCTGACTCTTAATCAGCGGGTCCGGGGTTCGAGTCCCTGGCGGCGCACAGACAGACCGAGGGCCTTCTCACGACGGTGAGGAGGCCCTCGGGCGTTTCCGGGTTCCACCCGGCCGGCAACCTCGCCCCGCGCAACCACGGTGTTGCAGTCTCTTGAACCGGCATGAACTCTGCCTTGAATCCGAAGGTAGATAGGCCGATCCATGCCTAGGATTCAAGGCAGGCGCCGACGCCCCACCGGGCCTTCCTCGCGCCCACTCCACCGCCCCGCCATCCCTGGATCGGTTCGCCATGCTCTCCTCCGCACCCCGCCGGGTCGCGGCCACCGCCGCCGCCTCCGTTCTCGCCGCCACCCTGCTGGCAGCCTGCGACAGCACCTCCGACGGCAGCGCCTCGGGAAGGGTCCGGATCGGAATCTCCGGCTCCGGCTCCGACTGGGACGTCCTCAAGGAGAAGGCCAAGGCCGAGGGCATCGACGTCGAACTGGTCACCTTCGACGACTACGCGCTGCCCAACAAGGCCCTGGCCGCCGGCGACATCGAACTCAACGCCTTCCAGCACCTGGCTTTCCTCAGCCAGTTCAACGCCAACACCGGCACCGACATCGTGCCGATCGGCGCCACCTCGGTCGCCCCGCTCGGACTGTTCTCGCTGAAGCACAAGAGCGTCGACCGGATCCCCGACAACGGGCAGATCGCGATCCCCAACGACCCGTCCAACCAGGGCCGCGCGCTGCGGGTACTGGAGCAGGCCAAGCTGCTGAAGCTCAAGGACACCACCGGGCTCTACGGCACCCCGGACGACATCACGGACAACCCCAGGCACCTGAAGATCGTGCCGGTGGACGCCCAGCAGACCCCGCGCAGCCTCCAGGACGTGGACGGCGCCGTGATCAACTCGGGCGTAGCCGGCCAGGCCGGCTACGAGCCCAAGCAGGCGATCTTCCAGGACGACCCCGAGGCGCCCACCACCCGCCCGTACGTCAACGTGATCGCTGCCCGGGCGAAGGACCGGGACAACCCCACCTACAAGCGGATCGCGGAGCTCTACCACTCCCCCGAGGTGCAGGCCGCGTCGGCGAAGGAGTCCAAGGGCTCCAGCGTCCCCAGCGACCTCGACGCCCCGGCCCTGCAGGCCGAGTTGGACCGGCTGACCAAGCAGGTGAAGGCCGGATGATCGAGCTCGTCAACGTCACCAAGACCTACCCCGGCAAGCGGTCGGGCGCCCCGGCCGCCCCCGCCGTGGACGATGTCACGCTCACCGTCCCGGGCGGCAGCGTCTTCGGCGTCATCGGCCACAGCGGCGCCGGGAAGAGCACCCTGCTGCGGCTCGTCAACCAGCTGGAGCGGGCGGATTCGGGATCCGTCCGGCTCGACGGGGTCGACCTGAGCGCGCTGAGCGAACGACGGCTGCGCCCGTACCGGCGCGAGATCGGCATGGTCTTCCAGCAGTTCAACCTCTTCAACTCCCGTACCGTCCACGGGAACGTGGCCTACCCGCTGAAGCTCGCCGGCCTCTCCCGGGCGGAGGTCCGCACCCGCGCCCACGAGGCGCTGGAGTTCGTCGGCCTCGGCGCGTACGCCAAGCGCCACCCCGACCGGCTCTCCGGCGGACAGCGCCAACGCGTCGGCGTCGCACGGGCCTTGGCCACCTCGCCGAGCGTCCTGCTGAGCGACGAGGCCACCAGCGCGCTCGACCCGGAGACCACCCGGGAGGTACTGGCCCTGCTCCAGCGGGTCAACACCGAACTGGGCGTCACCATCGTGCTGATCACCCACGAGATGGACGTGGTCCGGCGGATCTGCGACCGGATCGCCGTGATGGACGGCGGCCGGGTGGTCGAGACCGGCGAGGCGTACCGCGTCTTCGCCGAACCGGCGCACCCCACCACCGCCGCCTTCGTGCGCTCCGTCCTGCCCGACCGCCCGGACGGCGAGCAACTGCTGCGCCTGCGCGAACGGCACCCCGGACGCCTGGTCACCGTACCGTTCACGCACGACGGCGACCTCGGACGCGGACTGTCCCGGCTGCTGCGCGAACACCACCTCGACTTCTCCCTGGTGCACGGCGGCATCAGCGAGGTCGGGCGGCGCCCGCTCGGCACCGTGACCCTCGAACTGCACGGCGAGGACGGCGACATCGGCGCCTTCCTGGCCCGGCTCGGCCGAACGGGAGAGGTGGTGGCGGCATGAAGGTCGACTGGAACGCCTTCTGGCCGAAGGTGGTCGACGCGACCGGCCAGACCGTCTACATGGTGCTGGTCACCCTGCTGCTCTCCTCGCTCCTCGGGCTGGCGCTGGGCCTGCTGCTCTACGCCACCCGCCCGGGGAACCTGCTGCAGAACCGGGTGCTCTTCACGATGCTCAACCTGCTGATCAACCTGGTGCGGCCGGTGCCGTTCATCATCGCGATCGTGGCCCTGGCCCCCGTCACCCGGGCGGTCACCGGCTCGATGATCGGCACCGACGCGGCGGTCTTCCCGATGGTCCTGGTGGCCACCTTCGGCGTGGCCCGGATCGTCGAGAACAACCTGGTCTCGGTCGACCCCGGGGTGATCGAGGCGGCCCGGGCGATGGGCGCCGGCCCGGTACGGATCGTCCTCACCGTCCTGGTGCCGGAAGCCCTCGGCCCGCTGGTCCTCGGGCTCACCTTCGTCCTGGTCGCGCTGATCGACTTCTCCGCGGTGGCCGGCACGGTCGGCGGCGGCGGGGTCGGCAACCTGGCCATGACGTACGGGTACCTGCGGTTCGACACCTCCGTGATGGTGGTGACGGTCGCGATCCTGATCGTCCTGGTCCAGGCCGCCCAGCTGGCCGGCAACCTGCTGGCCCGCAAGGTCCTCCGCCGCTGAACCCCGCCCGCAGCACCGGCCGGGCCGGGCCCGGGGGCGCGGGACCTGCGCAAACGGCCCGCTCCCCGGGGACCAGCCCCCGGGAACAACGAGTGCACGACCGGCCCGGGCCCAGGGCCTGCGCCGCCGGGGCCCAGGGCCCGTGCCGGCGAGCCGCGGCGGTGCGCGGTGGCCCGCGCAGGTCCCCGGCGCTATCCGGTCGTACCGAGGATCGCCTCGGCCACCGCGTCCGGCCGGTCGAACATCAGCAGGTGACCCGCCGGAGCCACCGTGCGGTACTCGGCCCCGAGCAGCTCGGCGAGCCCTCGCTGCGCCTCCAGCCACCGCCGGGTGCGCCGCGAGTCCCGCCCGTCGTCGGCCGCCAGCACGGTGACCGGCACCCGCGGCAGCGGCGCGTCGCGGCGCAGCTCGGGGGGCGGCCGCTTCCCGCGCCGTGGGTCCCCCCCCTCCGCGGGGCCCGCCCCGGGGGGCGCGGGCGGGCGGCGGCCCCCCGGGGCGGCGGGCGCCCCCACGTCCCGGTAGCTGGTGTTCTCCCGCAGGACCGCCCGCAGCGCCCGGCCCGGCCGGTAGCACCGGCGCACCAGCTCGACGGGCGCCGGGTCATCGCGCCGCACCGTGCTCGCCCGCGCGACCAGCCTCCGCCCGGCCGGTCCGCACAGGTACGGGACCGCCAGCGCGGTCGCCGAGGCCGCGAGCGTACGCGCCGTCAGATCGCGCAGTCCGGGAACCGGGCGTGGCCGGGTCCCGGGCTCGACGCTGCCGTCCAGCAGGACCAGACCGGCCGTGCGATCGGGGTGGAGGCGGGCGAAGGCCTCGGCGTGGAACCCGGCGAGCGAGTGGCCCGCCACCGTACAGCGGCCGGTCAGGCCGAGGGAGTCCAGGACCTTGCGGATCCGCTCCGCCTCCCGTACCGCCGTCGGGACGAGCCGCGCCGGGGCACTGAGCCCGTAGCCGGGCCGGTCGAAGCGGACCACCGTACGGTGCGGCGCGAGCAGCGCGACAACGGCGTCCCAGTCGAACCAGCTGCACCCCAGACCACCGCTGAGCACGCAGACCGGGCCCCGGCCCTCGGACCGTACGTGCAGCGGAGTGCCGTCGATCAGCACGATCCGCACCACGCCAGCCCCCGGCTCCGGGGCGGGCCGCGCCGTGCCGGGGACCGGAGCCCGTTCGCCCCCGCCCGAAGCCCCTCTGCCCCCGCCCTCACCCTCGCACTCGTCCGAAGTCATGCCGCCTCGCCCTTCTCCTCCGGCGCGGACGTCGCGTCCGGCGCGGATGCGGTCCCCGGTGCGGATGCGGTCCCCGGCGCGGACGCGGACTCCGCAGTGGCCCGGACCCCCTTGGCCAGGACCGCCAACCAGATCCCCATCAGCAGCACCTGCAACCGCTGGCCCGCGCCGAGCGACCAGGTGCCCCGGCCGGCCTGGAAGGCGGCGATGGCCGACAGGCTCCAGGCGGTGGCCAGGAACTCGGCACCGATCAGCCAGGGGCCGAGGCGGCCGACCGGCGGCCAGCTGCCGTAGCGACGGGCGGCCACCGTGAGGGCGGTCAGTGCGGTGAGCGCGCCGATCACGGCAAGGCTGCTGCTGACGGCGTGCGCGGCATGGGTCGCGGGTACCAGCCCGGCGGTCTCGCGGGCCGCGCACTCCTCATCGCTGGTCGGGGCGCAGCTCAGCGGCAGCCGCGAGTCGGCGACGGTGGCCGCGCCGAACAGCGCCAGGGCCCACCAGCCGGTCAGCGACCACGGCCGGCGGTCGAGCCCGAGCAGCGCGGTCACGGCCGCCGCGAGCACCGCGAGCCCGGCGACGAGGTCGGTGGCACGGAAGACACCGCCGAGCGGCTGGTCCTCGGCGGCGAGCTCGCTGACGTACGCCTGTACCGGGTCGAGTCCGGTGCTCAGCAGCACTTCCAGCACCCAGGCGGTGTACGCGACGGCGCTGACCAGCAGCAGGGCGGCGGTGAGCCGGGCGGCACGCGGACGAGCGACACGCGGACCAGCGGCGCGCGGACGGGCGGGCTCATGACGGGCGGGCTCGGAGCGGCTGGGCACTCAACCACCCTAACCACCACAAGACGGACATCTTCTGGCGTGTGCGGTCCGGCCGTCGGAGCAGCCCGGTTCGGAGCACCCGCCCGGACCGTGTATTGTTTTCCAGGTCAGCAGGCGCCGCTAGCTCAGTTGGTTAGAGCAGCTGACTCTTAATCAGCGGGTCCGGGGTTCGAGTCCCTGGCGGCGCACAGACAAGCCTCAGGGCCTCCTCACGACGGTGAGGGGACCCTGAGGCTTTCCGCGTTCCCCCGCCGACCGTCCGGAACCCGCTCCGGTTACAGGATCGTGAAACAAAACAGGACAAAGGTCCCTAACGGCTCACAAAGACCTCAGGCAGGCTGAATCGGTCTGCCGTCCGACCTAGATCGCGTGAGCAACTGTCACAGGGCTCGCTGGAAAGGCGCCACGTTGCCGCGCATATCGCCCACCGGCCTCCGCCCGCTGCCGATCGGCCGCCGTACCGGACGCGGCCCCCTCCGCCGAGGCCCCCTCGGCCCCCGGCGCCCCCGCAGGACCGGCTGGCGCAGACTGCTGCCCACCTGGCGGCTGACCCTGCTCGGCCTGGTGACCTCGGTACTGCTCGGGGTCGGCCTGTTCGTCCTCGGCATGACCGTGATCACGGTCCCGGACGCCCACGCCGCCGCGACCGCGCAGAGCAACACCTGGCTCTACCAGGACGGCACCCTGATCGCCCGCACCGGCCAGACCAACCGGCAGAACGTCGGCCTGGACAAGGTCTCCCCCGCCGCCCAGCACGCCGCCCTCGCCGCCGAGGACCGGAACTTCTACCACGAGGGCGCGGTCAACCTGAAGGGCCTGACCAGGGCCGCGCTGAACACCGCCACCGGCAGCGCCACCCAGGGCGGTTCGACGATCACCCAGCAGTACGTCAAGAACACCTACCTGAACCAGAAGCAGACCGTCACCCGCAAGGTGAAGGAACTGTTCATCGCGCTCAAGGTGGACGCCACGCAGAGCAAGGACGAGATCCTCTCCGGGTACCTCAACACCTCGTACTACGGCCGGGGCGCGTACGGCATCCAGGCTGCGGCGCAGGCGTACTTCGGCGTCGACGCCGGTCAGCTCGACCCCGGCCAGGGCGCCTACCTGGCCACCCTGCTCAACGCCCCGAGCGCGTACGACGTCTCGACCACGACGGCCAAGGGCAAGCAGAACGCGGTCGACCGCTGGAACTACGTGCTGGACGGCATGGTCCAGCAGAACTGGCTCACCGCCGACCAGCGCGCCGCCGTCACCTTCCCCAAGGTGCAGGAGCCGAAGAGCGCCCCCGGCCTCTCCGGCCAGGCCGGGTACCTGGTCGGCGCGGCGACGGACTACCTGACCTCGCACGGGATCATCAGCGACGCGGAACTCGCCCAGGGCGGCTACACCGTCACGCTCACCGTCGACGCCGGGCGGGAGCAGGACCTGCAGGACGCCGTCCGCCGGCAGCTCACCGACAACCTCTCCCCCGACCAGCGGAAGAAGGACGCCGACGCCCAGGCCGGTGCGGCCTCGGTGGACCCGAAGACGGGCGCGGTGGTGGCGCTGTACGGCGGCACCGACGCCACGAAGCACTGGGTGGACAACGCCACCCGGCAGGACTACCAGGCCGGTTCGACCTTCAAGGCGATCGCGCTGGCCGCCGCCCTGAACAGCGGCGCCCACACCCAGAACGGGGTCCGGATCAGCCCGGACACGGTCTACGACGGCACCAGCGGCCGCCCGGTGACGGGCGGGACCGGCACGCCGTACGCCCCGCCGAACGAGGGCGGCACGAACTACGGCCGGGTGACCCTGCAGCAGGCCACCGACTGGTCGGTGAACTCGGTCTTCGCCCAACTCGCCCAGGACACCGGCCTGGAGGAGGTCCGCAGGACCGCCGTCGCCCTGGGCCTGTCCGCCGACACCCCCGGGCTCGACGCCCACCCGTCGATCCCGCTCGGCACCGCCACGCCCAGCGTCCTCGACATGGCCGGGGTGTACGCCACCCTGGACAACGACGGGCAGCAGATCACCCCCTGGATCGTGAAGTCGCTCCAGCACGAGGGCGAGCAGGTCAAGCTGCCCGCGCCCAAGACCACCCAGGCGATCAGCAAGGAGAGCGCGCAGGCCGTCACCACGATGCTGCAGGGCGTCGTGAGCGACCCCGGCGGCACCGGCTACCGCGCGCAGGCACTCGGCCGGCCGGTGGCGGGCAAGACCGGCACCACCGACGACTCCAGGTCGGTCTGGTTCGTCGGCTACACGCCCGAACTCGTCACCTCGGTGGCCCTGTTCGGCCAGGACCCGGGCAACGGAAGCCAGGTCACCCTGGACGGCGTCGGCGGCGTCTCGGCCGCGGCCGGCGGCAAGTTCCCGACCCAGGTCTGGACCGCCTACATGAAGGCCGCGCTGGCCGGGCAGCCGGTCAGCGACTTCGACGGCTCGTCCTCGGACAACCCGCTGCTGTCGGGCCCTTCGGGCGTCGGCTCGGGCTCCTCGACCTCCGCGCCGAACGGATCGGCGGGCCCCGGTGCGCAGGCTGCCTCGCCCTCGGCGTCCGCGCCGCAGACCGGTGCCACCTCCGGCGCCTCCGCCGGGACGGCCCCGACCACCGCAGGTGGTTCCGGCGGCGCCTCCGGCAGCACGGGCGGTGGCGGCTCCTCGCCGACCACCCGCCCGACCCCCCAGCCTTCGCCGTCCCGCACGACGCCGCCCAGGCCGGATCCGACGACCCAGCCGACCACCGCGCCGGCCCAGCCGGGACCGGGGCCGAGTGGGCAGCCGAACGGCCGGCCGCAAGCCGCGGGGTAGTCCGGAACCGGCACGCAACCCTGGCCGGGGCGGCAAGCGACGCCCCGGCCAGGAACAGTTGACGATCAGGACCAAAGGGCGAGATCGCGCCTTACAGAGATCGCTTCGAGCTGACAGAATGCCCCGATGCACAGCTCTACGTCCGCCACCGGCGCCACGGCCAGAAGGCTCGGGCTGCCCCTCGCACTGCTCTCCGCCCTCGCGTTCGGCGGCTCCGGTACGGCAGCGAAGCCGCTGATCGAGGCGGGTCTCTCACCGCTGCACGTGGTCTGGCTCCGGGTCACCGGCGCCGCGCTGGTCCTGCTCCCGCTCGCCTACAAGCACCGGCAGGCCGTCCGGCAGCGCCCCGGCGTGCTCCTCGGCTTCGGCCTGCTCGCCGTGGGCGGCGTGCAGGCCTGCTACTTCGCCGCGATATCCCGGATCCCGGTCGGGGTGGCGCTGCTGATCGAGTACCTGGGCCCGCTGCTGCTGCTCGGGTACGTCAAGTTCGTCCAGCGCCGTCCCGTCTCGCGGGCCGCCGCGATCGGCGCGGGTGTCGCGGTGACCGGCCTGGCCTGTGTGGTGCAGGTCTGGAACGGCCTGGCCTTCGACGCGCTCGGCGTACTGTTCGGCCTCGGCGCGGCCTGCTGCCAGGTCGGCTACTTCGTTCTCGCGGACGCCGGGCGCCAGGGCGACCGACCGGTCGACCCGATGGCCGTGAGCGCGTACGGACTGCTGATCGGCGCCATCGCGCTGACCGCGTTCACCCAGCCCTGGGAGGCCGACTGGAGCATCCTCGGCGGCCAGGTGATCATGAACGGGCACAGCCTGCCCGCTCTGCTGCCGGCCGCCTGGATGGTCCTGATCGCGACCGTGCTCGCCTATCTGACCGGCGTCATCTCCGTACAGCACCTGTCCCCGCCGGTCGCCGGGGTGGTGGCCAACCTGGAGGCCGTGGTGGCAACGGTCACAGCCTGGTTCCTGCTCGGCGAGCGGCTCGGCACCCCGCAGCTGGTGGGCGGTCTGCTGGTCCTGATCGGTGCCTTCGCCGCACAGACCAGCAGGCCCGCCAAGGCCACCGGGGCCAGCGACGTCACCGACATCACCGACGTCACCGAGGTCACCGGCATCAGCAAGGCCACCGGGGCCACCGGACCGGGCGGGTCGGCGCGGGAGAACGCCGGGGACGGCGCGGGCGCACCGCGGAACGCCGGCGTCCGGGTGGGCGTCGGCGGCTCCCCGGACGGCACCGGCGACCGTCAGATGCCCGTCCAGCCGAACCAGTCGACGTGATTGAGCGGCCAGACCACCGCTGACGCGGGACCGACCACGTTCGCCACCGGCACGGCGCCGCCACCCGGCCCCTCCCGGTGGTACCGGGAGTCGGCCGAGTCGCTGCGGTGGTCGCCCTCGACCCAGACGTAACCGCTGGGCACCGTCACCGGACCGAAGTCCAGACCGGCACACGAGTCGTCCCCGGGGTGGAGGTACGGCTCGGTGACCGGCCTGCCGTCCACCCGCAGGGTCGAGCCGCTGCACTGGACGCTCTGCCCGCCGGTCGCGATCACACGCTTGACCAGGTAGTTGTCGCCCTTGGGCGGCAGCAGCCCGATGAAGCTGAGCGCGTCCCCGACCACGCCGGAGGCCAGGCCGTCGGCGGGGGCCTGCGGAGGCAGCCAGCCGCCCGGGTCCTTGAAGACCACGGGTTCCCCGGCCTTCGGTTTCCACCCGAAGAGGGACACCGCCTTGTTGACGGCCACTCGGTCGCCGATCCGCAGGGTGTTCTCCATCGATCCCGAGGGGATGGTGAACACCTGGAACAGGCAGGTCTTGACGATCAGCGCCACCAGCAGGCCCACAGCCACCATCGCGGGCAGCTCCGCCCACCACGGCCAGCGCCGACGGGGCGTGCGCGCGCGGCGCGACCCGGCCACCGGCCGGGCGTCCTCGGCCGGGTGGGCCTGGTCCGGGTGAGCCGGACGCGCCGGAGCCGGCTGGTCGTCCTGCGGAGCGGCCGGAGCCGACCGTGGTCCAGTGTTCACGAGTCAGACCGCCAGTACGTCGACTGCGGGCGCCACAGCGGCACGCGCACGCTTGATCAGGACGTCTTCGCCCGGACCGGTGGCCAGGGCGGCGAGACCCGGCAGTTCACCGCCGCCACGGCGGTCGGCGCGGCCGTGCTGACGGCGCGGTCCGGCGTCGTGCACGTGGCGCCGCCCGTACTGCTGCCCGCACGGCTGCCCGTTGCTCCGGGCCTTGCTCTGCTGCCGTGTGCGTGCCACCACCGGACCACCTCCAGGGGAGTGGGGAAGACAGCACGCTAACGCCGCCCGGGGAGCGGCGCGAAATCAGGCCTTTAGCCGCCTCTGACGCAGACCGGCGACGGACGCCCGCGCGAGCAGCACTCGGAAACTGCTCGCCAGGTCCGTCCGGCCCGATCGGGTCCGTCCGTCCGGCCCGCTCAGGCGCGGGCGATCGCCTGGTCGCGGGCAACCACTCCGGCCCGGGCGACCGCTCAGGCGCGGGCGATCGCCTCGTGGTGGCGGATCACCTCGGCGATGATGAAATTCAGGAACTTCTCAGCGAACACCGGGTCCAGGTGGGCACCGGCCGCCAGCTCGCGCAGCCGGGTGATCTGGGCGCGCTCGCGCTCCGGGTCGGCCGGCGGGAGCTTGTGCTCGGCCTTGAGCCGCCCGACCCGCTGCGTCGCCTTGAACCGCTCGGCCAGCATGTGGACCACGGCCGCATCGATGTTGTCGATGCTCTCGCGCAGACTGGTCAGTTCCGCCCGCACGGCCTCGTCGATCGCTTCGGGGGACTCGGCGGCAGAGTTCGCGGGCTGGGTGGGCTGATCAGTCATCGGGGCGGCTCCGGAGGCTGGCTGCATGAACGGCACCCGGGTGACCCATGTTCCTCCTGGACCTCCCCGGGCCTCGGCAAATCTAACAGGAGAGCACTGATCCGCCCGCGGCATTTGGGCCGTCCGTCCGCTATGTGGACCGCCGTGCCGGGGACGCGGTCCAGCTCCTTCGCCTGTGCCGCCCACGGTGCCGCCGGGTGGCGCCGTAGGCTTGGCGCGCGCTGCACAGCACCGCGCAGCATCGCATCGCACCGCAGAGCACCGCACAGCACGGCCGGACGTGACGACCCAGCAGTTCCCCCATCACAGGAGGTATCTGATCGTGGCAACCACTCGCACCGCACGCACCGCGTGGGAAGGCAACCTGCTGGAAGGCAAGGGGCAGGTGACCTTCGCCTCCTCCGGCATCGGCGAGTACCCGGTCTCCTGGGCGTCTCGTGCCGAGCAGGCGAACGGCAAGACCAGCCCCGAGGAGCTCATCGCCGCCGCACACTCCTCCTGCTTCTCGATGGCGCTCTCGCACGGCCTGGCCGGGGCCGGCACGCCGCCCACCAAGCTCGACACCCAGGCGGACGTGACCTTCCAGCCCGGAACCGGCATCACCGGCATCCACCTCACCGTGACCGGCGAGGTGCCCGGCCTCGACGAGGAGGGTTTCGTCAAGGCCGCCGAGGACGCCAAGGCCAACTGCCCGGTCAGCCAGGCCCTGACCGGTACCACCATCACCCTGACCGCCAAGCTGGCGGGCTGACGCCGCGGAGCGCGGCTCCGCGTCATGCGCCCCTGGTGTGCATCTCACGATGTGCGTCAGGGGCGCAGCGCGTACCGGACGGGTTCGCGCGGAACCCGACGAATCACCCTGGCGGCGGTCGCCGCCGGATCTGCGCGCAGCCTATGATCAGCGGCAGTGCCCTGTTCTTCGCCGAGCGCCTGCAGCAAGCGTTCTTGCACCGCGTTCCAGGGGCGTCGACAGTGCGGGAAGCCGGCCACCGCGGTGCGGAACGTAGGCCGGATCAGCGTCAGCAGCGGACGGGAGCATGCCGTGCCGGGCCGGAACGAGGGGGCCGACGCACACCGCCAGCGCGTGCGGCACGGTGAACCGTGCCGTCCCGCCCAGAGCACCACCGACGGCGCCGAGGCCAAACACCAACGGCACGAGACCCACCGCCTCCCCGCCCTGTCCGACGAGCAGTCGTTCACCTACTGCCCCACCTGCTCGGCCCCGCTGGGTGGCAGTACCAGAGAGCTGCTCGCCGCCCTCCGGGCCAGCGAATCCCGGTTCCGGGCCGCCTTCGCCGACGCCGGCATCGGGATGGCGCTGATCGACTCCGACGACCGGATCATCGAGGTGAACCCGGCATTCGCGGCCATGATCGGTCACGACCTGGCCGACCTGGTCCGCACCCACATCCACGACATCATCGACCCGGAGGAGAACCACCGCCAGCACTACCTGGAACTGGTCCGCGGCGAACGCGACCGGCTCCGGGTGGAGAAGCGGCTCAAGCACCGCGACGGCCGCACCGTGTGGAGCAATGTGACGATCTCGCTCATCCGCGACGGCTCGGGCCACCCGCTCTACACCCTGGCCATGGTCGAGGACGTCACCGAGCAGCGGCTGCTCGGAGACCGGCTGGCGTACCAGGCGCTGCACGACCCGCTCACCAGGCTCCCCAACCGGACCCTTTTCTTCGAGCGCCTCAACGCGGCCTTCATGCCCGGCAACGGCGACGCACCGCCGCACCCGCAAGGTGCCGCTGCGGTGAAGCCCTGTTCCGCCTCTGCGCCCGCCCCGGAGAGGCCGACCGAGCCTGCGTCAGCGATCGGGGCGACATCCTCCGCCACCGGTGCCCGCGCCACCGGGGTCTGCGTCCCCGGAGTCGCCGTCCCCGGGACAGGGGGCCTGGGCCCGGAGCCCGGGGAGTCCCGGACCGCGACCGGGCTCCTGGGCACGGCGACTGCGACGGCGACCGCGCCCACCACGACGACGGCCGCTTCCGCCCCTGGTGTCCCTTCCGGTCCCACTCCCCCGCCCGGTCCCGGCCCCAGCCCCGCAGCCGTGCCGGGCAGCAGCCGCCCGACTCGTCGGGTCGGTCTCTGCTACGTCGACCTGGACGGCTTCGCCGCCATCAACGAGACCCTGGGACACCACGTCGGCGACCAACTGCTGGTCGCAGTGGCGGCCCGGCTGGAGCGCGGCTTCTCACGCGACCAGGAGAGCCTGGTGGCCCGGCTGGGCGGCGACGAGTTCGCCGTACTGGTCGCCGACAGCGCCAGCAGCGAGCAACTGACCCGGCTCGCCTCCGACCTGATCGCCGCCCTTGAGCAGCCGTTCGACATCGCCGGACAGCAACTGGTGGTCACCGCCAGCGTGGGCGTGGTGGAGCGCCCCGTTCAGGAGACCACTCCGACGGACCTGCTCAAGGACGCCGACGCGACCCTGTACTGGTCCAAGGCGGACGGTCGGGCCCGCTGGACGCTCTACGACCCCGACCGCGGCGCACACCAGCTCACCCGTCAGCGTCTGGCCACCGCGCTGCGCCCGGCACTGGAGCGTGGCGAGTTCACCGTCGAGTACCAGCCCCTGGTCGGGCTGGCGGACGGCGCGGTGCACGGCGCCGAGGCGCTCGTCCGCTGGCGCCACCCCCGGTACGGGACGCTCTCGCCGGACCGGTTCATCCCGCTGGCCGAGGAGTCCGGCGCGATCGTGCCGCTGGGCAAGTGGGTCCTGGAGGAGTCCTGCCGCCAGGCCCGGCAGTGGCTGACGGAGTTTCCGGACACCGAGACCTTCGTGAGCGTCAACCTGGCCGCCCGCCAGATCTGGGACTCCGACGTGGTGGCCGATGTCGCCCAGGTGCTGGAGCACACCGGGCTGCCGCCCCGGCTGCTGCAGCTGGAGATCACCGAGAGCGCCGTGCTCGGGCCCGGGGGCCGCCCGGTGCAGGCCCTTCAGGCACTGGCCGACATGGGCGTCCGGATCGCCATCGACGACTTCGGCACCGGCTACTCGAACCTCGCCTACCTCTCCCGGCTCCCGGTCCACGTACTGAAGCTGGACGGCAGCTTCATCGAGGGCTTCCGCGACCCGGCCCCGGGCGGCCGCCCTGACAACCGGTTCCGGCGGGCCGACGCGGACGAGCAGATCGTCGGCGCGATGGTCCAGCTCGCCCACGCCCTCGGGCTGACCGTGACGGCCGAGGGCATCGAGAACGCCTCGCAGGCCGAACGGCTCCGCCTCACCGGGTGCGACACGGCCCAGGGCTGGTACTTCGCCAAGCCCGGGGAGGCGGAGCGGGTCGCGGCCATGCTGCGCGCGAGGCAGGCACGCTGAGCCTCTGCGGCAGGCGGGCAGGCGGGCAGGCGGACTGATGGACAGCCGGGCAGACGGACGTCCGACACCGGCTGGCCGGCCACAGCCGATCGGCCAGAGCCGGCGTCGGCGGGCACCGGTCCCGGTCGGCGTCGGCTGTGGCATCTGTGACAGCCGGCGCCGGCCGTGACCTCCGTGCCGGTGGCGGTCAGCTCAGACCGTACGCCTCGGCGATCAGGCCGTACGAGCGGTGGCGTGCCTCGTGGCCGTGAATGTTCGAGGTGACCATGAGCTCGTTCGCGCCGGTCCGCTTGCGCAGGGCCTCCAGGCCGTCGGCCACCTCGCCGGGGGAACCCAGTACGACATTGGCGATCCAGGTTTCCAGGAAGTCCGCCTCGGCCTGGCTGTAGGGGTACGAGGCCGCCTGCTCGGGGGTCGGGATCGGCCCCGGCGCGCCACGCCGCAAGCGCAGCATGGCCAGCGCACCCGACATCGCCAGGCGGCGGGCCTCGGCCGCGCCGTCAGCGGCCACCGCACCGACGCCGATCAGCGCGTAGGGCTCGTCCAGCACGGCGGACGGCTTGAAGCTGGCCCGGTAGAGGTCCAGCGCGGGAACCGTGTTGGCGGCGCTGAAGTGGTGGGCGAAGGCGAAGGGCAGGCCGAGCCGGCCCGCCAGCTGGGCGCTGAAGCCGGACGATCCCAGCAGCCAGATCGGTGGGCGCTCCTTGCTCCTGGGCACCGCGGTCAGCCGCGCGTAGGGGTGTCCGTCCGGGAAGTCGCCGTCCAGGAAGTGTGTCAGCTCGGACAGTTGGCGGGGGAAGTCGTCGGCGTCGTCGGCGACTCCCCGGCGCAGCGCCCGGGCCGTCGCCTGGTCGGTCCCGGGGGCCCGGCCGAGGCCGAGGTCGATCCGGCCCGGGTGCAGGGCCTCCAGCATGCCGAACTGCTCCGCGACGGCGAGCGGTGCGTGGTTGGGGAGCATGACACCGCCCGAACCGAGCCGCAGCGTCCGGGTGTGGGCTCCCAGGTGCGACAGCAGAACCGCCGGTGTCGAGCTGGCGACCCCAGGCATGCCGTGGTGCTCGGCCACCCAGAAGCGGTGGTAGCCCCAGCTCTCGGCTTTGCGGGCGAGCTCGGTGGTCGCCGCCAGCGCTTCGCTGGGCGAGTAGCCCTCTCCCACCGTGGCCAGGTCGAGGATGGAGAGCGGTGCAGGTGCGGTGCCCCGGGCCACACCGCGGATCGGGTCGGCGAGTGCCTGTTCGGCGGACCGCACCGTGTCGGGGGTCTGCTCGTCCTCGGTGGTCATGCCTCGGTTCCTCCTGCTCGACCTGATCAGATGCGGCACTCCGCTCCCGCCTGGGAGGTCAACCCGGGGACGGGTCGGCGTGTTCCCTGGAGCAGGGCCCCCTACGTTGCGTCGCTGTCCGTCACGCCGCCGGCGCAGACGGTGTCCCAGCTGCAACCAGCGCAGCCAGCGCCGATCATCCAGTGCCTACGGTGCGGGCAGTGCGGACGGAGCCGGCCGCCGGTCAGCGCCGCACGGGTACACAGGCCGTGGACACCGGGCGGGTCAGAGGCGAGGCTGCGGCCCCTTCGGAGCTGAGCCACACTTTGATCGGTCCCTGGCCTCGCGTGCTTTCCCCGTGGCGGCGGCGATCCACCCGCCGGGCACACGAACCGAAGTGGTCCGCAGCTGACCGATCGACAGCACCCGCGTGCGGCTGGCGGCTTCACGCCAACGCCAGAAGTCGCCAGACGAATGGGTCGCGCGGTCGGCCCGGCTTCGGGCAGCCTTACTGACCAGTGAAGGTCGCGCACCAAGACCTCACGCATCGGCAAGGCAGGCGGGCTGGACCAGTTCCGCCTGACCCCGACGAGCCCCCGGAGCGGTACCCCGCTCCGGGGGCTCTCCCAATGTCCGCCCCGATGTCCGCCCTGCTGTCCGCGGCCCGCTACCGCGGGGGCTGAGCGCTGGGGCGCGGGTGACCGGAAGCACCTCCGACCCGAGTGGCGTGAGTGGCGTGAGTGTCGCGGGCGGCACGTCCGACCCGAGTGGCTCCCGAGACCGATGCCCTGGTCCGTGCCTGTGATCCCGCACACCCCGGGGGTGCTTTATGGCATGAAATGTCGAACGGCTAGCGTTGCCCCCTGCAGCCACCTGCTCCTCCGGGCGGTCTGGAGGGAGAACGACCTTGGGTGTCATAGCGCTGATCGGCCCGGCCTGGATCTGTGTCCTGGCTCTCTGCGCCGTCCTCGGCGACGCCTTCCTCCCCTTCCTGCCGAGCGGCACGCTGGTCATCCTGGCCGTACTCAGGACCTCCCAGGTCGCCGGAGCCCCGATACTCCTCGCGCTCGGGGTGGCGACCGCATCGTTCCTCGGCGATCTCCTGCTACTGGCGCTGGCCCGCCGGGGAGCGCCGCTGGTGGACCGACGGCTGGCAGGCAAGCCACAGCTCGCGGCGAGCGTCGAGCGCGTCCAGCAGAGCCTGTCGGACCGGGGAGCACGTACCGGCGCCGCCATGGTGATCATCGCCCGCTTCGTTCCGGGTGGGCGCACGGTCCTCGACCTCGCAGTGGGGCACTCTCCCGAGCAGTCCCGCAACTTCCTTCGCTGGTCGGCACTGGCCGCAGTGATCTGGGCCGGGTACATCGTCACGCTGGGCTGGCTCAACAGCCACTGGTTCAACACCGCCTGGCTCAGCCTCGCCGTCTCGTGCTGCGCGGCGACCACGATCAGCGCCGCCGTCGCCCAGGTGATCCGCCGTCACCGCCGACAGCCGGCCGCCTGAACCGACCCGCCCCACCGGCCGTTCCTACGGCGCCACAGCACTTCGCACCCGACCCATCGGCTTCCACCAGTGCCGATGCGCCCCGACAGTCGGCGATGGAGTGTCTCAGGACGGCAACATTGACCGGACTACCGCATCCATGCGGGCCTCCTCTGCGTGATGGCCGGTAGTGGGTGGGGCCCTTGGATGACGGCCTGCGCCCATGACATCCTGAAGAGGCAATAGTCAGCAATGTCCGTTTTCTCCTGGACGTCCGGATGCCCTGCGGCCTCCGGACGTTTTCTGGGTGTCGGACGCCAACCGGCAGGGGAGACCATGAGCAGCATCTCGCGCAGGACCATGCTGAGCGCCACCGCCGCCACCGCGGCGCTGGGAGCCGTGACAGCCTGTTCGAGTGGCGGGAGCTCCACTACCGGGGCGAAGGGCTCGGGTGACGGCGCCGCCGCGGGCGGCGGCAGCAGCAAGCCGGGCGCTCCTGCGGTCAAGGGCACACCGATCGGGGACGGTTCGACGTCCGACACCGGGGCCCAGCCCAACCAGCCGAAGCCGGAGAAGCTCAAGCCGGGTGAGCGCCCGCCGCAGTTCGTGGTGTTCTCGTGGGACGGCGCCGGTGGTACCGACGACGGCCAGTTCCCCCGTTTCCTCAAGCTGGCCGAGCAGTACAAGGCCACCATGACCTTCTTCCTCTCCGGCATCTACGCACTGCCGAAGAGCAAGTCGAGCCTCTACCACCCGCCGAAGCACTCGGTCGGGGCCTCCGACATCCCGTACCTGTCGGACGGAGCGGTGAAGAGCACGTTGAAGCTGGTCAGCCAGGCGTGGCTGGCCGGGCACGAGATCGGCACGCACTTCAACGGGCACTTCTGCTCGACCCGGTCGGACGGCAACGGGGTCAACAAGTGGACCCCCGAGGACTGGCAGAGCGAGATCGACCAGGCCGTCTCCTTCGTGACCCAGTGGCGCACCAACACCGGCTTCACCGATGTCGATCCGCTGCCCTTCGACTACAAGAAGGAGCTGATCGGCGGCCGCACCCCCTGCCTGGAGGGCCAGAAGGCGCTGCTGCCGACCGCCGCCAAGCTGGGCTGGAAGTACGACGCCAGTTCGCCCGGCGGCCTGCAGATCTGGCCGCAGAAGGTCCAGGACGGGAAGATATGGGACTTCCCGCTCCAGGGCATACCCTTCCCCGGGCACAACTTCCAGGTGCTGTCGATGGACTACAACATCCTGGCCAACCAGTCCGGCGGCAGCACCAAGGGCGACCCGGGCAAGTACGACGAGTGGCGCACCCAGGCCAAGGACGCGTACGTGGCCGGCTTCAACCGCGCCTACACCACCAACCGGGCGCCCTTCTTCGTCGGGAACCACTTCGAGCAGTGGAACGGCGGCATCTACATGGACGCCGTCGAGGAGACCCTCAAGGAGATCGCGGGCAAGCCCGAGGTCAGGCTGGTCTCCTTCCGCCAGCTGGTGGAGTGGCTGGAGGTCCAGGACGAGTCCACCCTGCGGAAGTTGCGGACGCTGGGCGTCGGCAAGGAGCCCTCGGGCGGCTGGGAGAGCTTCCTGGGCGCAGCCGGGTCGAGCGCCGCGGGCTGACGTCATCGGGCCCGCGGTGCGACGCCCCGCCTCACTCACGCACCGCGCGCTCGGCCACCAGCCGGTCCGCCACGACCGCCGCGCCGTCCTCGCCGGTCAGGATCGAGTAGTGGTTGGTGCCGGGTACCGGTGAGACCGACACCCGGGTCGGGTCGAGTGCTGCGGCCTCGATCCGATCCGGGTCGTAGAGGCCCTGGGGTTCGTCCTGCAGTCCCCGCTCGGCCCAGAGCAGTTCGGCGGGGCAGGAGATCCGATGGATCGCGGTTGCCGCGTCGGCGTCGACCATGACCTGGCGGCCGTCCTCCCGGATGGCTTCGGGGACGCAGGAGGACCGGAGGTCGGGCTCCGTTCCGACCAGGTCCCGCTGGGTGTAGGCGTCGGTCTCGGCGGTCCATCCGGCGGCGAAGGCCGGCAGGGCGCGCCAGAAGGCGCGGTAGGCCGCCCGGTCGGGGAAGGTCATCGACAGCCGGGCGAGGGCCGGTCCGAGGACGGCGGCCAACGCGTCGGCCTCGCGCACGCCGACGGGCAGCGGGAAGGTGACGGCGCCGTCCACCAGGAGCAGCCGTTCGACCAGTGCCGGGTGCCGGACGGCGGCCAGTGCCGCGACCCAGGCACCCATGGAGTGCCCCGCCAGCCTGACCGGCCCCAGGCCGAGGGTGCCGATCAGCTCGGCCACGTCGTCCGCATGCCGCGCGAGGCCGTAGGGAGCCCGAACAGTCCGGCTGGCGGCTCGGCCGCGCAGGTCGGGGGCGATCAGAGCGGCCCGCCCTGCCAGTTGGCGGGCCACCTGCCCCCAGGCCAGGGCGTTGGCGGTGATCCCGTGCACCGCTACCACGGTCGGTGCGCCGGAGACGGCGGCCGGCCACCGGAGCACCGTCAGGTCTCCGCCCGGGACGGCCACGGTCAGTTCTTCGAAAGCGGGGGCCTCGGGCCTCATTCGGCGCCACCTTCCGGGAGTTGGACGATCGGGGTTCCGCGCTCGGGGGACGGTCGGCGGCGCGCGGCACGGAGACGGGCGGGCAGTCCGGCCAGCCCGCCGGGCAGCAGGTAGACCACGGCGACGAACAGCGCGCCCAGCAGGAAGAGCGGTTGTGACAGGGGTACCCGCAGTACGGCGGGAAGGCCGGCGACAGCCGTGGAGTTGGCGAGATCACCGAGCCGGTGGCCGGCCCAGGTGTAGAGGACTCCGCCCAGCAGGGGCCCCCAGCGGGTACCCGTCCCGCCGAGGACGACCATGACGAGCAGGGCCAGGGTCGCGTCGGAGCCGGCTGTCTGCGGTGTCGCGCCACCGGTCAGCAGCAGGTGGACCACCCCGCCCGCCCCGGCGAGGCCGCCCGCCAGCACGAAGGCGAGCAGTTTGAACCCGTACGGGCGCAGACCCAGGACCTCGACCCGGCGTTCGTTCTCCTTGATGCCCGCCCAGACCCGGCCGGTGGGCGAGTGCACGGCCCAGTGGACCAGGGCCAGCGTGAGGACCAGGTAGGCGAGGGCGATCCAGTAGAGGTTGGCCGTGTGCTGGATTCCGACCAGGCCGGCGGGCAGGAGGTCCACGGGAGCGGCGCGGCCCTCCTCGCCTCCGGTCGCGCCGCCGGGGTTGCGTTGGACGAGGATCGAGCCGGCCTGTGCGAAGGCGAGGGTGACCATGGAGAAGCCGATGCCGGTCGCCCGCAGGCTCGCCGAGCCGAGCAGCAGGGCGAGCGAGACGGAGCAGCCGACGCCGAACAGAGCGGCGGCGGCGAAGGGGAGCCGGAGTTCGAGCATCGCGAGGTCGGTGGCGTAGAGCCCGGTGGCGAAGTAGAGCGCGTGTCCGAACGAGAGCAGTCCGGTGCGTCCGAGGAGCAGGTCGTAGCCGGTGGCGAGGGCCCCGTAGACCAGGCACAGGGCGATGAGTTGCAGACTTCCGGGGCTGCCGAGCGGGCCGTCGAGGAGCCCCGGGACGGGAAGCGCACTGTATGGGGCGACAAGGAGCAGGATCAGCAGAGCGATCGGCCACCACCGTAGTGCGGCGCGTCCGGGAGTCCAGGCTTTCCCGATTGATTCACCTGTTCGAGGGATGGTGCGCAGGCGTCCGAATGGTCCAGACTGTACGTCAGCTGAGCTGCCGGGGACGGCAGCAGCGGTGGCCGGGGGCCCGGCTGCCGCTCCATCGGCGCTCGCGGTCGAGGTGTTGGCGCTCACGCGAGCCTCCCGGTGAGTCCGCGCGGCCGTACCAGGAGCAGCACGGCCAGAAGTACGACGACCGAGAGGTCGCCGAGCCCGGCGGCGGCGTAGTAGTTGGCGAACTGCTGGACGATCCCGACCGCGACGGAGGCCGCTGCGGCTCCGGTGACCGAGCCCATGCCTCCCATGACCACCACCACGAACGCGAAGATCAGCAGACTGGTCCCCTGGCCGGGGTGGACCGAGCCGAAGTAGAGCCCACCGAGCGCGCCGCCGAGTGCAGCCGCGGCGCCGCCGATCGCGAAGACCAGGGTGAAGGCCCGGCGGACGTCGATCCCGAGAGCCGTGACCATGGCCCGGTCCTCGACGCCCGCACGGACCACCAGGCCGTACCGGGTCCGACGGAGGAACAGCCGCAGCCCCAGCAGCAACAGGACAGCCACAGTCATCAGAACGAACCGGTTGACGGGGACGATCGCGCCGAGCACACGCACCGTGCCGGACAGTCCGGCGGGCTGCGGGAACGGCCGGGGGTCCGCGCCCCAGACACCCGTCAGCAGCGCCGGTACCGCCAGGCCGACACCGACGGTGGCCAGGATCTGGTCCCGAGGCCGTCGGTAGAGCGGACGGATCAGCACCGACTCCAGTAGCACGGCCGCCGCGGTACCGACCGCCGTGCCGAAGACCACCGCCGTCCAGAAGCCCATGCCGCCTTCGGTACCGGCCCACCAGGTCCCGTAGGCGCCGACGGAGAGCAGTGCGCCATGGGCGAAGTTGAGCACGTCCATCAGACCGAAGATGAGCGAGAGACCGGAGGCCACCAGGAAGTAGAGGGCGCCCAGCCCGAGTCCGGTACAGGCGAGGAGGACGACGGTGTCCATCAGGGGGCCACCTCCGTGGCATCGACCGGCGGAACGACGGCAGTCGGAAGGTCGGGAGCGGGCGGAGGGTCAGGGGTGGGCAGGAGGCCGGGGGCGGCCTGACAGCCTGCGGGGGCCGGACCGGCAACGAGGGGCGGCCGGAGGGCGAGGGACGGGCCGCCGACGGGGAGGGGCTGGCCGGCGGCTTCGCGACGGCCGGCGGCGGCACCGACCCCGAGCAGGCGGCGGGACGCCTCCTCGTCCGCCAGCAACTCCGAGGCGGCGCCCCGGTGTGCGGTACGCCCGTCGGCCAGGACGGCGCAGGGGCCGGCCAGTCGGCGGACGAGCGCGAGATTCTGCTCGATCAGGAGTACGGGCACTCTCTCGGCCGCCCGCGCGAGGACGTCGGCGACCTCGGCCACGATCTTCGGCGCGAGCCCTTTCGTCGGTTCGTCGGCGATGATCAGCCGGTTGCCGTTCAACAGGGTGCGGCCGATCGCCACCATCTGCTGCTGTCCGCCGGAGAGAGTCCCGGCCAACTGGCCGGCTCGTTGGCGGAGTTCAGGGAAGAGATCGTGCACGAGACGGTAGGCGGGTTCGCGGTCTCGCTCCGCGAGGCGGAGATTCTCGGCCACGGTCAGACCGGCGAAGATCCCACGGTCCTCGGGGGCGTAGCCGATGCCCCGGCGGACCACGAGGTGAGTGGGCAGCGCGGAGATCTCCGCACCCGCGAAGCGCAGGCTGCCGCTGCGCGGAACCAGGCCCATGATCGCCCTGACCGTGGTGGTCTTGCCGGCCCCGTTGCGGCCCAGCAGCGCGGTAACGCCGGACGGCGCGACGTCCAGGTCCACACCGTGCAGGATGTGCAGCCCGTCGATCACCACCCGGAGGTTGCGTACGCACAGGAGGGGATCGGGTGAAGTGACCGTCGCTTCTGAGGAGTTGTCGTTCACAGCCCCTCCCCCAGATAGGCCCGCTGCACCGTGGCGTCGGCCATGACCGCCGCGGGGGTGTCGAGGGAGAGCAGGGTGCCGTGGTGCATCACGGCGAGACGGTCCGCGAGGTCGAGCAGGATGTCCATGTGATGCTCCACCATCAGCACGGTGCGGCCGAGGTCCCGGTGCACCGAGCGGATGAGCGCGGTGAGGGCCGGCACCTCCTCCGCGCTCACTCCCGCCATCGGCTCGTCGAGCAGGATCAGCCGAGGGTCGGAGACCAGCAGCACGGCCAGTTCCAGCTTCCGCTTCTCGCCGTGCGACAGGGCACCCGCCAAGGTGTCCGCGCGATGGGCGAGTCCGGTGCGTTCCAGGGTGTCGGCCACCTGGGTCGCGTACCGGTCCGCCCGTCGCCAGATCCGGTAGGAGGCTCGGGGTCCCGCAGCCGCTTGGGCGGCCAGCCGAACGTGGTCGGCGACTGTCATCCCGCTCCAGAGCGAGGAGGTCTGGAAGGTGCGGCCGATCCCCCGACGGGCGCGGGCGGGTACCGGTTCGGCGGTGATGTCGGCGCCGTCGAGTTCGAGCGTGCCGTGACTCGCCGGGTGGATCCCGGAGATCAGGTTGAAAAGGGAGGTCTTACCGGCTCCGTTGGGGCCGATGAAAGCGATGAACTCGCCCTCGGTGACGTCGAAGGAGACATCATCGACGATCGGTACGCCACGGACGGACCAGCCGAGGCCGCGCAGTCGCAGGACGGCCGCCGACCCGGGTGCGGGGTGACTCGGCGCGGGATGGACCGGCGCGAGGTGGGCCAGTGCCCCGTCTGCCTGTTCGGGGTTCGCCGGCGAGCGGGAGGTCATCGGGGTCAGCCCGCGATCGGGGTGACCGGAGGTGCCACCTCGCCGGCGGTGAGCGCCTTCTCGACCGTCGGCCGCGCGCCTGCGCCGGTTCCGGTCAGCTTGACCTGGAACATCGGTTGCAGCAGTGCGTGGTCCTCCGCCCGGACGGTCAGCCGGCCCTTGACGCCGTCGAAGGTCCACCCTTCGAGGGCCTTCACCAACGCGGCGGTGTCGTCGGCCGACCCGTGGTTCGACTCCACGGCGTGCACGACAAGTTGGGCGGCGGTGAAGCCGTCCGGGGTGAAGATGTCCGGCTTGGCGCCCGCCCTGGACACGGAGTCGGTCATCGCCTTCTCCACGTCCGTTCCGGCGGCGCCGGCGAAGTAGTGGTCCAGGAAGGAGATCTTCTCGGCGGCAGGGCCGAACAACGGGTAGGAGGCGGCAAGATCGAGCCCGGTCACCACCTTGGTCGAGGCGAAGACGTCCTGCTGGTTGAGGGACGTCCAGAGCGCGGACGCGGTCTCGCCCGCCCAGGCGACGAAGAGCAGGTCGGGCCTGGCGGCCTTGGCCTGAGTCACGAAGGGAGTCAGGTCGGCGGCACTGGGCGGCGCGAGCACCGCGTCCACCGTGGCACCCTGGCCGCCCTGGCCGCCCAGCACGGCCTTCACGGCGGCGACGTTGGCCTGGCCGAACGCGCTGTCCTGGGCAAGGACGGTCACCTTCCTGCCCCCGGCGTCCCCGATGAAGGCAGCGGCGGTCCGGATGTCCTGGTACGACTGGCGTCCCGAGCGAAAGGTGTACTTGTTGAGGCCGGTGATCTTGTCGGCGGCGGCCGGGCCGCTGATGAAGAGCACCTTGTTCTGGGCGGCGATCGGCGCCACCTGCAGAGCGACCCCGGACGCCGTCGAGCCCGCCAGGATCTTGTAGCCCTTGCCGATCAGGTCCTTGGCGGCCGAGACGGCCTTCGCCGGATCCCCCGCGTCGTCCTGCTCGGCCACCTCGATCCGGTGCCCGTCGACCTTCCCCGTGCCCTTGGTCGCATAGTCGAGCCCCGCCTTGAAACCCTCCAGGTACTGCTTGCCGTAGGCGGCCAGCAGTCCCGTCCTGGAGTACACCAGGCCGACCTTGACCGGCGCTTTCGCATCGCCGCCCGCATCGGCCACGGCCGTGCCCGCTGTCCCTGCCTCCGCACAGCCGGTCACGAGCAGACCGGCCAGCAGACCCGCGAGCAGACCGCGGGCGCCGCGAGCAGCAGGGGACCTGCCCGTTCGATCCTGGGACCTGGGCTGGGTGGTCGAACTTCGCATGATGGCCGGCTCCCGGGGCTGCGGTGGTGGATGCCGGAACCGTAGGTGGGGCAGGTTCGGCCGCGACATGTGGCAGAACGCCCTATCGCCACGAGGAGTTGTGTGCCCGTCAGCCATACCCGGGCGTCCGGGGTGCCCCGCACCCGGAGAACGGCATCCTCGCGGTCGACCCCCACCCGCACGAAGGCGACGGCCGTCGCTCCCGCACCCCGCAATCGAACCCACGTTCACAAGCCAATAGCATCGACCGGCCGTCGAACGCACCGATTCCGCCAGATCTTCACCCCCCGGGAAAGGTCGCCCTGAGATCTGTTGCGATCACCCTTGGCGCTGAGGAGAGTTGACAGGCAGTCATGAGCCTGCCGCCACATTCACATCCCGACTGCGGCGATGAACCGATCCGCCGGAACCCGTGAACCGGGCCAAGGCACCCGAAAGCCGGGATTCCGGCAGCGACGGCAGGGACGGCACGCTCGGCCGAAGCAGCCATGGTCCGGAAACGGCCATGGCTCCGACGGTTCATCAGACCGTCCTTCGTCCTGGAGACCGCAGTCCAGGAGGCGAGTCCGGGGGGACTCGCCACACCGAGTTCAGGGGCAGCAACAGAGCCGCAGAACCGTGGCTCTCGGGGGGAGTTACCGTCATGCCGAAGACCGAGGCATACCCGCAACCGCAGATACCGGAGCAGGCCCACGCACTACCGCGCCACCACCCTCAGCAGAACCACCAGAACCACCAGGGGCACCCGGACCACAAGGAGCACCGGCAGCACCGCCACTCCTCGGACGCCCTCGGCCGCATCGAAGCGCCCTACGACTACGCGCACTTCAGCCGACTCGCCGGCCCGCTGACCGACCCGGCCGACCCGGCCGACGGGACACCGTACCGAGTCCAGTACCGCAGCCTGCTGCACGAGGAGCCGCACCGGATCCGCGCCGCGCTGCTGCTGATCGCGGCACCCGTGGTCGAGGCGACACTGCTGATCTGGCTGCTGCTGCCGGGACACTGGCCGGTGCGGCCCGGCGAGACCCACCTGTGGCTGCTGGTCGCCGACAAGGTGATGATCGGGATCGTCGCCGTGATCGAGGTCTTCCGGCTGCTGAACGTGATCTCGAACGCGCACGCCACACTGGTCGCCCGCGATCCGGTTCCGGTGACCCCGCAGACCGGCACCAGAGTTGCGTTCATCACCACCTGCGTGCCGGGCAAGGAACCGCCGGAGATGGTCCGGACGACGCTGACGGCCGCGCTCGCCGTCCGACACGACGGGCCGTACGACGTCTGGCTGCTGGACGAGGGCGACGCCCCCGAAATGCGGCAGCTCTGCGCGGAGTTGGGGGTGCGGCACTTCACCCGCCACGGTGTCGGCCGGTGGAACCAGCCCAGGGGCAGCTACCGCGCGCATACCAAGCACGGCAACTACAACAGCTGGCTGCAGGCCCACGGCGACGACTACGACTACTGGGTCTCGGTGGACACCGACCACGTCCCGCTACCCGATTTCTGCGAGCGGATGCTCGGCTACTTCCGTGACCCGGACGTCGCGTTCGTGGTCGGCCCGCAGGTGTACGGGAACTACGACAGTTCGCCGTCGGCCGTCACCAGGTTCTCCGAGAGCCAGCAGTTCCTCTTCCACGCCCTGATCCAGCGGGCGGGCAACCGGTACGGCGCCCCGATGTTCGTCGGCACCAACAACGCCGTACGGATCAAGGCGCTGCAGTCCATCGGCGGCCTCTACGACTCGATCACCGAGGACATGGCGACCGGCCTGGAGTTCCACCGCCGCCGCAACCCCGCCACCGGCGCGCAGTGGAAGTCGGTCTACACCCCGGACGTGCTGGCCATCGGTGAGGGACCGTCCTCCTGGACGGACTTCTTCTCCCAGCAGCTGCGCTGGAGCCGGGGCACCTACGAGACGATCCTCACCCAGTACTGGCGGGCCGCCTGGCGGCTGTCCCCCGGTCGGCTGCTCAACTACACCCTGATGGTGTGCTTCTACCCGATGGCGGCGCTCACCTGGCTGCTCGGCGGGATCTCCAGCGTGCTCTACCTCGGCTTCGGGGCGTCCGGCGTGCACGTCTCCTCCCAGATCTGGATGATGCTCTACAGCGACGCCGCCGCCCTCCAGGTCCTGCTCTACACCTGGAACCGCAAGCACAACGTCAGCCCGCACGAACCGGCCGGGTCCTCCGGGGTCGCCGGAATGGTGATGTCCGCGCTCTGCGGACCGATCTACGCCGCCTCGCTGCTCCAGGCCCTCGTGCGCCGCAGGAGCCGGTTCGTGGTGACCCCGAAGGGCGACTCGGCCAGTCCCGACCGGCCTGCCACCTTCCGCATCCACCTGTTCTGGGTGCTGCTCTTCGGCGGTTCGGTCGCCGCGTCCTTCGTCACCGGCTACGACCACGTCGCCATGCGGACCTGGGCCTGCATCGCGCTGCTCTTCAGCCTGCTGCCGATGCTCATCCGGGCGTACGACGTACTGCGCTGGCGCACCAGCACCCGCACCCGCAGCGGCACCAGCGCCCGCACCAGCACCCGCGCCTGAGGCACCGCCCGAGGCGCCGCAGCGGCGCCCGCGACCGTGCGGCGCGCCACCCGCCGCGCTGCGCGCTGCGCACACACCGCCGCGCCACCGCACCACCCACACCAGCAGTCCAGTCCAGCAGCACCGGGGGGACCAGTCATGAAGATCCGCCACACCGGCGGCAGGACCAAGCGCTACGCGCTGGGCAGCACCGTCGCGCTCGTCGTCGCGAGCATGAACGCACCGGCCGTCCTCGGCTTCGCCGGGGACCAGTACCACCGCTACGTCATCAACCAGCCCGGCTACAAGGCCGAGTACGGCCACTGGCAGACGCTCGACCTGCCGACCAGGTTCCGGGTCAACGCGATCCACGCGACCCTGCTGCGCACCGGGAAGATCCTGATCGTCGCGGGCTCCGGCAACGACCAGAAGGCCTTCGACGCCAACACCTTCAAGACCCTGCTCTGGGACCCGGTGAAGAGCACCTACAAGCTGATACCCACCCCGGTCGACATGTTCTGCGGCGGGCACACCTCGCTCCCCGACGGCCGGGTCCTGGTGGCCGGCGGGACGCTCCGCTACGAACAGCTGGACGGCGCGGTCAAGAAGGCCGCAGGCACCATGCGGGTGCGCAACGAGAACCCGGACGCCCCGCGCACCTTCCCCAAGGGGACCGTCTTCACCGGTCCGGACGGCCGCGAGTACGCCTCCACCGCCGAGGTGACCGTACCCGCCGCCACCAAGGCGATCGACAGGGCCGACGGCCGGAACACGGTGACCGTCACGGCCGGTGAGCGGCAGGTCTTCGTCGAGGCGGTCGCCGAGGGCGGATCGTACGTCGACCAGAACCCGGCCCAGTACCGGATCAAGGGCCTCACCGGCGTCGACGCCCACAACCTCTACGGCATGGGCAGCAAGATGACCCTGGACAAGCAGGACTTCCAAGGCATCCGCAACGCCTACGAGTTCAACCCGGACACCGAGCTCTACGAGCAGGTCCCGGACATGGCGTACGCGCGCTGGTACCCGACCCTCACCGGGCTGGGCGACGGCAGGGTGGTCACGGTGTCCGGTCTCGACGACACCGGCCAGATCCTCAGCGGCAACGACAACGAGCTGTTCGACCCGGCGACCCGCTCCTGGTCCAAGGCCCCTGACCGGTACTTCCCGACCTATCCCTCGCTCTTCCTGACCGCGTCCGGCAAGCTCTTCTACTCGGGTTCCAACGCGGGCTACGGCCCGGCCGACAAGGGACGCACCCCCGGCCTGTGGGACCTCGCGAACAACAGCTTCCAGACCGTCGACGGCCTGCGCGACCCGGACCGGCTGGAGACCTCGTCCTCCGTACTGCTGCCGCCCGCGCAGGCGCAGAAGGTGATGGTGCTGGGCGGTGGCGGGGTCGGCGAGTCCTCCGCCTCCACCGCCAGGACCGGTATCGCCGACCTGACGGCACCCCAGCCCCGCTTCACCCCCGGCCCCGACCTGCCGGCCGGTGGCACCCGGTACCTCAACAGCGTGATCCTGCCGGACGACACCGTCTTCACCACCGGTGGCTCCAGCGACTACCGGGGCAAACACCGCAGCGACCTGCTGAAGGCCCAGACGTACCACCCCGACAGCAACAGCTTCACCACCGCCGCCGAGCCGACCGTCGGCCGGGACTACCACTCCGAGGCGCTGCTGCTGCCCGACGGCCGGGTGGTCGTGCTCGGCTCCAACCCGCTCTTCGCCGACAAGGCCGACACCCAGTCGGCCGGCTTCGAGCAGCGGATCGAGATCTACTCCCCCGCGTACCTCTTCCACGGCGACCGCCCCGAGATCACCGCCGCCCCCGGCAGGGCGAGCCTCGGCAGCGCCATCACCGTGGCCACCCCGTCCCCGGACCGGATCGCCACCGCCAAGCTGATCCGGCCGAGTTCGGTCACCCACGCCACCGATGTCGAGCAGCGCTCGGTCGCGCTGGACATCACCGCGCGCAGCGGTACCGGCATGACCTTCGCGCTGCCGCGCAACGCCGACCTGCTGCCACCGGGCTGGTACATGCTCTTCGCCACCGACCGGAACGGGACGCCCTCGGTGGCCCGCTGGATCCAGATCACCCGCTGAGCCCGGTGGCGGGCGGGGCCCTGAGGGCGCGGTCGGAGTACGGCCCACCCCCCACCAACCCGCCAACCCGCCAACCCACCAACCCGCCAGCCCACCAACCCGCCAGCCCGCCAACCCGCAGGCCCCCGCAGGCTCGCCCCCGCTGCACCGCCCCGCAGGACTCCCCCTGCGGGGCGGCTCGGTCAGCTGCGGGCCAGGCCCAGGGCGTACGGGAGCCAGAAGTCCCCCGCCTTGGGCTCACCCCGGCCGCAGTCACCGTCGGACTCCCCGGGGTTCTTGATCCAGAGGTAGGCGTCCACACCCGGCCGCCCGGTCGCGGTGGTCGGGGTCTCCCCCAGGGCCCGTCCGGAGGGGTTGCACCAGTCGCGGTCCCCGAGCGGACCGTTGCCGTTGCGACTGGTGTCGATCACATAGCGCTTGCCGCCGAGCAGTGCGGACAACCGGTCGCCGTACGCCGAACTCTGCTCGGTGGTGTAGAAGTTGGAGACGTTGACGGAGAATCCGTCGGCCGCCGCGATCCCGGCGGCGCGCAGCGCACCGGCCAGCCGGTCCAGGTCCTTGAGCCAGCCCGCGTTGCCCGCGTCGAGGTAGACCCGCACCCGGGGCTGCTTCTTCAGCTCCTGCACCGCGTACGTCAGCAGTTCGTAGCGTTCGGTGGCGGCCGCCGCGGTGACCCCGCAGCCGTCCAGGGTGTGCGCGACGGCGTCCGGCTCCAGGACCACCCAGGCGGCGCGGTCGGCCAGCCCGGCGGCGAGCTGGTCGATCCAGGCCCGGTACGCGGACGCGTCGGCAGCGCCGCCAGCCGAGAACCGGCCGCAGTCGCGGTGCGGTATGTCATAGGCGACGATCAGCGCGGTCCGCCCCACCGCGGCGGCCCGGACGGTGAGGTCCTCGGCCTTGGCGCGGACGTCCTGGCCGCCCAGCCAGAGCGCGGACGGCTGGTCGGCGATCCGGGTCAGGGTCTCGGCCTCCGCACCCGTCGTCCTAGCCAACTCCCGGGCGGCGGAGGTCTGGTCGGAGACGTAGAAGGACTGCCCCGGCTGCTGCGCAGGCAACCCGGGCCGCCCCTGGGCCGGCGGCGGTTTCGCGCCCCCCGACGCCGCACCGCCGCACCCGGCCACCGCACCCACCGACAGGGCGGCCAGCGCGGCCGCCGTCATCACTCGCCACCCCAGGCGCCCCACGGCTGCCCCTCCCCACCTTCACGGTCGGCACCAGCTTCGCACAGCCGGTGCCGACCGCGGCGGCAACGCCAACAAGTGTGCGGCAGCGGTGCGTTGGGGTGTAAGGCGGCAGTGTCAGGCGGACGCGAGGTCCGGCACCCGCCAGTCGATCGGCTCCGACCCGAAGCCCACCAGCGCCTCGTTGATCTGCGAGAACGGACGGCTGCCGAAGAACAGCTTGGCCGACAGCGGCGACGGGTGCGCACCCTGCACCACCACGTGGCGCGAGGTGTCGATCAGCGGCAGCTTCTTCTTGGCGTAGTTGCCCCAGAGCACGAAGACGCAGGGCTCCTCACGGTCGCTGACCGCCTTGATCACCGCGTCGGTGAACTTCTCCCAGCCCTTGCCCTTGTGCGAGTTGGCCTCGTGGGCGCGGACCGTCAGCACCGCGTTGAGCAGCAGCACGCCCTGCTCGGCCCAGTGCATCAGGTAGCCGTTGTCCGGTGCCGGGACGCCGAGGTCGGCGTTCAGCTCCTTGAAGATGTTCCGCAGCGAGGGCGGGGTCTTGGTGCCGGGCAGCACCGAGAAGCTCATACCGTGCGCCTGGCCGTCGTCGTGGTACGGGTCCTGGCCGAGCACCAGCACCCGGACACCCCGGTACGGCGTGGCCTCCAGCGCGGAGAACTCCTGCCCGCTCGGCGGGAAGACCTGGTGCTCGGCCCGCTGCGCCGCCACGAAGGCGGAGAGCTCGGCGAAGTACGGCTTCTCCAACTCCCCCGCCAGCGCTTCGCGCCAGGACTCCGGCACCTCGAACTCCGTGCCCACGGCCACCTCAGCCAGCTCCGTCACGACTCAACCTCCCACCGGGCCAGGGGCAGCACTCGGCTGCGCGCCCTGACCGCACGTCCACTTCCACCGAGAACGCTACACAGCCCCACCGACAGCCGGCGGCGCCAGCCCGCTCGGGGGATTCGGGGGATTCGGGGAAGTTCGGGGAAGGAGCCGCACTGCCCCACCCCGAACCCTGCCGCTGCCTCGACGCTGCCCCGGCCCCCGGCCCCCGGCCGACCGTCGCCGCCACCGCCGCCGGCTCCCGATACCCGCGGTCGCAGTCGGCATCGCAGTCGCAGTCGGCGTCGGCGTCGGCGTCGGCGTCGGCGGTGACGGTGACGGTGACGGTGACGGTGACGGTGGCTAGATCAGCTCGATCAGGTCCGCGATCGACTTGACCACCCGGCCCGGCCGGTACGGGTAACGCTCGACGTCGGCCGCGCCGGTGAGCCCGGTGAGCACCAGGATGGTCTCCATGCCGGCCTCCATGCCCGCCACGATGTCGGTGTCCATCCGGTCGCCGATCATCACGGCGGACTCGGAGTGCGCACCGGCGGTGTTCAGCGCCTCGCGCATCATCAGCGGGTTGGGCTTGCCGACGAAGTACGGCTCGACACCGGTCGCCTTGGTTATCAGCGCCGCGACCGAGCCGGTGGCCGGGAGGACGCCCTCGGTGGAGGGCCCGGTCTCGTCCGGGTTGGTGCAGATGAACCTGGCGCCCGCGTTGATCAGCCGGATCGCCTTGGTCAGCGCCTCGAAGCTGTAGGTGCGGGTCTCGCCGAGCACGACGTAGTCCGGGTTGTTGTCGGTCAGCACATAACCGGCCTGGTAGAGCGCGGTGGTGAGACCGGCCTCACCGATGACGTACGCGGTGCCGCCGGGGCGCTGGCCCTTGAGGAACTTCGCGGTCGCCAGCGCGGAGGTCCAGATGCACTCCTCCGGCACCTCCAGGCCCATCCCGGCCAGGCGGGCACTCAGGTCCCGCGGGGTGTAGATCGAGTTGTTGGTCAGCACCAGGAACGGCTTGCCCGACTCCCGCAGGCGGCGGAGGAACTCCTCCGCGCCCGGGATCGGCGTGCCCTCGTGGATGAGGACGCCGTCCATGTCGGTCAGCCAGGACTCGATGGGCTTGCGGTCTGCCACGTGCGTTTCTCCAGAGATCGTGCGGTGGTCGTCCGGGCGGCATCCGGCCCGGACGGAACTGCGGACCCCGCCGCCGGGCACAACCGGACGGTCGGGGGTGCTACTGGCTGCCCCAACGGCTCCAGCCTAATCCGCACGCGTGCTCGACGGCAGTGCGTCCCGGCCACCGGACTCGCGCTGTGCACCGGCCGTACCCGAAGCCTTCATCCGCGCCGTCCGGGACGCCGCCGCCTCAACGGAGGCTTAAGCCGCCCCTAAGCGGGCCGACTTCGCGTCAACTGCCCCACCGGGCACGGATAGCGTGCCGGAAGAGCGATCCCCCACCGCTCGGGCACCACCCGAGGTGTCTCCCGACCGAGCGCACCGAGCACGTAGTCCCGTCCCACCCGAAGGAGCGTCCCCCACCATGTCTGCCCGCCGCACCACCACCGTCGGCGCCCTGGCACTGGCCGGCTGCGCCCTGGCCGGAGCCCTCGGCTCCGGCACCGCGTACGCGCACGGCTCGATGCAGAACCCGCTCAGCCGGGTCGAAGGCTGCTACCTGGAAGGCCCCGAGGCGCCGAAGTCGGATGCCTGCAAGGCCGCCATCGCACTCGGCGGCACCCAGGCCATGTACGACTGGAACGGTGTACGGATCGGCAACGCCGCGGGGCAGCACCGGCAGCTGATCCCGGACGGCCGCCTGTGCAGCGCCAACAACACCGAGTTCGCGGGTCTCGACCTGCCGCGCACCGACTGGCCCGCCACCAACCTCACCTCGGGCGCCGACTTCACCTTCCGGTTCCGTGCCACGGCGCCGCACCGGGGCACCTTCCAGCTGTTCATCACCAACGGCAGCTACAACCCGGCCCAGCCGCTGAGCTGGTCCGACCTGGAGTCCACGCCGTTCCTGACGATCACCGACCCCCAGCTGGTGGACGGCCAGTACGTGCTGCCCGGCAAGATCCCGGCGGGGAAGACCGGCCGTCAGCTGATCTACGCGATCTGGCAGCGCTCGGACAGCCCGGAGGCGTTCTACTCCTGCTCGGACGTGGTCTTCGACGGCTCCGGCCACACTGCGGGCACCGCGGCCGTACCGGCCTCCGACAGCGGCGTGAAGCATGTGCACGACGCCGCGGGCCCGGCACAGCAGGCACCGGCGGCTCCCCAGGCGGGCTCCGTCAAGGCCGGCTCCGACAAGGCGGGCTCCGTCGGCGCCACGCCGGTCACCGCCCCGGTCGCCGCAGCAGTCGCCGCTCCGGCCGCTACTCAGGCCACCGCTCCCGGGCAGGCCGCCGCCCAGACCCAGGCCGCGGGCCAGCCGGCCGCCGAACAGCTCGCCCAGACCGGTACCGGCCGCGCGACCGGCCTGATGGTCGCGGTCGGGGCCTCCTTCCTGCTCGCCGGCGGCACCGTCGCCCACCTCAACCGCCGCCGCCGCGCCGCCGGAGCGCATGTCCGCTGAGCCCCACACCGAACCACCCGCGCGGGACCCCTCGAACCGGACACGCGCACCGAACCGTACGCACGGAACCACCTTCACCGAACCGGTAGTTCACCCTCGACCCCCGGGTACCGGCCGCGCCCGCGATCCCCCCTCCCCGGCGCACCCGGTACCCGGGCCCACCCTCTTCGCCGGTCCGCGGACACGGCCCCGCCCCGGGCGCGGCCGTGTCCGCGGACCGGCGGCCGCGTGATTGAGTAGGGGCATGAGCAGCACGTCCCGCCCCCCGTTCCGCGTCGGTCTGGTCGGCTACGGCCTGGCCGGCTCCGCCTTCCACGCCCCGCTGATCGCCGCGACCCCCGGCCTCCGGCTGGACGCGGTGGTCACCGCCAACCCCGAGCGCCGGGCGCAGCTGCACCGCGAGCACCCCGGCGCCCGCCCGCTGGACACGCCCGAACAGCTGCTCGCCGAGGCGGACCGGTTCGACCTGGTGGTGATCGCCTCACCCAACCGCACCCACGTCCCGCTCGCCCGGGCCGCCCTGGACGCCGGCCTGCCGACCGTGGTGGACAAGCCGCTCGCCGCCACCGCCGCCGAGGCGCGTGAACTCTGCGAGCTGTCGGCCCGGACCGGGGTGCTGCTCTCGGTGTTCCAGAACCGCCGTTGGGACGGCGACTTCCTGACCGCGCGCCGACTGGTGGAGTCGGGTGCGCTGGGCCGGGTGCACCGCTTCGAGTCCCGCTTCGAGCGGTTCCGCCCGAAGCCCAAGGCGGGCTGGCGCGAACTGGCCGACCCGGCCGAGGCCGGCGGCACGCTGTACGACCTGGGCAGCCACCTGGTGGACCAGGCGCTCGCGCTGTTCGGCCCGGTGGAGACGGTGTACGCCGAGGTCGACGTCCGGCGGGACGGCGCGGTGGTGGACGACGACGCCTTCCTCGCCCTGACCCACACCGGCGGCGTCCGCTCGCAGCTGTGGACCAGCGCACTGGCACCGCTGGCCGGCCCGCGCCTGCGGGTGCTCGGCGACACGGCCGGGTACGTGAAGTCCGGCATGGACCCGCAGGAGGGCGACCTGCGCGCCGGCCGCCGCCCGGACGACGGTGGAGCCTGGGGCGCGGACAACCCGGCCGCGTACGGCACCCTCGGCACCGACGAGTCCGCCGTGCGGATCCCCACCGACCTGGGCGACTACCCCGCCTACTACGCCGGTGTCGCCGCCGCTCTGGCCGACGGCACCCCGCCGCCGGTCGACCCCCGTGACGCCGTCGCCGCCCTCGCCGTCCTGGAGGCCGCCCGGGCCTCCGCCGCCACCGGCACGGTGGTCCGGCTCCCGTAGCCGTCCGGGAACAGCAGTCCGGGAACAGCTCTCCGCGAACAGCTCCCGTGAACGGCCTCCCGGCGAACGGCTCTCCGCGAACGGCCTCCCGGCGAATCCGGTCGAAAGGCCCCGTCCAGCGGCACGGCCACCGCTCGTACGGTTCCCCGCACTTGGCCGCAGTTCCTCGCCCTTGCGGGACCGCGTCGCGTACGATCGCCGCTGAGTGCCCGTTCACCGCCCGAGGAGGTCCGCAGTGCCGTTTGTCGCCGTACTGCTCGGCCTGCTCCGGGTGTTGACCGGTGAGCTGCTCACCGGCCCCGCTGGCCTGACGGCCGTGGCCGCCGCCGCGACCCTGGTGCTGTTGGCCGGTGTCGCCGCCGGCGTGCTGGCCACCGGGCGCCGGCTCGGGGCGCGCGCCCCGGCGATCGTCCGGTCCGGGGCACTGCGCAGGCGCGCGTTCCGGACCGCCTTCCTTCCTCAGCGTGATCCGGACGCCCGGGGCCGACGCCGCCCCAGGGCGCCGGGCGCGGCCCTGGCGGCCGCGTAACTCCCGCTCCCTCCTGGAGCGTTGACCCGCCATGGCCCTGCGCGGCCGCCCTCCGCCGACCTCTCATCCCACGAGACCCCGGAGGGCTCGCTCCCCATGTCCGTTTTCGCCTTGCTCGACCCTGCCGTACAGCTGGCCCACGACGCCGTCTCGGCGCTCGCCGCCGTGGTGCCGACCGCGCTCGCGATCGTCCTCTTCACCGTCGGCGTGCGACTGGCGCTGCACCCGCTCGCCCGCGCCGCCGCACGCGGTCAGAAGGCCCAGGCGCGGCTCGCCCCGAAGGTCGCCGAGCTGCGGCGCAGGCACGCCGAGCAGCCGGAGAAGCTGCAGGCCGCGCTGACCGAGCTGTACCGCGAGGAGAAGGCGTCGCCGTTCGCGGGCTGCCTGCCGATGCTGGCGCAGGCCCCGTTCTTCTCGGTGATGTACCGGCTGTTCACCACGCCCAACGACCTGCTGCACCACACCGTGGCCGGTGTTCCGCTCGGGCTGCACGTGGACGCCGCGCACGGCCAGGGCCAGTTGCTGGTGTTCGGCCTGCTGTACCTGGCCCTGGCCGCCGTCGGCTTCGTGTCGTTCCGCCATGCCCGCCGGGCGGTGGCGGACCCGGCGGCGCCCGGTGCGGCGCTGATGCCGTACCTCTCGTTCGGCACCGTGCTGTTCGCCGCGCTGGTGCCGCTCGCGGCGGGGATCTACCTGCTCACCACCACCGCGTGGAGCGTCGCCGAGCGCGCCTGGCTGCACCGGGACAGCCGTCCGGTTCAGCCCCTGGCGGTCCAGCCCGCGAGGTAGGCGTCGATCTCGCCGGTCAGCCTGGCCTTGCCGCTCTCGTCCAGGAAGGACGCCTCGACGGCGTTCCTGGCGAGGGCGGCGACCCCGGTCTCGTCCAGGCCGAGCAGGCGGGCTGCGACGGCGTACTCGGTGTTGAGGTCGGTGCCGAACATCGGCGGGTCGTCGCTGTTGACCGTGACGAGCAGGCCGGCGTCGACCATCTGCCTGATCGGGTGCTCCTCGATCCGCTCGACGGCCCGGGTGGCGATGTTGGAGGTCGGGCAGACCTCCAGCGGGATGCGGTGCTCACCGAGGTAGTCCAGCAGCGCCGGGTCCTTGACCGCCTGGGTGCCGTGGCCGATCCGCTCGGCGCCGAGGACCCGGATCGCGTCCCAGACCGTCTCGGGACCGGTGGTCTCACCGGCGTGCGGGACACTGCGCAGGCCGGCGGCCCGGGCCCGGTCGAAGTACGGCTTGAACTGCGGGCGCGGCACACCGATCTCCGGACCGCCGAGGCCGAAGCTGACCAGGCCCTCGGGGGCCAGCTCGACGGCCATCCGGGCGGTCTCCTCGGCGCTCGCCAGACCGGCCTCGCCGGGGATGTCGAAGCACCAGCGCAGCACGATGCCCAGGTCGCGCTCGGCCGAGATCCTGGCGTCCTCGATCGCCTCCATGAAGGCGACGTCCGGGATGCCCCGGTTGGTCGAGGAGTACGGGGTGACGGTCAGCTCGGCGTAGCGGATCTGCTGGCGGGCCATGTCCTCGGCGACGCCGTACGTCAGCGCGCGGACGTCCTCGGCGTCCTTGATCAGGTCGACCACGCTCAGGTAGACCTCGATGAAGTGCGCGAAGTCGGTGAAGGTGAAGTACTCGGCGAGCGCCGCCGGGTCGGCCGGCACCCTGCTCTTCCCCGCGTGCCGGGCAGCCAGCTCCGCGACCACCCGGGGCGAGGCCGAACCGACGTGGTGCACGTGCAGTTCCGCCTTCGGCATCCCCGCGATGAACGCCTCGATACCGCTCTTGCCCTCGGTCACCGGACACTTCCCTTCAGGTTGGTTCGATCCTGCATGCTAACCGCCGAACGCCACCGCCACGGTGTGGATCAGCAGCCCGGCCAGCGCACCGACCACCGTGCCGTTGATCCGGATGAACTGGAGGTCCCGTCCGACGTTGGCCTCGATCTTGCGCGAGGCGTCGTCCGCGTCCCAGCCGGCCACGGTCTCCGAGATCAGCGACGTGATCTCGGTCCGGTAGGTCTGCACCACGTACTGGGCGGCGTCCTGGAGCCAGCTGTCGGTCTTGGCCTGGAGCCGCCGGTCGGTGGCGAGGCGGCGGCCGAACGAGCCCAGCCCGGCCGCTATCCGGCGGCGCAGCTCGCTCTGCTCGTCCTCGGCGGCGGTCAGCACCAGCGTGCGGACGGCCGACCAGGAGGAGGCGATCAGGTCCTGCACCTCGGGGCGGGCCAGCAGGTCGGACTTGGCGCGCTCGACCCGGGCGATGATCGCGGGGTCGTGCTGGAGCTCGTCGGCGAAGTCGGCGAGGAAGTTGTCTATCGCGCCCCGGGCGGGGTGCTGCCGGTCGTCCCGGATGTCGGTGACGAAGCGCATCAGCTCCTTGTAGACCCGCTCGCCGACCTGGTGGTCGATGAACCTGGGGGTCCAGCCGGGCGTGCGCTGGGTGACCCGCTGCACGACCTCCTCGTGGTGCTCGGTCAGCCAGTCGTGCGCGCGGACCGCGATCAGGTCCACCACGCCCCGGTGGCCGCCGTCCGCGACCACCCTGCCGAGCAGGCGTCCGGCCGGTTCGGCGACCGAGGTGGCGGCGGCGCGCCTGGTCACGGCCTCGGCGACGACCGCCTGGACGTCGTCGTCGCGCAGCACGGCGAGGACGCCGCGCAGGGCGGCCGCCGTCTCCCGGGTGACCCGCTCGGCGCTGCCCGGCGCGGCCAGCCACTCGCCGAGCCGCCGGGCGATCCCGATCGCGGCCAGCCGCTCGCGCACCACCGCTCCGGACAGGAAGTTGTCGCCGACGAAGTCACCCAGCGACTTGCCGAAGGCGTCCTTCTTGGTCGGGATGATCGCGGTGTGCGGGATCGGCAGTCCGAACGGGCGGCGGAACAGCGCGGTGACGGCGAACCAGTCCGCCAGGGCGCCGACCATGCCGGCCTCGGCCGCCGCCGCGACGTACCCGGCCCAGGCACCGGCTCCCGCCGCCCCGGCCCAGGTCGCCAGGCCGAACACGACCGTCGCGAAGGCCAGCAGACCGGTCGCGATCGTCTTCATCCGCCGGACTCCCCGGCGCTTCTCCTCGTCGGCCGCGGTGAAGCTGACCCCGGAGGCCGTCCTGACCCTCTCTTCGACGCTCACCCGGACAGTCTGCCCCGCACGCCCCCGCCCCGGGCCCTCCACCCCGCCGAGTCCGGGTCGCCCCGGGGGCGCCCCCTTACGGGCAGCGCCCCCGGGGGGTGCCGCGTTTCGCGACGGGTCCCCACCCGCGCCGCCCGGGGGACGTGCGAAGCCGCGCGAGCGGAACGCCCTTCCCGCCCCTGGAGCGCTGGGACGACGAGTTGCCCGCGGCCGCCCCGGGGTTGGCGCCCCGCGCCCGTGGCGGCACGGCCCGGCCGCCCACCGGGCCTGGGGTCAGCCCCCGCCGCCGAGGACAATGCGGCGGACACCGTCCCACCGGGCCGGATCAGTCACCCGGCGGCCGTCCAGCAGGACCCGGATGCCGGGGAAGTCCGCCGCGGAGAGCTCGCGGTACTCGGGGTGGTCCGCCTGCACCACCACGGCGGCCACCGGCTCGCCCTGGTACGGCGGCAGTCCGAGCGCGGTCAGCTCCGCCGCCGTGTAGAGCGGGTCGCTGACGTACGGCACCGCCCCGGCCGCCCGGACCGCCTCGACCAGCGGGAACACCCCGGAGTACGCGGTCTCCTTCACCCCGCCCCGGTACGCCGCGCCGAGCACCCGCACCCCGACCCCGGCGAGCGGCCCGAGCACGCCCTCCAGCAGCCCGACCGCGTACCCGGGCACGGTCTCGTTGGCCTCCCGGGCGACCCGGACGACACTCGCGTGCGGGTCGTTCCACAGGTACAACCTCGGATAGACCGGGATGCAGTGGCCGCCGACGGCGATACCGGGGCGGTGCAGGTGGCTGTACGGCTGCGAGTTGCACGCCTCGATCACTTCCGCGATGTCGACCCCGCAGCGGTCGGCGAAGCGCGCGAACTGGTTCACCAGAGCGATGTTGACGTCGCGGTAGGTGGTCTCGGCGAGCTTGGAGAACTCGGCCGCCTCCACCGAGTCGAGCGCCCAGACGCCGTTGCCGCGCGCCAGGTCGGGGCGCGGGTCGAAGTCGAGCACCGCCTGGTAGAACTCGACGCCCCGCCGGGTGGAGCGGGCGTCCAGTCCGCCGACCAGCTTCGGGTAGCGGCGCAGGTCGGCGAAGACCCGTCCGGTGCGCACCCGTTCGGGGCTGAACACCAGACCGAAGTCGCGTCCGGCCACCAGGCCCGAACCGGCCTCCAGGCACGGCGCCCAGCGGCCCCGGGTGCTGCCGACCGGCAGGGTGGTCTCGTAGCTGACCAGGGTGCCCCGGCGCAGCCCGGCCGCGACCGCGTCGGTGGCGGCGTCCAGCAGCGAGAAGTCCGGGGTGCCGTCGGCGGCGGTGACCAGGGGGACCACGATCACCACGGCCTGGGCCGTGCCGACGGCCGTCGCCGTGTCGGTGGTGGCGGTCA
Organism: Kitasatospora sp. NPDC056138; assembly: GCF_042264695.1. Lineage (NCBI taxonomy): Bacteria > Bacillati > Actinomycetota > Actinomycetes > Kitasatosporales > Streptomycetaceae > Kitasatospora > Kitasatospora sp. NPDC056138. Next base: position 85,437 of record NZ_JBHJVK010000007.1, on the reverse strand, counting down.
GCCGTCCGTCGGCCACCGACTGCTTGAGGCGGTCGGCGAGTTCGGCCTCCCGGGGGAACGGCGGCCGGCCGTCGTTGACCGTCCGCACCACCTCGGGGGAGATGTCCGCGCCGGTGACCCGGTGGCCCTTCCCCGCGTACTGCACTGCCAGCGGCAGGCCGATCTTGCCCAACCCGACCACGCAGATGTCCATACCGCTCACCCCTCGTCCGCTCGCGCGCCCGCCGGCGCACCGACCCGCGCACCGGCCGCACCGGCGTCGGCCGCCGCGCCCGCAACCGCAGCCGCCGGCACGCCCGCTCGCGCCGGCGGCCTTCGCCGGACCAGCCATCCCAGTCGGCGCCGCACCACCTTCCGCGCCCCCGGCGGCAGGCTCCGCATGACCCGCCGCCGCAGTCCGGCCGGCCACCCGCCGTCGGGGCCGGCCCCGCCCAGCGCGAACAGCTCGTCCGGCAGGCGCGGTCGACGACTGCGGAAGAGGGGGTACCCGGCGTACTCGCGACCGCGCCGGCGGACCGGCGGCGGGGTGCCGTTGGCGAGCTCGTACTCGATCACGCCGCGCAGAGCGGCGAGTTCACCGCGCCGGGCCAGGGCCAGTCGCAGCCGGTCGCCGACCGGCAGGCGGGTGAGCAGCTCGGGGGTGCAGAAGTCGTCCAGCAGTCCGGCGATGCCAGCGCAGAGCTGCCGCTGCAGTGCCTGGTCCAGGTGCAGGAAGTCCGCCTGGAGCAACTGCGGCACCTCCCAGCCGAAGTGGCGGCTGCGGATGGCGTCCCGCACGGGCCCGGGGCCGGTGAGGCGTTCGACGACCTCCTGGATCGCCCGCACGCCCCGCAACCGGTCCAGCGGACCGGCGCGGTGGGTGACGTTGCTGCGGTCCCGGCGCAGGACCAGGTGGTAGTAGTCGTAGTCGGCGAGGACGGAGACCCGTTCGGCGCGCAGCAGGGCTTCCAGCGTGAACGGCTGGTCGCTGTGGACGGGGAGGTCCTCCAGCCTGCGCAGGCCGTGGCGTTGCAGCAGGTCGCGGCGGAAGAGCTTGGTGTCGGCGAGCGCCCAGGCGAGCGCCGAGTCGGTGAAGGTGACCTCGCGGGCGGTGCGCTCGAAGATGCCCTGCGGGACCAGCCGGCCGTTCTCGCCGACCTGTTTGGGCACCAGGACCTCGGACTCCCACCGGTCGGCGGCCTCGACCATGCGTTCCAGCGCCTCGGCCCCGAGCCAGTCGTCGGCGCCGAGGTAGAGCACGTAGCGTCCGGTGGCCTCGGCCGTCCCCCGGTTGGTGGGGTGGGCCGGGCCACCGGAGTTGGCCTGGTGCCTGACCTTGAAGAGGCCGGGGTGCCGGGTCGCGTACCGGTCGAGCTCCGCACCGCTGCCGTCGGTGGAGCCGTCGTCGACGGCGACGATCTCCATCCGCCGGTGGCCGATGCTCTGGCCGACCAGCGAGTCCAGGCAGGCGGTGAGGTACGGCATGGTGTTGTAGACCGCGATCACCACGCTGACGTCTGGTGGTTCCGACTGCCGTGCAGTCCCTCGGGAGGTCGTTGCCCCTCGTGAAGTCACAAGGGAGTCAACGCCGTTGCCCGCCCCGGGGTCACTGCCCCGTCACCCCGATGGCCTAGGCGGATCGTCTTGCCGACGCCCGGGGGGCTGTCCGCCGTTGACCGGCGGGAGGGGCGGGCCGGCACCGGCGGCGCAGGCGCACGCCCCCGGCGGGGAGGCTCAGCCGATGGCCACCTCCGCGTACATCCGGGCGATGACGTCCTCGATGGCGGGCTCGCGGACCGAGAGGTCGGCGAGCGGGTAGCGGGAGGCGACGGCGGCGACGATCGGGGCGGCGCTCTCCTCGGCGGGGAAGGCCAGCCACTGGCGCGGGCCTTCGACCTTGACCACCCGGGCCCCGGCGACCTCGATCGCGGGCCCGGCCTCGGCGAGGTCGACCACCAGGGTGCGCTCGCTCCGGCCGGCGGCGTGGAGGCCGTCCTGGCTGCCGTCGTAGACCACCCGGCCGTGGTCGATCACCATCACCCGGCCGCACAGCTGCTCGATGTCGACCAGGTCGTGGGTGGTGAGCAGCACGGTGGTGCCCTGGTCCGTGTTGACCTCGCGCAGGAACTCCCGGACCCGGGCCTTGCTGACCACGTCGAGCCCGATGGTCGGCTCGTCCAGGTAGAGCACCTGGGGATCGTGCAGCAGCGCGGCGGCCAGGTCGCCGCGCATCCGCTGGCCGAGCGAGAGCTGGCGCACCGGGGTGTCCAGCAGTGCGCCCAGGTCGAGCAGTTCGACGCAGCGGTCGAGGTTGGCCCGGTAGCGGGCGTCGGGGATGCGGTAGATCCGCCGCGCCAGCTCGTACGAGTCGCGCAGGGGCAGGTCCCACCAGAGGGTGGTGCGTTGACCGAAGACCACGCCGATCCGGCGGGCCAGCCTGGCCCGTTCGCGGGCGGGGTCGACCCCGGCGACCCGCAGGCGTCCGCTGCTGGGGACCAGGATGCCGGTGAGCATCTTGATGGTGGTCGACTTGCCGGCGCCGTTCGGGCCGATGTATCCGACGCACTCGCCGGCGTCGATGCCGAAGGTGAGCCCGTCCACGGCGTGCACCTCGCGCTTCTCGCGGCGCAGCCGCCCGGCCCTGGTGCGGATGGTGAAGCTGCGCCGGACGTCCTGCAGTTCGATCAGGCTCATGGTTGCCTCTCCTGTCGGGGGTGGGTCAGTTGCCGGTGCCCCGGTACGCGCGCAGCCCGGCCCGCCAGGCCGCGGCGGCGGCGAGGACGCAGAGGGCGGCGGCGATCGGGGAGGCGTACTGGAAGGCGGTGGGCAGGCCGAGCGGGTCGGGCCGGTCGAGGATGCGCAGCGCGGGCAGCCAGTTGACGAAGGCCAGCGGTACGCCGAAGACGACCCCGGCCACCAGCTCCTTGGCGAAGATGGTGGGCGGGTAGTGGATCAGCGTGGCGCCGCCGTAGGTGAGGGAGTTCTGGAGCTCCCTGGCCTCGCCCCACCAGAACTGCAGGGTGGCGCCGCCGATGTAGACGGCGCTGAAGATCACGGTGCCGCAGACCAGCAGCAGCGGTACGAGCAGCAGCCGGTCGGCGGTCCAGTGCACCGGCAGCACGGTGAGCGACCAGACGAGGACGGCGGCGGCCTGGAGCGGGCGGCCGAGGCGGCGCAACGAGAAGCGCTCGGCGCAGAGTTGGGCGAGCGCGGGGGCGGGCCGGATCAGCATGGTGTCGAGGGTGCCGGTGCGGATCCGGTCCCCGAGGGCGTCCACACTGCCGACGAACAGGTTGGCCAGCCCCAGGCAGAGCCCCGACGTCCCGTACAGGAAGCCGAGTTCGGCCAGCGACCAGCCGCCGAGCCGGTCGGTGTGCTGGAACATCAGCAGCAGCACGACGAAGTCCAGCGAGGTCGCGGCGAGGCTGGCGGCGAGCATCAGGAAGAAGGAGGCCCGGTAGGCCATGGTGGCGCGGGTCCACATGGCGGCGACCAGCAACCAGGAGCGCAGCGCCCAGCGCACCCCGGCCGACCGTGTCCCGTCGGCGGGCAACAGCCGCTCGGGAGTGCGGGGTTCAGCCACCCTGGACCACCACCTTGCGGGTTGCGAGCAGCTGGGCGGCGCGCCCCGCGGTGAGCAGCAGGAGCGCCCAGAGGAGCTGGAAGCCGAGTCCGGTGAGCACGGCGAAGCCGGAGCGGCGCTCCAGCAGGATGTCGGTGGGGATCTGGATCAGTGCCGCCCAGGGCAGCACGTGGGCGAGTTCGCCGAGCCAACCGGGGAAGAGTCCGATCGGCAGCAGCATCCCGGAGAAGAACATCGCGACCACCAGCATCACCGCCCGGATGCCCTCGGAGTCGTGCAGCCAGAAGCCGGTGAGCGAGACCAGGAAGCGCAGTCCGAAGCTGACCACCACGGCGAGCAGGACGGCGAGCAGGAAGACCGCCCAGACCAGCGGGTCGGTGGGCAGGGCGAGGGTGAAGGCCAGCGCGCCCGCGAGGGTGGGCAGCACGCCCCGGGCGAACAGGTGGAAGGCGGCCCGGCCGAGGTCGGTGGCCAGCCACCAGCCCTGGAAGTCCACCGGGCGGTAGAGGTCGATGGCGATGTCCCCGGTGCGGAACCGCTCCTGGACCTCGTCCTGGAAGCCGCCGCCCCAGACCGCGACGGTGACCAGCAGCGACTGGCTGATCCAGATGTAGGTGACGGCCTGGGCGCTGTCGTAGCCGCCGAGTCCCGGCCTGGCCTGCCAGAGGGCGAGGAAGGTGTAGGCGAGGATGAAGCCGAAGACGGTGTTGGTGACGGCACCCGCGATGGTGGCGGCGCGGTAGGTGGAGTAGCGGCGGAACGCGCCCTCGGCGATGGCCAGGTAGAGCCGTCCGGCCTGTCGCCGCCCGGCCGGGCCCGGCCCTCCGCTCTCCGGTCCGGGCCGAGCACGGCTGCCTGCGGCGACATCCACAGAGGTATCCATATTGTCTCCTTGTCGACTTTTCATGGCGCGGTACTCGGCGGCTCTCCACATGCACACGCGCAGCGGCGACCGGCTCCGACCGGCGGACCCCCGGGGGTGGCGGGGCGCGGGCGGAGCTGCGGCTGACGAGGTGCGCTATGTGGTTGTCACCTTTCACCGTAGCGCCGCCGGCCACCCGGCGCAGCCGCTTTTACCGGCGCTCGAGCCCCTTGGGGCGCGAAGGGCCGACCCTTACGCCGATTGGCCGGAAAAACCATCTGATTACGCGTCAAATCGCCCATAATCCACCCATGAGCCAGGAGTCACCGGACCAGCCCCCCACCGCCGGACGTACGCCACCGCGCACCCCGAGCCCGCACGACCCGCTGGAGGGCGAGGACCGCGCCGAGGGCTCCCGCCGCAACCGCCGCCGCACCAGGCGGACCGCCCGCAGGGCCCGCCGCCGCGCGCTGCCCCGCCGCCGCCGGCTGCTACCGTCCTGGCGGATGACGGTCGGCGGTCTGCTCGGCCTGCTCCTGCTGGGCATCGCGGCCTTCGTGACGCTCTACCTGGTGGTCCCCGTCCCGGACCCGAACGCCCACGCCGTGGCGCAGAGCACCGTCTACTACTACGCGGACGGCACCACCGAACTGGCCCGCACCGGCGCGGTGAACCGCCAGGACGTGGCGATCGGCCAGATCCCGCCGGCCACCCGGCAGGCCGTGGTCTCCGCCGAGGACCGCTCCTTCTACCGGAACAAGGGCGTCGACCTCAAGGGCATGCTCCGGGCCGCCTGGAACACCGCCGCCGGCAAGGGCACCCAGGGCGGCTCCACCATCACCCAGCAGTACGTCAAGAACCACTACCTCACGCAGGACCAGACCATCACCCGCAAGGTCAAGGAACTGTTCATCTCGCTCAAGGTCGACCAGCAGCAGAGCAAGGACGACATCCTGGCCGGCTACCTCAACACCAGCTACTTCGGCCGCAACGCCTACGGCATCCAGACCGCCGCCCACGCCTACTACGGCATCGACGCGGCCAGGCTGACCCTCGCCCAGGGCGCCTACCTCGCCACCCTGCTCCAGGCCCCGAGCGCGTACGACGTCAGGACCAGCACCCCCGCCAACCGCGGCAAGGCCATCGCCCGCTGGAACTACGTCCTGGACGGCATGGTCTCGCTGGGCTTCCTGCCACCCGCCGAACGCGCCTCGCTGACCTTCCCCGAACCGATCGACCCCCAGCCCACCAAGGGCCTGAGCGGGCAGGCCGGCTACCTGGTCGGCATCGTCGACGACTACCTCGCCGCCACCGGCGTCCTGGACACCGCCAGCCTCAAGGCCGGCGGCTGGAAGATCACCACCACCTTCGACAAGGCCAAGCAGGACGCCTTCGTGGCCGCCGTCCGCAGCGAGCTCACCACCCAGCTCGACCCCAAGGCCCGCCCCGACTCCGACACCGCCGTCCGGGTCGCCGGCGCCTCGATCGACCCCGGCACCGGCCGGATCGTCGCCGTCTACGGCGGCCCCGACTACTCCGGCCAGCCCTTCAACGACGCCACCCGGCAGGACAACCAGGTCGGCTCCACCTTCAAACCGATCGACCTCGCCGCCGGCCTGGAGGGCGACCACACCACCCACGACGGCTACCGGATCACCACCCAGACCCTGTACGAGGGCGACAGCCGCCTCCCGGTCATCGGCGGCCCGAGCGTCTACGCGCCGCCCAACGAGGACGACATCGACTACGGCCTCGTCACGCTCCGCTACGCCATGATGAAGTCGGTCAACTCGGTCTTCGCCCAGGAGGGCGTGGACGTGGGGCTGGCCGCCGTCCGGCGGACCGCCGTGCAGCTGGGCCTGCCCGAGACCGTACCGGGCATGGACCCGGCCAACACCTCGATGACCCTGGGAACCGCCACCCCCAGCGCGATCGACCTGGCCTCGGTGTACGCCACGTTCGCCAACCACGGCCAGGCAATCACCCCTTGGCCGGTCCTCAGGCTGGAGCGCCCCGGCGACAGCGAAGTCCCCAAGCTGCCGGGACACCCCGCCCGCACCGCCGTCAGCCGGGGCACCGCCGACGCCGTCACCGACGTCCTGCAGGACGTGATCAGCTCCAGCGGCACCGGCGCCCTCGCACTCTCCCTCAACCGCCCGGCCGCCGGGAAGACCGGCACGACCGACAGCAACCGGTCCGCCTGGTTCGCCGGGTACACCCCCGAACTCACCACCGCGGTCGGCCTGTTCCGCGAGGACCCGAAGACCCACGCCAAACTTCCGCTCACCGGGACGGCCGGCTTCACCCGGATCAACGGAGGCGCCTTCCCCACCGCGATCTGGACCGCCTACATGAGCGCGGCGCTGCACGGCGGCCCGGTCCGGTACTTCGACCTCCAGGTGGACCGCGACAACACCCTGCCCGCCGAGGCCCCGCCGCCCAACCCGGCCCGGCACAGGCCGCACCCGCCGGCACCCTCGCACCCGCTCTCCCCGGCGCCCGCCCCCAAGCCCGCCCCCACGCCTTCGCCCTCGCCGTCGCACGCCCCCGGCCCGACCGGACTCCCGACGGGGCTCCCCACCCGGTTCCCCTCCGGCAGCCCGTTCCGGTTCCCCGTCGGCACCCCCGCTCTCCCCAGGCCGTGAGGCCCGACGCGGCACAGCACCCCTCCAGCCCCACCCGTCCTCGGGAGTAGGGTGGCGCCATGCATCGCGGAGTTCTGCCACCTCCTGCCGCCTAGGCGGGCGGCAGGCCACTGAAGACCCCGTCCCGGGCGGCCTCGGCCCCCGGGCCGGTCGTTGCTGCCCGCAGCCGGAGCACACGACCGACATCCGAGTCTTCCGTGGGAGAACCCCCGTGTCCTCTGCCGTACGCGCCCTGTCCACCGGACGGGGCATGCTCTACATCACCGTGGCCGCCACCTCCTGGGGCACCGCGGGCGCAGCCGCCGCCCTCTGCTTCGACGGCAGCGGCCTGGGCCCGATGGCCCTCACCTTCTGGCGCGCCCTCGGCGGGCTGGTCCTGCTGCTGATCGCCTCCCGGGCGACCGGCCGCCGCCCGCTCGGCGCGACCCCGCAGCCGCGCCGCCGCAGGGTCACCGACACCCTGGTCAACGGCCTCGGCCTGACCCTCTTCCAGGCCGCCTACTTCGAGGCCGTCCAGGGCACCGGGCTGGCCGTGGCCACCGTGGTCACCCTCGGCGCGGCACCGGTCATGATCGCCGCCGGTGCCCGGCTCACCATGGGCGAGCGGATCGGCGGCGCGGGCACCGTCGCCGTGACCGGTGCGCTGACCGGCCTCGCCGTGCTGGTCCTCGGGGACGGCGGCGGCAGCGAGGTCCGCCCCGCCGGGGTGGCCTGGGCGCTGCTCTCGGCCGCCGGCTACGCCTGCATCACCGTCCACACCCGCCGGCAGGGCCGGGCCGGGCGGCAGTCGGACGCCTTCGGCACCACCGTCCGCTCCTTCGCGGTCTGCACCGTCTGCCTGCTCCCGCTGGCCGCCGCCGAGGGACTCTGGCCGCACGCGGCCGACCTCGGGCGCACCGTCGCACTGCTGCTCTACATCGCCGCCGTACCCACCGCCCTCGGGTACGCGCTGTACTTCGCCGGAGCCGCGATCGTACGGGCGACGACCGCCTCGGTGATCGCCCTGATCGAACCGGTCAGCGCCACCGTGATCGCGGTCCTGCTGCTCGGCGAGCACCTGACCGCCGCGACCGTGGGCGGCACCACCGTCCTGCTGGCCTCCGTCACCGGCCTCGCCCTCGCCGAGGCCCGCGTCGCCGTCCGCAGCCGCCCGGCCCCCGCCCCGCGGTAGGCCGCTCCCGACGACCACGCGGCACCAGGCGCGCGGACCTCCCGCCCGGCCGGCCGGAGGCCCGCCGCCACTCGCTCCGCACCCCGAACTCGCTCCGTACGCGGCAGAGCTGAGCGCGCAGCAGAGCCGGGGGCACAGCAGAGCCGGGGGCACAGCAGAGCCGGGGGCGCGGCGACCCGCGAGGCCCCCCGACCGTGAGACCTCGCGCCGCCGCGCGAACCGTCCACGGGACCCGGCAGCGAGCGGGCCCTCTCCCGACACCGGGAGAGGGCCCTACCGCGCCGCCGAGCGGCACGCCGGATCACAGGTAGAGGCCGGTCGAGCCCTCCGTGTCGCCGAAGCGCATCGCCGCCACCGCGTGCAGGTCGCGCTCGCGCAGCAGCACATAGGTCGCGCCGCGCACCTCGACCTCCAGCTTGTCCTCCGGGTCGTACAGCACCCGGTCGCCGGGCTCCACGGAGCGCACGCTCTGGCCGACCGCCACCGCCTCCGCCCAGGCGCAGCGCTTCGAAAGCTCGGCCGTCGCGGGAATGAGGATGCCGCCGGTCGAACGGCGTTCACCCTCCCCGCCCTCGGTCTTCACCAGCACCCGGTCGTGCAACATCTTGATCGGCAGCTTCTCGCCCAACCGGTCGTGACGGGGCGCCTCGTGCTGCTGGCTCTGCTCTGCATTCGTGCTCACGTCCCCGACGGTACCCGGCCCGTGCCGCCGCCGTGACGCTGACCCGGCAGGCGGAACGGATGCACCGGACCGGCGCGCCGAAGGGGCGTGCGGGAAGGGACATGCAGAAGGGGCCGGTCTCCCGGCCCCTCCGCCCGACTCCCCGGGGTGGATCAGCCCCGCTTGCGCTTGCTGCGCGCGGAGGCGATCAGCAGCAGCACGCCGACACCCACCAGCGCGGCCGGAACGACCCGCTCCCGCCGCGGCCGGCCGTCCGCGTCCGTGAACTGCGCCTTCAGCTGCTCGACGGCACCGCTCGCCGCGACGTAAGCACGCCCGGCCTTCTGCTCGACCGAGGCCAGCATCTTCGCCCTGGTCTGCGCGGCCACCGTGCTCGGGTGGACCCGCATGGCGAGCTCGTCGAGGTTCACCGCCAGCTGCTTACGGGTCCGCTCGATGTCGGCCTCGATCTGGGCGGTCGTCCGCGCCGCCTTGCCCTCAGTGCCGGCCTTGCCCACTCGGGCCACCCCTTACCTGATCACTCGTCCTGTCCGTCAGGGCCAGTCTGTCAGTTGCCCCGCCCATCCGCGCGGCCCACCCACCATCGGAAGGTAAGTTTGCCGTGGTACGACCACCAGTCCACGCACGAGGAGAGATCCACCGTGAGCGAGCGCCTCAAGGCCGGCGAGACCGCCCCCGCCTTCACCCTGCCCGACGCCGACGGCAAGCAGGTGTCCCTCGCCGACCACCTCGGCCGCAAGGTGATCGTCTACTTCTACCCCGCCGCCCTCACCCCGGGCTGCACCACCCAGGCCTGCGACTTCACCGACAACCTGGAGGTCTTCGCGGGCGCCGGGTACGACGTCATCGGCATCTCGCCCGACAAGCCCGAGAAGCTCGGCAAGTTCCGCGAGACCGAGGACCTCAAGGTCACCCTGGTCTCCGACGAGGACAAGTCCGTCCTGGCGGCGTACGGCGCGTACGGCGAGAAGCAGCTGTACGGCAAGACCGTGGTCGGCGTGATCCGCTCCACCATCGTCGTCGACGAGCAGGGCAAGGTCGAGCACGCCCTCTACAACGTCAAGGCCACCGGTCACGTCGCCAAGCTGCTCCGCGACCTGAAGATCCCCACCGCCTGACCTCCGGCGCACCGGCACGGACGGGGGCCGCGTGCGGGACCGGCCGCCGCCGTGGCGGGCCGGTCGCGCGGTTCCCCGCGCCGCTGTGCACGGTACCGCCGGTCTCCGGGTGGTCGCCGGGTGGTCTCCGCGCTTCTGCGGACCGGGTGGTGAGACCTTCCCGCTCACGGTGGCGGAACGCAGCGGTGGCGGCACACCCCCCGACTGGGTGCACCGCCACCGCCGTCCGTCACCTCGGGTCAGCAGGGCCCGAGGTCGCTCCAGACACCCCACTGACCGGTGGTCGAGGGGTCCTCACCCGTGGTCCACCACTTGTTGCTGTAGTAGTGGCCCCTCCAGGACACCTTGGTGCCCGTGGTGGCGTAGACGGTCGCCGCACTCCAGCTCGGCGCGCCGGTGCAGCTCGTCGGCGTGCTCGGGCCGCTGCTGGGACTGCTGCTCGGGCTCGACGACGGAGAGCCGCTCGGACTGGAACTCGGGCTGCTGCTCGGGCTCGACGAGGGGGAGGGGCTCGGGCTGCCCGACGGCGGGGAGCCCGGCGACGAGGACGTCCCGCCGCTCGGGCTCGGCGAGGAGGTGCTGCCGCTCGCACCCCGGGTGTAGTCCCCGGCGAGGCCGTACAGCGTGCCGCCGACGTTGACCGTCCAGTTCGCCGGGGTGGTCACCGGCAGGTAGTAGACGAAGTCCACGTCGATCGAGGCACCGGGCGCCAGCGACTGCCAGCCGGGCAGCTTCACCGAGACGCGGTTGTACGTCCCCTTCAGGCCGCCGATGTTGTTGCCCCCGGTGTTGTCCTGCCGGATGACCGTCAGCCCGAAGCCGGACTGGTCCTTGGCGTTGCCCGGAGCCGAGTTGCCGTAGTCGAACTGGAACTCGGTCCCGCCCGGCAGGGTCAGCTGCGAGTTGTTGACGATGTGGATCTTCGGGTTGATCGGGTAGTTGGAGTCACCCAGCGCGAAGTTGGTGAACGACACGTCGATCGGCAGCGTCCGGTCCGGCAGCGGGACCGTCGAGCGGGTCGCGCCGTACGGCGACGAGGCCTTGAACTTGTCGTACAGCAGCGAGGTCAGCGTCGACCCGGGCACGTACTCGCCCTTGCCGCCGTTCGCGGTGGCGTCCCACCTGTAGTCGCCCGCCAGCTCCCAGATCATCGCGCCGCCCGCGCCCTGGTTCACCAGGTAGTCCGCCTTGGCACCGACCGACTGCTCGTCCTCGGTGGAGAGGAACACCTTCTTGGTGTCGTTCCACAGCCACGGCGCGACCAGCGAGGAGCTGTAGTTGCGGCCGTAGGTGCCCTGCAGCGCGGTGTCGCTCACGCCGTACTTGCCCAGGTAGTCCGGCAGGACGCCGTTCTCCAGGTTCTTGGCGTGCCACATCGGGTTCGAACCCGCCGGGGACTCCTTGCCGTTGTCGTCCAGGTCGTGCCACAGGTTGTCGATGCCGACCGCACCGTCACCGCAGGTGGTCAGCCCCGATCCGGCCGGACAGGTGTTGGTGGACGAGGTGCCCCAGAGACCGTTGGTGCCGCCGGTGACGTTCCTGAACCCCCGGGTGTAGTACGGCAGGCCCATGTTGATCCGGCCGGCCGGCATCGCACCGCGGAAGTAGTGGTACGCCCAGTCGGTGTTCAGGTAGCCGATCCCGCCGTACTGCGAGGTGCCGTACACGTTGGCGGCGGCCAACTCGGCATCCTTGCCGTCGTCGTAGAGCGCGGCGTTCGGGCCGACGTACTTGTTCCAGGCGCCGTGCAGGTCGTACGACATCACGTTGACGTAGTCCAGGTACTGGGTGACCTGGAAGGTCTCGATGCCGCGCAGCAGGTAGCCGGAGGAGGGCGCGGCGATCGACAGCAGGTAGTACCTGCCGTCGGCGGCCGAGGCGCGGTCCAGCTTCTCGCGCACGGTCCTCAGCAGCGCGGCGTACCCCTTCACCAGCGAACCGCGCTTGGCGTTGGCGGTCGACCAGTCCAGCGGATTGCCCGCGTCCTTCATCGAGGTCGGGTACTCGTAGTCGAGGTCGACCCCGTTGAAGCCGTACTTCTTGACGAACGCCACCGCGGAGTCGGCGAAGGTGTCGATACCGGCCTGGTTGACGCTGCCGTCCGCGTTGACCGTCATCGAGTAGAAGCCGCCCGATCCGACGCGCTTGCCGTCGTCCCCGAAGTAGCCGCCGGTCTCGGCCCAACCGCCCACCGAGATCATGGTCTTGACGTTCGGGTACTGCTTCTTGTACTTGCCCAGAAGGTTGAAGTGCCCCTGGTACGGGAGTGACGGGTCCATCTCCGCACCCGCGACACCCGGGAAGGTCATCCCGGTCGCGGCGTTGTCCGGACCGTCCGAGCCGACCGAGAGCCTGTTGTCGCCGCCGACGTGCGCGAAGGCGTAGTTGAGGTGGGTGACCTTGTCCCAGGGAATGTTGTTCACCAGGTAGGCGGGCGTGCCGTCCTTGCCGGTCCGCCAGCCGGTGAAGTAGCCGATGATGCGGCGCTGGTGGTCCGCGCCCATCAGCTCGCGGCCGGAGCTGTCGTAGACGTTGCAGTACGGCACGTCCACCCCGGGAGTGGTGTACATGCCGTCGGGGCGACAGGACTGGTTGTCGACCAGGGCCGACGCCCGCGAGGGCGCGGCACCCAGCGTGGCGACCAGCAGGCCGGCCAACCCGGCGGCGGCCGCGGCGGCGAACGCCACCCGCGGACCGGTGGTCCGGCGGCCGGCGGCGGGGGGACGCTGCTCCGCCCTGGTTCGGATCAACACTCGGCCTCCAGGAGTGAGTGTCGGCGCGCTGTGGGGACGCGCGGGTGGGGGTTACGGGCACACCCCGCAGCCGACCCCCGGTCAACTCGCCCGGCTGCCAAGCTGCAGGTTGGCGTGACCGTATGTGGTCTGAACCACATGGGTCAATAGGTCTGTACCAATTGGCAGCCATCCACTGTCAAGTCCCCCCGGTGACTCTCATCACGTCCTCACCCCCCGCCCACCCGTGACCCCCACCCCCCACCACTCGTTCCCCCCTCGGGGGACGGGCGCACCACAAGGCCCGGGAGGGGTACCAGTGCCGGTCAAGTACACCCGCGAACTACTCACCGCGCTCGCCGCCGAGTCCGCCAGCATCAACGACATGATGCGCAGGCTCGGCGTCCCCATGGCGGGCGGCACCCACAGCTACCTCAGCAGACGGCTCAAGCACTACGGAATCGACACCTCGCACTTCAACCAGGGCCGGCCCGACTACGGACGCCGTCGGTACACCCGGGAGCAGCTGGCAGCGGCCGCGGCAGACAGCACCAGCATCAACGGGATGCTCGACCACCTGGGCATCACCCCGTACGGCAGCATCTACTCGCACTTCAAGAAGCAGCTGTCCCGGTTCGGCATAGACACCTCACACTTCGCCTTCCGGGGCGACGGCACGGCTCGCACGCTGCAGGTCCCCGAGGCCGAACTGGCCCGGGCGGTCGCCGACAACCGCAGCATCGCCGGCACTCTCCGCGCTCTCGGCCTGGTCGACGGTGGGGCGGCACGCGCGAAGCTGAAGGCGAGCATCGAGCTGCACGGGATCGACACCGGCCACTTCACCGGGCAGCAGCACGGCAGAGGCCGCAAGACCGGCCCGCGATGCAAGCCGGAGGAGCTGCTCAGGCGGCTTCCGCCGGGGAGTCCCCGGATTCCCGGCGACCGCCTGCGGGCGATGCTGGTGCACATCGGCCACGCCGACGTCTGCCGGATGTGCGGCACCCCACCGGTCTGGCTGGGGCAGCCGATGACGCTGGAGGTGGACCACGTCAACGGGGACTGGCTCGACAACCGGGTCGAGAACCTGCGTCTGCTGTGTCCCAACTGCCACTCCGTCACGCCGACCTACTGCGGCCGGAACAGGCAACCCCCGGCCGTGTCCTGACGACGCCCAGCCGACCTCACCGGCTGCCGCTACCCACGCGCGATTCGCAGACGGTAGGCTGGCTGTGCCAGGCGCCCGTACCCCAGCTGGCGAGAGGGCTGCGGTTTAGGTCCGCAGGGTCGTGGGTTCGAGTCCCACCGGGCGTACCTGTCAAAGAAGCCCTTCTTCCTTCGATTCGAAGGAAGAAGGGCTTTCACTTTCCCGGCCGACGTCGTGTCAGCCGAGCAGTTCGCGGACCACCGGGGCCAGGGCGCGGAAGGCCTGGCCGCGGTGGCTGATGGCGTTCTTCTCGGCGGCCGTCAGCTCGGCGCAGGTGCGGGTCTCACCGAGGGGTTCGAGGATCGGGTCGTAGCCGAAGCCGCCGTCGCCGGCGGGGGTGGTGCGCAGGGTGCCGGTCAGGCGGCCCTCGACCACGCGCTCGGTGCCGTCGGGGAGGGCGAGCGCGGCGGCGCAGGCGAAGTGGGCGCCCCGGTGCGGGTCGGAGATGTCGGAGAGCTGGGCGAGCAGCAGGTCCAGGTTGGCGCGGTCGTCGCCGTGCTTGCCGGCCCAGCGGGCGGAGAAGATACCGGGGGCGCCGCCCAGCACGTCCACGCAGAGGCCGGAGTCGTCGGCGACGGCGGGCAGTCCGGTGGCGCGGGCCAGGGCGTGCGCCTTCAGCAGGGCGTTCTCGGCGAAGGTGACACCGGTCTCGGGAACGTCCGGGATCTCGGGGTAGGCGTCGGCGCCGACGAGTTCGACGTCCAGGCCCGATTCGCCGAGGATGGCGAGCAGCTCGGCGACCTTGTGCTGGTTTCGGGTGGCGAGGACGAGGCGTCGGGTAGTCATGCAGCCCACCCTACTGACCTGCGGAGCGGGGCTCAGCCGGTGCAGACCTTGGTGAGCTTGGACGCCGCGTCGCTGAGCGGCTGCAGGTCGGGCACCCGGTTGGCGTCGATCGCGGTCTGCGCCTTGTCGACCTGGGTCTGGAGGTCGCCGACGGCCTTGGCGACGTCGGTGTCGCTGGAGTTGCGGCCGAGCTGGTCAAGGTCCTTCTTGAGCTTCTGCAGGGCCTGGCCCGCCGCCTGCGGGTCCTTGTCGGCGTTGTTGAAGGCGGTTCCGGCGTCCGCGACATCGCCGGTGATCTTCACGGCGGTGTTGCCGCAGTCGATCGCCTTCTGGGCGGCGGAGCAGCTGACGGCGCTGAGTGGCAGGAGGAGGATGAGTGCGGCCACGGCAAGGGTGGTGGAGCGGTTGATGCTGTGCTGCATCGCTGTTCCTCCGGTGATGGCGCTGGGCTGGTCCGGTAACGGATGACGACCAGCGAGGTGCCGATGGTTCCCGGAGTCGGACCACTGCGGCGAACGGTACGGGTTCCGGGCCCGGCCTGTACAGCGGCCGCACCCGGAACCCGTCCGGTGTTGACGGGGGGTCAGCCCTGCAGGGCCTTGCGCTGGATCTCGTCCAGTTCGGCGCAGCCGAGGGTGCCGAGGTCGAGCAGCTGGTCGAGCAGGTTGCGGTCGAAGGGGGCGCCTTCGGCGGTGCCCTGGACCTCGACGAAGCGGCCGTCGGAGGTGCAGACGATGTTCATGTCGGTCTCGGCCCGGACGTCCTCCTCGTACTGGAGGTCGAGCATCGGGACGCCGTCGATGATGCCGACGCTGACGGCGGAGACGCCGCCGGTGATCGGCTGGCCCTTGGCGCGCAGCAGCTTCTTGTCGCGGGCCCAGGAGACGGCGTCGACCAGGGCGACGTACGCGCCGGTGATGGCGGCGGTGCGGGTGCCGCCGTCGGCCTGGAGCACGTCGCAGTCGAGCACGATGGTGTTCTCGGCGAGCGCGCGGTGGTCGATGACGGCGCGCAGGGAGCGGCCGATCAGCCGGCTGATCTCGTGGGTGCGGCCGCCGATCTTGCCGCGGACGGATTCGCGGTCGCCGCGGGTGTTGGTGGCGCGCGGGAGCATGGAGTACTCGGCGGTGACCCAGCCTTCGCCGCTGCCCTTGCGCCAGCGGGGGACGCCTTCGGTGACGCTGGCGGTGCAGAGCACCTTGGTGTCGCCGTAGGTGATGAGGACGGAGCCTTCGGCGTGCTTGCTCCAGCCCCGTTCGATGGTGATGGGGCGGAGCTGGTCGGGGGTGCGGCCGTCGATGCGTGACATAGCCTCCGAGCCTAGTCGCTCGCGGCAGGTGTGCTCGCGGCATGTGCGAAGGCCCACCGGCCGGGTGGTCGGTGGGCCTTCGCGGTGAGCCCGTGGGCTCAGTCCATCATGTCCTCGATCTCACCGGCGATCGGGTCGGCGTCGGTGCCGATGACGACCTGGATCGCGGTGCCCATCTTCACCACACCGTGGGCTCCGGCGGCCTTGAGGGCGGCTTCATCGACGAGCTCGGGGTTGACGACCTCGGTCCGCAGGCGGGTGATGCAGCCCTCGACCTCTTCGATGTTGTCGATCCCGCCGAGGCCGGCGACGATCTTCTCAGCCTTGCTGGCCATGTCTTTCTCCCTCTGTCTCGGCGCGTCGGCTGCTCTGCCGGGTGCCGTCCTGCTCGGTGCGGTGTGGTCACTGCCGGAGTTGATGCGGGCTCAGATGTCGCGCCGTCGGGCAGCGCGACCAGCATCACCCGAGACCGACCGGTATGCCACGTTAGTCCACTTTTGGAGCATTCCGGCGCGCAGGTTACTGATCTTCATCCGAGGATGACGATCAGTGGGACCGGGTCCGGCGCAGCCGAATCTGCCAACAGTGGTCTACACCAATATTAGGTGCACTTCACTCAACGCGGGACCGGGCCCCGGTGTTCCGCGATCGGCGGTTCGGCGATCGATCGACCGTCCGGCGGCAGGCCGTCCGGCGATCGGCTGTTCGGCGATCGGCTGTTCCCGTCGGCCGCTCCGACCCGACGACCACCGCACCCGGAGGGCGAGGATGAGTTCAGCAGGCGCCGCGGTCCCCCGGGCCCGGTGGTGGCACAACCTCTACGGCGGCCTGCAGAAGATGGGGCGCAGCCTCCAGCTCCCGGTGGCGGTGCTGCCCGCGGCGGGCCTGTTGAACGGGCTCGGCCAGGACGACGTCTTCGGCAGGGACGGTCTCGGCTGGGACAACGTGGCCCGGGTCTTCGCCGCCGCCGGCGGTGCGTTGCTGGACTCCTCGCTCGGCCTGCCGCTGCTGTTCTGCATCGGCGTGGCGATCGGCATGGCCAAGAAGGCCGACGGCTCCACCGCGCTCGCCGCCGTCGTCGGCTTCCTCGTCTACTACAAGGTGCTGCACGCCTTCCCGGTCGCCTGCAAGGCGCCGACCGTGCTGGTCGGCGACCAGTGCGTGGACTTCTCCTCGGCGCGGGCGGCAGCGGCGACGTACCAGAACCCGGGCGTGCTGGGCGGCATCCTGATCGGCCTGGCCTCCGCCTGGCTGTGGGTGCGGTTCCACCGGACCAGACTGGTGGACTGGCTCGGCTTCTTCAACGGCCGCCGGCTCGTCCCGATGATCACCGCCCTGGTCGGGCTCGCCTTCGCCTGCCTCGCCCTGTGGGTCTGGCCGCCGGTCGGGGACGCGCTCACCTCCTTCAGCAGGTGGCTCTCCGACCTGGGCGCGGTCGGTTCGGGCATCTTCGGCCTCGGCAACCGCGCGCTGCTGCTGATCGGCATGCACCAGCTGCTGAACACCTTCGTCTGGTTCCAGTTCGGCGACTTCGTCAAGCCGGACGGCAGCGTGGTCCACGGCGACATCCCGCGCTTCCTGGCGGGCGACCCGACGGCCGGGCAGTTCACCTCGGGATTCTTCCCGGTCATGATGTTCGCTCTGCCCGCCGCCGCGATGGCCATCGCGCACTCCGCGAAGCCGCACCGCCGCAAGGAGATCTACGGCCTGATGACCTCGGTGGCGCTGACGTCCTTCGTCACCGGCGTCACCGAACCGATCGAGTACTCCTTCGCCTACGTCGCGCCGGCCCTGTACGGGGTGCACGCCGTGCTGACGGGTGCGTCGATGGCCGTCACCTGGGCCCTCGGGGTGCATGCGGGCTTCAGCTTCTCGGCGGGCCTGATCGACTACGTGATCAACTGGGGGCTGGCCACCAGGCCGTGGCTGGTTATTCCGATCGGACTCTGTTTCGCACTGGTGTACTACACGCTGTTCCGATTCATCATCGTCAGGTTCGACCTGAAGACCCTGGGGCGCGAGGACGAGTCCGACGTCGAGGACGTCACCAAGGACTGACCTGCGCCTTCGCCGCCGACGGTGTTTTTGTTGCGCAACTCTCCAAAATCACGGTCACGCCGGGTAATCATGATCATTAATCGGCAACAAGGTTTCGATTTCATAGCGCTTCCGACCTGCGCGGCTCCTGACCCTTCCCCCCCTTGTCCGCACGTGCTACAAAACTGGTCTACACCACTAGTGGTGTAGACCAGTTCGCGGTTTCGGAACCCCTCCAGCACCGTCCCCGATCCGGGCCGCCCTGTCGTTAGGAACCATCCCCCATGAGTACGACTGCGCAGGCATCGACGCCCGCTGCGGCACCGGCCCCTTCCCCCGCCAAGCAGTTCGGCCAGAGCCTGCTGCAGGGCCTGCAGAAGATCGGCCGCAGCCTCCAGCTCCCGATCGCGGTCCTGCCCGCGGCCGGTCTGCTGCTTCGGCTGGGCCAGGATGACGTCTTCGGCAAGGACCGTCTCGGCTGGGACAAGGTCGCCGCGGTCTTCTCGACCGCCGGCGGTGCCGTCTTCGACAACCTTCCGCTGCTCTTCGCGGTCGGTATCGCGATCGGCTTCGCCAAGAAGGCCGACGGCTCCACGGCGCTGGCCGCCCTGGTCGGCTTCCTGACCTACAAGAACGTGCTGACCGCGTTCCCGATCACCGAGGGCCACATCGACAACGGCAAGTGGGTCGCCGCGACGTACCAGAACCCGGGCGTGCTCGGCGGTATCGTCATCGGCCTGCTCAGCGCGGTCCTCTGGCAGAAGTACCACCGCACCAAGCTGGTCGACTGGCTCGGCTTCTTCAACGGCCGCCGGCTCGTCCCGATCATCATGGCCTTCGTCGGCACCGCCGTCGGCGTGCTCTTCGCCCTCTGCTGGGGCCCGGTCGGCGACGCCATCGGCAGCCTGAACAACACGCTGATCGGTGCCGGTGCGTTCGGCGCCGGCGCGTTCGGTCTGATCAACCGCGGTCTGCTGCCGGTCGGCATGCACCAGTTCGTCAACTCCTACGCCTGGTTCCAGGCCGGTGACTACACCAAGGCGGACGGCACCGTCGTCCACGGTGACCTGACCCGCTTCTTCGCCGGCGACCACACCGCCGGACAGTTCATGTCGGGCTTCTACCCGATCATGATGTTCGCGCTCCCGGCCGCCGCCATCGCCATCGCGCACTGCGCCCGCCCCGAGCGCCGTCCGGCCGTGCTGGGCATGATGATCTCGCTCGCGCTGACCTCCTTCGTCACCGGTGTCACCGAGCCGATCGAGTTCTCCTTCATGTTCATCGCCCCGGTCCTGTACGCGATCCACGCCGTGCTGACCGCCCTCTCGATGGGCATCACCTGGGCCCTGGGAGTCCACGACGGGTTCACCTTCTCCGGTGGTCTGATCGACTACGTCCTCTCGTACAGCAAGGCGACCGAGCCGTGGCTGATCGTCCCGATCGGCCTGGTCTTCGCGGCGCTCTACTACGTGCTCTTCCGCTTCGCGATCACCAAGTTCAACCTCCCCACCCCGGGCCGTGAGCCCGAGGAGGAGCTCGAGGACATCACCAAGGCCTGACGCCCACCCCGGCCACGGCCACGGACCCCGCCCCGCTCAGCAGGGCGGGGTCCGTCCGTCCGGCACGCCTCCCGCCCCGGGGCTACCGCCGACCGGGACGGGAGGCGTGCACACGGCTCGGAACCGGCGCCGCCGCCGTGCGGACGCGGGTCCCACGATGCGGACCGCTCGCGTCGCGGCGCCCGCCCCTCGACGGCAGGGAACTCGGCCCACCGGCCGCAGAGTTGACGCCCGGGCGGGAGGAACCCCCCGAAGCCCTCCAGGCCCCGGCCCGCCCACCGAGGACGCCGGGGACGGCCGCGCTAGACCTCGTACGTGGCGCCCGCACGGGCGAGTTCGATCGGGCCGCGGTACTCCTTGGCGGCGTCCAGCCGGTTGCTCTCGGCGTCCGTCCACGGCGGGATGTGGGTGAGCACCAAGCGCCCGACCCCGGCGGCCTCGGCGTGCTCGCCGGCCTGACGGCCGTTCAGGTGGACGGCCTCGATCTCCTCCTTGCCGTGGGTGAAGGCGGCTTCGCAGAGGAAGAGGTCGGCGCCCCGGGCGAGTTCGACCAGCTCGGCGCTCTCGCCGGTGTCCCCGGAGTAGACCAGGCTGCGGCCGCCGTGCTCGATCCGGAAGGCGTACGCCTCGACCGGGTGGTTCACGGGCACGGCGGTGACCTGCAGCGGCCCCAGCCGGATGGTGCCCGAGTTGAGGGTGTGGAAGTCGAAGACCTCCTTCATGCCCGGCTCCTCGGGCATGTCGTACGCGCGGGCCAGCCGCTCGGCGGTGCCGTGCGGACCGTAGACCGGGATGGCCTCGGGGCAGCCCTCCACCCGGTAGTTGCGGGCGACCCAGTAGGCGCAGAGGTCGATGCAGTGGTCCGCGTGCAGGTGGCTGAGCAGGACCGCGTCGACCTCGTACAGCCCGCAGTAGTTCTGCAGGGCGCCGAGGGCGCCGTTGCCCAGGTCGAGGACGGCACGGTAGCCGTCGGCCTCGACCAGGTAGCTGGAGCAGGGCGAGTCGGCGGACGGGAAGCTCCCCGAGCACCCCACCACGGTCAGTTTCATGCCGAGCCCCTCCGCCCCATTGGGTCATGGTCCGCACCTGCTGCCACTACCTGCCGGTAGCGCTGTGTTCGCCTGTCGAGAGTAAGGGCGCGGAGGCACTCTGTCCCCGTCCCCGTGCCGTGCTGTGGCTGGAATCACCAGAACGGGCCGGGCGCGCGGCGGTCGCCGGCCGGGGACCGCACAGGCCTTCGACCGCGGCGGCTCAGCGGTGACCAGGCCGATTGCGGGCCCAGGCTCTGATGGTGTCCGGGTACCAGCGCGGGTGGCCGCCCAGGTCGGTGAGGTCCGGCTCGGGGAGCAGGCCGTGCCTGCGGAGGTTGCGCACGCTGTCGGGCTGGACGTTGATGTGCCGGGCGATCTCCGCGTAGGACCAGAGTTCGTTGCTGCGCTGGCTCATCCGGACCACCTCGGGTCGTGCTCCCCCGAGGCCGACCTCGGGGTTGTGCGGCCCAGCCTCTTCGGGCCGCCCGCACGGCCCCGGCACACGACGGCCCCCGTCGCCGTACCGTGACCGACCCGCAGCCGGGAGGGGACAAGTTCCCGAATGTCACAGCCCCGGGAGAACGCGCAAAAGGCGCGGCACCGGAGCGGTACCACGCCTTTCGCCAGCGCTGTTGACGTGCCGTCAGGCCCAGAGCTGCCCCTGGAGCGCCTCGACGGCCTCCTCGGTGGAGGCGGCGGTGTAGATGCCGGTGGACAGGTACTTCCAGCCGCCGTCGGCGACCACGAAGACCACGTCCGCCCGCTCGCCCGCCTGGGCCGCCTTGCGGCCGACGCCGATCGCCGCGTGCAGGATCGCGCCGCTGGAGACCCCGGCGAAGATCCCCTCCTGCTGGAGGAGTTCACGGGTACGGCGGACCGCGTCCGCCGACCCGACGCTGAACCGGGTGGAGAGCACCTCGGCGTCGTACAGCTCGGGGACGAAGCCCTCGTCGAGGTTGCGCAGCCCGTACACCAGGTCGTCGTAGCGCGGTTCGGCGGCGACGATCCGGATGCCGGGGACCTTCTCCCGCAGGAAGCGGCCGACGCCCATCAGGGTGCCGGTGGTGCCGAGCCCGGCCACGAAGTGGGTCACGGTCGGCAGGTCGGCCAGGATCTCGGGGCCCGTGGTGGCGTAGTGCGCACCGGCGTTGTCCGGGTTGCCGTACTGGTAGAGCATCACCCAGTCGGGGTGCTCCGCCGCGATCTCCTTGGCCATCCGCACGGCGGTGTTGGAGCCACCCGCGGCGGGCGAGGGGATGATCTCGGCGCCCCACATCCGGAGCAGCTCGCGGCGCTCCTCACTGGTGTTCTCCGGCATCACGCAGACCATGCGGTAACCCTTGAGCTTGGCCGCCATGGCCAGCGAGATGCCGGTGTTCCCGCTGGTGGGCTCCAGGATCGTGCAGCCCGGGGTGAGCCGGCCGGCCGCCTCCGCCCGCTCGATCATGTGCAGGGCCGGACGGTCCTTGATCGAGCCGGTCGGATTGCGGTCCTCCAGCTTGGCCCAGAGGTTGACCAGGCCCTCGGTGTTGCCCGGAACGGCGGCGGAGATCCTGGGCAGGCGGACCAGCGGCGTGTTGCCGACGGCTTCCAGCGGACTGTCGTAGCGCACGGGGCCTCCGGCGGTTGCGAATCGGACGGGGAAGGGGGCGGTCAGCGCGCTCCGCCGGCCACGGCCGGGAGGATGGTGACGCTGTCGCCGTCGGCGAGCTCGGTGGCGACACCGGCCAGGAAGCGGACGTCCTCGTCGTTCAGGTAGACGTTGACGAAGCGGCGCAGCTCGCCGGTCTCCTCCAGCAGGCGGCCGGCGATGCCCGGGTGGCGGGTGTCGAGGTCGGCGAAGAGCTCCCCGAGGTTGCTGCCGCTGCCCTCGACGGCCTTGTCGCCGTCGGTGTAGGTACGGAGGATGGTCGGGATGCGGACCTCGATGGCCATGGCTGCGCTCCTGAAGAGTCAAGTTCGGGTGCCGCAGGGCTCGCGGCAGGGAGGGGTGGCCCCGGGGGCGGGGCGGCGGTCGGTGCCGAGGTCAGCTGGCGTCGGCGGTGGCGGGACAGATCGAACTGGCTAGCCGGCACAGGTCGACGTGCAGGCGCGCCACGAGGCGGATGCCCGGGGCCTGGGTGCTCACATCGACGGAACGCATGGGCTCATCGTATCGATTCCCGCCCCCGCTCCGACATCTCCGTCTTGCGATTCGGATGTTTTCGTTCCTCTCCTTGAGACGGAACCGGAAGGCGAAGGGCCCGCCGCACCACCCGAGGGGGTGCGGCGGGCCCTTGGGTCCGCGCCGAGCCGGGCCGCTAGGCGTCGACGACCTGGACGTCTTCCTCCGTGATCACACCGTCCACGATCCGGAACGAGCGGAACTGGAACGGGTCGCCCGCGCCGTTGCCGTCGGCCGTGGAGACCAGGACGTAGTGCGCGTCGGGCTCGGAGGCGTAGCTGACGTCGGTGCGCGAGGGGTACGCCTCGGTGGCGGTGTGCGAGTGGTACACCACCACCGGCTCCTCGTCCCGGTCGTCCATCTCGCGGTAGAGCTTCAGCAGGTCACCGGAGTCGAACTCGTAGAACGTGGGCGAGCGGGCCGCGTTGAGCATCGGGATGAAGCGCTCGGGACGGCCGCTGCCGGCCGGTCCGGCGACCACGCCGCAGGCCTCGTCCGGGTGGTCGGCGCGGGCGTGGGCCACGATCGCGTCGTGCAGCTCTCGGGTGATGGTCAGCATGCGGTCAGGATAGCCAGGTCCCCGCGAGTGCCGTTTCCGCCGTCTCAGCTGCCGGACTTGACGTGCAGGTGGTCGTGCGCCTGGCCGCGCACGGCCTCCGGACGGTTGCGCTTGAGCACCAGGTAGCTGATCACCAGCAGCGCCGCCCAGACCGGGAAGACGTAGAGCGAGATCCGGTTGTCCGGGTCGAAGCCGATGAGGACGATGACCAGGGCGAGGAAGAGCAGGGCCGCCCAGCTCGCCACCACACCGCCGGGCGCCTTGAAGGTGGGCGGCGGCAGGTGGCCCTTCTTCCAGGAGGCGTGGTAGCGGATCTGGCAGATCAGGATCATCGCCCAGGTCCAGATGCCGCAGACGGTGGCCACGGAGGTGATGTACTCGAACGCCTTGGCCGGGGCGAGGTAGTTGAGCACCACGCCGAGGCCCATCAGCACGCAGGAGACGGTGATCGCGGGCGCCGGGGCCTTCCGGGCGTTGAGCGCGGTCAGCCTCCCGGGGGCCTGGCCGCGCAGGGCGAGGTCGCGCAGCATCCGGCCGGTGGAGTACATGCCGGAGTTGCAGGAGGAGAGTGCGGCGGTGAGCACCACGAAGTTGATGATCCCGGCAGCGGCCGGGATCCCGATCTTGCCGAAGGCGGCCACGAACGGGCTGACGCCGGGCCGGAACTCGGTCCACGGGACCAGCGACAGGATGATGACCAGCGCGCCGATGTAGAACAGCGCGATGCGCCAGGGCAGCGTGTTGATGGCTCGCGGCAGGGTCCTGGCGGGGTCCTCGCTCTCGCCCGCGGTGACGCCGACCAGCTCCACGCCGAGGTAGGCGAACATGACGATCTGCAGGGTCATCACGGTCGCGCCGATGCCCTTGGGGAAGAAGCCGCCCTCGTTCCACAGGTGGCTGACCGACGCCGTGTCACCCGCCTCGCTGAAGCCCAGGGTGAGCACCCCGATGCCGATCAGGATGATGCCGATGATCGCCGTCACCTTGATCATCGAGAACCAGAACTCGATCTCCCCGAACACCTTCACCGAGATCAGGTTGGCCGCGTAGAGGACCACCAGGAAGCCCAGCGCGCTGATCCACTGCGGGATGCCGGGCTCCCAGAACTTGATGTAGACGGCGGCGGCGGTGGTCTCGGCCATGCCGGTGACCACCCAGAACAGCCAGTACGTCCAGCCGGTGACGTACCCGGCGAACGGCCCGATGAACTCCCGGGCGTACTCGGAGAAGCTGCCGGAGACCGGGCGGTAGGTGAGCAGCTCGCCGAGGGCCCGCATGATCGCGAAGATCACCAGGCCGGCCACCGCGTAGCTGAGGATCAGACTGGGGCCGGCCTTGGAGATGGCGGTGCCCGCGCCGAGGAAGAGGCCGGTGCCGATGGCGCCACCGATGGCGATCATCTGGATCTGGCGGCTGCCCAGCCCGCGCTCGTAGCCCTCCTCGTCCGGCTCGGTGTCGACGACTTCGTCGTACGCCTGTTCGGCCATGGCAAACGTCCTTGGTTCGTGGGGGAAGAGGAGAAGTCCTACCACGGTGCGCTCGGATATCGGCGCCCATCTGAGCGTTATTTGAGCATGGCATGTCCGGTTTTGCGACGATTCGCCGGAAATGAGATAACCCCCTGTCCAAAAGGTGGACAGGGGGTTACCGGTCGTTAACGTTCCGTCGGCCTCAGCCGGTCATCGCGGCGATCAGCGACTCCTGCATCCCGCCGAGCCAGAGGTACGCCATCACCAGCGGCTTGCGCGGGTCGCTGTCGGGCAGCCGGTAGAACGTCTCGTCGTCGTCCTCGTCGACCTCCAGCCGGGCACCCAGGGTCAGCCGCAGGTCGTTCAGCGCGCCCAGCCAGTTGCGGCACTCGGCCGCCGGGACCTTCACCACGCCGCCCTCGCCGCCGAGTCCGTCCAGCGCCTTGATCACGTTCAGCGCGTCGTCCCGCTTGCGGGCCCGCAGGTCCAGCTCGGTGTAGCGGCGGAACTCACCCGCCATCGCCCGGGTCTGCGGGTCGGCGGTCGCCCCCGGCTCCCCGTACGCGTCCGGGAAGAGCCGGGCCAGCGCCGGATCGGCGGGCGCCTCCGTGGGCCCCTCGGCGAACAGCGCCGCCAGCGGGTCGTCGCTCTCCCCGCCCGGACCGGGACCGATCAGCTCCAGCATCTGCACTTCCAGCGAGCGCAGGATGGATGCCTCCAGCTCGTCCAGCGCGATCGCCGCTCCGCCGCCACCGGCACTCTCGAACAACCCAGCCATGAGTCTCAGTCAGCCCGTCTTCGTCGTGTGTCACAGGTCCAGCAGGTCGAGCGCGGCGGTCAGTCGTGCTGGAGCGTGGCCCACAGCCCGTAGCCGTGCATCGCCTGCACGTCCCGCTCCATCTCCTCGCGCGTGCCACTGGAGACCACCGCCCGGCCCTTGGTGTGCACCTCCATCATCAGCTTCCTGGCCTTGTCCTTCGGAAAGCCGAAGTAGGCCTGGAAGACGTACTGGACGTAGCTCATCAGGTTGACCGGGTCATTGTGGACGATGGTCACCCACGGGGTGTCCGGCTCCAGTGCCGGAATGCCTTCGACCTCCGGGCGCTCGATCTCCACGGGCGCGACACTCACGGCAGACACTCCTCATCAGGGCACGGTTTCCGCCTCTCATGCTTCCATCCGGGGGAGGTCCGGGCGAATCCGGGTTCACTCCGCCCGACAGAAATCGTCAATCTGACGCTAAGTGGTAGTAGCATCATCGCCATGGACGCCATCACCGCGCACCGCTCCACAGCGCTGCTCACCGACCGTTACGAGCTGACCATGCTGCAGGCCGCCCTGCGCAGCGGGGCGGCACACCGCCGCTCGGTCTTCGAGGTGTTCACCCGGCGACTGCCCAACGGCCGCCGCTACGGCGTGGTGGCCGGCACCGGACGGCTGCTGGACGCGATCGAGGGCTTCCGCTTCACCGCCGGGCAGCTGGACTGGCTCGCCGACCAGGGCGTGGTCGAGGACGACACCCTGCGGTTCCTCGCGGACTACCGGTTCACCGGAGACGTGCACGGCTACCCCGAGGGCGAGGTCTACTTCCCCGGCTCGCCGATCCTCACCGTCGAGGGCAGCTTCGCCGAGGCGGTGATCCTGGAGACCGTCGTCCTGTCGATCCTCAACCACGACTCGGCGATCGCCGCCGCCGCCTCCCGGATGACCAGCGCCGCCGGCGCCCGCCCCTGCATCGAGATGGGCGCCCGCCGGGCCCACGAGGGCGCCGCCGTGGCCGCCGCCCGGGCGGCCTACATCGCCGGCTTCAGCGCCACCTCCGACCTGGAGGCCGGCTACACGTACGGCATCCCCACCGCCGGGACCGCCGCGCACGCCTTCACCCTGCTGCACGACAGCGAGCGGGACGCCTTCACCGCCCAGATCGACTCGATGGGCCGCGGCACCACCCTGCTGGTCGACACCTACGACCTGGCCGAGGCCGTGCGCACCGCCGTCGAGGTGGCCGGGCCCGGTCTGGGCGCCGTCCGGATCGACTCCGGCGACCTCACCCTGCTCGCCCACCGGGTCCGCCGCCAGCTGGACGAGCTGGGCGCCGAGAAGACCCGGATCATCGTCACGTCCGACCTGGACGAGTACGCCATCGCCGCGCTCGCCGCCGCGCCCGTCGACGGCTACGGCGTCGGCACCAGCCTGGTCACCGGCAGCGGGCACCCGACCTGCGCGATGGTCTTCAAGCTGGTCGCCCGTGCCGGCACGCCGGGCGGCCCGCTGGTCCCGGTCGCCAAGCGCTCCGCCGGCGGCAAGAGCAGCGTCGGCGGACTCAAGTGGGCCGCCCGCCGCCCCGACGCGGACGGTGTGGCCGAGGCCGAGGTGGTCGGCACCGGTCCGGTACCCGAGGAGCTGGCGCCGCACCTGCTGCACGTCCCGCTGATCCGGGGCGGCGAGGTGGTCGGCCGCGAGCCGCTCGCCGCGGCCAGGGAGCGCCACCAGCGTGCCCGGGCCGCCCTGCCGCTGTCGGCCACCCAGCTGTCCAAGGGCGAGCCGGTGCTGGCCACCGAGCTGCTCACCGACAACGCCTGAACGCACGTACCGTCCCGACGCGTACCGTCCCGGCCGGGCCACCGCGCGGGGCGCGGCGGGAGAGCGCGGACCACCGGGCAGCTCCGCAGGTGCGTCCGCGCGGGCCGTCGCGCAGGCTGGTCCCGCACCCTCGCACCGGGGCCACACGGCGGGAGAGCGCGAAGCGGGCCGGAGAGCGGGCCGAGGAGCGCCGCCAGGCTTCCGCCTACGCGCGTCACTCCCTAGAGTGGCCACACCACCGAGCCACTGCTCCGAGCAGCCGTACCGCCTCATCCACCCAAGGAAGCACCCCATGCACCGGGCACTGATCGTCGTCGATGTGCAGAACGACTTCTGCGAGGGCGGCAGCCTCGCCGTCGCCGGCGGCGCCGAGGTGGCCGCCGCGATCACCGACCTGATCGCCGAGTCCGCCCCCGGCTACGCGCACATCGTCGCCACCCGGGACCGCCACATCGACCCGGGTCCGCACTTCTCCGCCGAGCCCGACTACGTCGACTCCTGGCCCGCGCACTGCGTCGCGGGCACCGAGGGCGTCGGCTTCCACCCCAACTTCGCCCCCTCCGTCACCTCGGGCGCGATCGAGGCGGTCTTCGACAAGGGTTCCCACTCCGCCGCGTACAGCGGCTTCGAGGGCGTCAACGAGAACGGCGAGACGCTCGCCGGCTGGCTGCGCGGGCGGGACGTCGCCGAGGTGGACGTGGTGGGCATCGCCACCGACCACTGTGTCCGGGCCACCGCGCTGGACGCCGCCCGGGAGGGGTTCACCACCCGGGTCCTGCTGGACCTCACCGCCGGGGTCGCCGCCACCAGCACCGAGGCCGCACTCGCCGAACTCCGCCTGGCGGGCGTCGAGTTGACCGGCACCCCGGTCGTCGGAGGCTGACCGGGGAGGCGGGCGGCCGCGCGGACGGAAGGGGCACGAGCGGGCGGCCGCACGGGCGAGGAGCCGCACGGACGGGGCGGCCGTCTTCGCGGCGGCCCCGGCCCGGCGCCGCCTCGGGGTTCGCGGCCCGGCGCAGGCTGTGCGACCTGGGGCAGGCGCAGGCCGCGCCGCCCGCCGGGCCGCAGCTCAGTGTTCGGTGACAACCAGTTCGACCACATCCGCCCCACCCGCCACGAACGCCTCCCGCAGTTCGGCCCCCACCGCGTCGGGCTCCCCGGCGACCCGCTCCCCCGAGACGTACACCACCCGCACCCCGAGGTACTCCATCCGGTGCTGGCCGCCCCTGACCCAGGCCGCCTCGCCCTCGCTGACGCACCGCAGCTCCGAGTCCAGCTCGACCGCGACGCCCACCGCCGGCCAGTACAGGTCGGGCACCGCGACGTAGGTGCCGCCGCGCATCCGCAGCTCGGGCCCGGTCAGCGGGACCGGCAGCAGCCACTCGTCCACCAGCTCGCCGATCCGGTCCAGCACCGACTCCCTTTCCGTCGCGAGGAGTTCGTCCAGCGCTGCTCGGACCCGAGGCTCCTCCAGCAGCCCGGCCTCCCGCAGCTCGGCCACCAACTCGCGCAGCGTGCAGCGCGATTCGCCGCCCGAGACGGCCTCCCGCAGGACCGCCCGCAACAGCTCGGGCCGGAGCTCGCCGCTGTCGAAGACCCCCTCGTCGATCCACTCCCGCACCGTGTCCGCGACCGCCCGCGACACCGGGGCGCAGGCCAGGCCGTGCACCGAGCGCGCCTCCAACTCCCTTTCGGTGCGCCGGATCCGGACCTCGCCGACATCCCGCAACCGGCGCTGCCTGGGCACCAGGACGTTCACTTCGGTGACCGCGGGCAACCGGGGCGCCGAGGCGAAGCCGTACAGCGCCAGCGCCGCCGCCCCGGTGATCACCGCCCGCGCACGGCGCCCCTCCTCGCGGCCGTTCTGCGCCGCGTACAGCAGCGCCGCCCACATCCGCTGCTCGGGCGTGGGGTCGCCGCCCTGCAGCAGGTACACCCGGGGCAGCACCCGCTGCCACGGGCCGCCGCGCCGGCAGTGCTCGCTGACCAGCCTGGCCGGCACGCCCCGGGCGCGCAGCTGACTGGCCGTGATGACGTTCTGCTGACGGCGCGCCAACTCCTCGAGGGAGGGGTGCGACGGGGGAGTCTGGTAGCTCATGCCGACACCTTCCCCATCAGCTCGGTCGCCGCATTCGCGACCTGACGCACTGTTACTCAACCGTCGCGAAATCGGGACTGCCCTGCACTAAAGTCCCCATACCCTCACTCATTCGGCGTAACGGACGTTCATCCCCTTGCCGCTTTCGACCGCAGTTGGCCTGTGCCATCCGGTTTTCCGCCATCTGCAACGCTCGCTGACGCCTGGTCGATCCACCGTGTTGAGCTGCGGGGTCTGACCGACAGTGACGAATGACATACGGTGAAGCACCACCCCGAGGTCACGACCGACCTTCGGAATTGCCTACCATCACCTCATGCCACGCGATGAGTCCGCCGGCCTGCGTGCCGCCCAACTTCGTCTCGGCCGCCTGCCCGGTTACGTCCGCCAGCCAGACCTGGCCCGCCGCAACGGCGAGGACGGCCGCACGTACAAGAAGGGCTGGGAGGTCCGCTTCACCGCGCGCACCGAGGAGGAGATAGCCGAGATCCGCGACCTGGTGGTGGCGGCGGGCTTCGCCCCCGCCCGGCCCTTCTTCAAAGGGCACCAGCTGATCCAGCCCGTGTACGGCATCGCGGCCGTACAGGCCTACCTCGCGGCGCGCGAGGCGGTCGAGGGCCTGGCCCGCGGTAGAGACGACGGGCCACGCCTCCCCGACCAGTGCCGCGCCGAACCCGCCCAGCGCACCCCGGCCCAACGGGGCCGCACCGAACGCGGCCGCGGTGACCGTGGCCGCGCCGAACGCGAGCACCGCAGCGCGGCCGCTCCGGCCGCCGCGGCTGCGGCCTCGGCGGCGGCAGCGGCGGCGGCACTGCGGGCGCGCCAGGCGGCGGAACCCACCGGGAGAGCGGACGCGCAGGTCAACGGGTCGGCAGCTGGTCGTACGTCTTGAAGGTGTACTCGGCGTCGTAGGTCATCAGGTTGCCGCTCGCCGAGGGCAGACCGAGGCGACGGTTCAGCATGCCGGACAGCGGGCCGCAGTTCTTCGCGGCGGGGACGGCGAACTCGTCGGCGTACGCGGCGAACTTGATCAGCGGCGGGTTCTGGGAGAGCCAGACCGACTTGCCCGAACGCTTCAACTGGAAGTTCACGGGAGCGTCCACGGCGATGCCGCACCCCTTGGGCAGCAGCGGGCCGGCGAGCCGGAACCCCAGGCTGATCTGCCCGGTGTAGAAGTCCGAACGGCCGCCGTAGCGGGGCTCGACGGTCATGCCGAGCAGCGGGGAGCGGTCGCCCGCCACGGTGCCGGTCAGACCGCCCGGCACGGCGGTCGGCACGGTGTGCATGGCGCCCCAGACCTGGGCCGTCGTGCCGTCCGCGAGCGGGCCCTCGGCGTGCGTCATGACGATCGGCGCGAGCTTCACCTGCTTGACACCGCCCATCGTCAGCTCCGGTGCGGCAGCCGACACCTCGCAACGCCAGCGCGCCGGGTCGACGCCGGAGGGGAGCTCGGGGCAGTCGCTGTAGTCGGTGTGCTCGGGGTCGATGAGGGAGCCCTGGGGCGCGGCGGTCGGGGTAGCGGCGGTCGGGAGGGCTGCGGTCGGAGCGGCGGGTGCCGGGGTCGCGGGCGCCGTCTCGGCGTGGGCGAAGCCCGGTGCGTACGCGGCCACCAGCACGGCTGCGGCGGCGGTCCCGGCGAGGGTCGTCCCGACCCGGCGGCCGAAGGAGCGGCGGGAAGCGGCGGAGGTGGGGGTGGGGGTGCTGGTGTTCTCCATGGCCGTCAGCCTGCCGTCCGGCGCACCCCCGCGGCCATCGGTGACGCCCCCGTCCCGCCCCTGAGAGAACCATGATCCATCGTCAGGGTCCCACCCCGAGAGGCGGATGGTCGATGTGCACGGTGGCCGCCAGCAGTCGGGGCACCGCCCTGATCAGCGCCCGCTCGGCCGCCTCCGCCACCTGGTGCCCGGCGACCACCGTCAGCCCGCCGTCCACCACCACCTCGGCCTCCGCCCGCAACGAGTGGCCGATCCAGCGCATCCGCAGCGCCCCGACCCCCTGCACGCCCGCGACCGTACGGAGTTCCCGCTCCGCCGCCTCCACCAGTGCGGGATCGACCGCGTCCATCAGCCGTCGGCCGACCTCGCGCACCGAGGTGCGCAGCACCAGCAGTATCGCGCCGGTGATCAGCAGGCCGACGATCGGGTCGGCCAGGCTCCAGCCGAGCGCGCTGCCCGCCGCGCCGAGCAGTACGGCCAGCGAGGTCAGCCCGTCCGTACGGGCGTGCACACCGTCCGCGACCAGGGCGGCCGAGCCGATCGCCCGCCCGGTGCGGATCCGGTAGCGGGCCACCCACTCGTTGCCCAGGCAGCCGACCAGCGCCGCCCCGGCGACCGCCCACAGGTGGGTGACCGGCTGCGGGTGGAGCAGCCGGTCCACGGCGGTCGCCGCCGCCAGCACCGAGGAGGCCAGCACGGCGAGCACCACGGCCACCCCGGCGAGGTCCTCCGCCCGGCCGTAACCGTAGGTGTACCGGCGGTTGGCGGCCCGGCGGCCCAGCAGGAAGGCCAGCCCGATCGGCACCGCGGTGAGGGCGTCGGCGAGGTTGTGCACGGTGTCGCCGAGCAGGGCGACCGAGCCGGACAGTACGACGATCACCGCCTGCACGGCGGCCGTCAGGCCGAGGACGACCAGCGAGATCCAGAGCGTGCGCAGGCCCCGGGCGGAGGCCTCCAGGGCGCTGTCGATCCGGTCGGCGGCCTCGTGCGAGTGCGGCGTGACCAGGTGCGAGAGGCGGTGGGCCAGGCCCCGCCACGAGCGCTTCCGCCCGGAGCCGTGGACGTGGCCGCCGTGGCCATGGCCGTGGAGGTGATCACTGCCGTGACTGCCGTGACTGCCGTGGCTGCCGCGTTCGTGCTCGTGGGGGTGATCACTGCTGTGACTGCCGTGCTCGTGGGGGTGATCGTGACCGTGCTCGTCGGCATGCCCGCCGGTGTGCGGATCGGCGGGTCGGCGGGTGTGGCTGCGGCCGGTGCCAGGGCCGTGATGGTGGTCCGCGTATGCCTCCATGAGAACTACGGTGGCACACCAACTCCCTTGCAGCCACTACCGTTGTACCTACCCTGACCAGCTGCGACAACCTCGCAGCTGCACCGGTCGAGCACTATGACTGACACATCGTCAAATAGCGGCTCAATCAAGTCCATTCCGAGAATCTGATGAGACTTGTCACTCAAAGCAGCCACTCAAGGGCCTAGAGTGAGCATAGGGTGCTCCCTTGCCGCCGCGACCAGATCGAGAGGCCGATGTGACCGACCGTCATGTCCCGTCCGCCGGCCTGGGCAGCTCGGACAGCAATCCCACGGGCCGCGCCGACTTCCTCGAACTGTCCTCCATGCCACTGGAGTTCACTGCGTTCCGGGAACTGCACCACCCGCGCTACCTGAGCTACGCCCGGGTCTGGTTCCACGAACCGGTACGGTCCGCGGAGATCGTCGAACTCGCCTTCCGCGCCCTGGCCGGCGTCTGGCCCGAGGTCCTGGGCAGTTCCAATCCGGCCGCTGCGGCCTGGCAGATCCTCCGCACCACCGTCTCGGAGCAGATCGAACACCGGGACGGCGCCACCGACCACGTCCTTCCCGGCCAGCAGCGCCTTCCCGAGCAGCGGAGCGCGGCCATGGACGAGGACCTCGCCATCCTGCACTACGTGGTCGGCCTGGCCACCCCCGAGATCGCCGACGTGGTGGGCGCCGACACCGCGAGCATCGCCAGCCAGCTGCGACACGCGCTCCGGCACGAACCGGCCGAGTGGTGAACCTGCTCTCGCGCCCGTCCGTCCGCCCGCCCGCCCGCCACGAGCCGACACCGGGTGCTCCCCACGTGCCACCCGGTGTCCGCTCGTGCCCCCTCGCGCCCCACACCCGCCCTTGCCCCCGCGTCCGCTCCCGTGATCGCAATCACCCGCTGCGCCACTACTCAGCGGCGGCCGTCAGGCGAAGGATGATCTCTGTCCACAGCACGACGAGACAGGAGTCCTTCGTATGCCGGTCGAACATGCCATCGCGATGATCGGACTGCAGGCCGACGCCTGCGAGGAACTGGGTTCACCGCTGTACGCCGCGCTGCTCCGACGGGTCGCCCAGGACGTCCGGGACGGCGGCCCGTGCGCCGACGCCGTCGCCGGGTACGAGGACGCCCCCGGTCCCGACGCGATCGCGCTGCGCCTGCTCGGCGGCGTCCACGCGCTCGTGCTCACCGGCCGGGCCCCGGAGCTCGCCGTGCACTACCCGAGCGTCGGCGGCTCCTTCGCCCCGGAGACGCTCGACCAGGCCTGGGCCGCGTTCCGCACCACCGTGGCGGCCGAACTCCCCCGGATCAGGGAGTGGATGACCCGCCCCCCGCAGACCAACGAGGTCGGCCGCGCCAACCTGCTGATCACCGGCCTGCTCCACACCCTCGCCCAACACCCGCTCCCGGTCAGGCTGTTCGAACTCGGGTCGAGTGCCGGTCTCAACCTCCTGGCCGACCGGTTCCACTACCGGTCCACCGGTTTCGCGTACGGCCCCGAGGACTCGCCCGTCCTGCTCCCGGACGCCTGGCGCGGCGCCCCGCCGGCCTGGCTCGCCGGTCCGCAACCCACCGTCGCCTTCACCGAGCGGCGGGGCTGCGACCTCACCCCGATCGACCCCGTCTCCACCGAGGGCTCGCTGGCCCTGCGCGCGTACCTCTGGGCCGACCAGCCCGCCCGCACCGCCCGCCTCGACGGAGCCCTCCGGCTCGCCGCCGGCACTCCCGCACCGGTCGATCCGGTCGGGGCCGCCGAGTTCCTCGCGGGCGTCGAACCCGCGTCGGGCGCACTGACGGTGGTCTGGCACTCCGTCATGCGTCAGTACGTCCCGGCCGAGGAATGGGCCGGGGTGGAGGCCGAGTTGCAGCGACTGGCCTCGGCGAGCACGGCGGATGCGCCGTTCGCCCACATCGCGTTCGAGCCGCGCCGGGTCGGCGACCGGCACCGGTTCCAGCTCACCGTGCGGACCGGTGCCGACTTCACGGTGGAGCAGGTGCTCGCCGAGGCCATGCCGCACGGGCTCCCCGCCTGGGCGCCCGTGGTGTGATCCAACGTCAGACCACGATCCCGGTGACGTCGTAGAGGTGGTGCACCGGGTCGTGGATCAGGTAGCGCGCGAAGGACTCCACGGTGAAGCGCGCGCCGTCGGTGCGGTCCCCGGTGCGCTGCCACTGCTCACCGGAGACCACCTCGAAGGACGCGGCCAGCTGCTCCGCCGCGTCCGCCAGCTCCACCGCGACGACCGCCGGATCCTGGGAGTCGTACCGCTCGGCGACGGCGGTCCCGTCCTGGTCCCAGTTCGCGAAGAGCGGGCCGTCCTGGGTGAGCATCAGGTTCAGCCGGACGTCGAACAGCCGGAAGACGTCGCGGACGTGGCAGGCGTACTCCAGGTCCGACCAGATCTCCGGGCGCGGGCGGCGGCGCAGCCGCTCCTCGGGGAGCTCGGCGAGCCGGGCCACCCAGGCGGCGGCGTTGACGCGCACCATCGCGGCGACGTCCTCGCGGACGACCGACGGCGTGTCCAGTCCGCAGTCCGCGCAGGGGCGCTGGAGGACCCAGGTCCAGTCCTTGGTGTCAGGAGTGATCATGCGTCCAGGATGGCCCGACCGCCCTCGGCCCCACCAGCGGCCGGACCGCCAGTCGGCGCCAAGATCCTGCCACCGGCTACCGGCTACTGGCTACCGGACCCAGCTTGGCGTTCACGCCTCAGGACCGGCCACCGCGTCGCTGCGTGCGGTGCCTACTTCCGCCGGCCGTCCGGCCCCGGTCAGCCGGCCGCCCGGTCAGCCACCCGTCCGATCAGCCACCCGTCCGGTCGGGTGCCGCCGACTCCCCGGTCGGACCGGACCCCGCCAGCACCCTGGCCATCCAGACCTCCGCGTAGGGGTCGTCCCCGTACGGCTCGGTCGGCCGGTACCCGAGCCGCCCGTACAGGGCGATCGCCTCGACCAGGTCCTTGCGGGTGTTGAGCAGTATCCGCGAGACACCCCTGGCCCGCGCCACCTCCTCCGCCGCACCGACCAGCCGGGCCCCGGCACCGCCGCGCCGGGCCTCCGCCCGGACGAACACCCGGGTCAACTCCCCCGTCCCGCCGCCGAGCCAGCGCACCCCCACACAGCCGACCGGCGTCGCACCGTCCCGCGCCACCAGGAACACCCCGCTCGGCTCGCTGACGTCGACACCGTCCCCCGTCACCTCGACGATCTCTGACTCGGTGGCCGGGCGGTCGTGGTAGCGCCTGATCAACTCCTCGGAGTACGCGCGTCGCAGCAGCAGGGCGTCCGGGTGGCCGACCTCCGTGACGGAGACGGTCCAGCCGAGCGGGGCAGAGATGTCCATGCCCTCATTCTCCGGACACCGACAACTCCTTTTCCTCCGCCGGGCCTTCCCCTCCGTTCGGTCCGGCGCCGTGCCCGTCCCCACTCGTCGCCGGCTCCGGGACACCGATCTGTGCGGGCACTTCCCCCAGCCGGACTGCGGGCCGGACTCCGGGCTGAACGGGCCGGGCTGTGGGCGGGACTCCGGGCTGAACGGGCCGGGCTGCGGGCCGAGCGGGCCGAGCCGTGGCCTGATCAGGCACGGACGGCGTGGGCGGCGCGGGAGGCGTGAGCGGCGCGGGAGGCGTGGGCGGGACAGGAGGCATGAGCGGCGCGGGAGGCAGCGGCGGCCTGCCCCACTCCGCCGACGGCCGGTAGTCGCACCGGCTCCCGTCGAACGGGAACCGGCGTGCCTCGGCCAACCGTGCCACCCGCTCCCCCTCCGCCCGCGCCTCGGCGGCCTGCTCCACCGTCCAGTACGCGGGGTGGCCGGTCTTCGCCGCGAAGGACTCCTCGTCCTTCCACTGCCAGCTGCCGTCCGCCGCGACGGTGAGGTCCAGTTCGAGGTCGGCGACGTCGATGTCGTCGCCCCGGTGCGTACGGCGCTCCAGGTTCACGTACCAGCCCTGGAAGGCGGACCCGGGCTCCGGAGCGAAGTGCCACCACACCGCGCACCCGGCCCCGCTCGGCTCGAAGATCAGCGACCCGTTCTCGTACCACCGCCCCGGCACCAGCCGATAGCCACCGGCCGCCCACTCCGCCGGATCGATGTCCCGGATGTGCCGGCCCTCGGGCAACTCCGCCTCCCACACCGGGGATCCGCCCGCCATCCACAGCCACAGGCCGTCGGCCCCGTGCGCCACCACCCGCACCGGGACCACCGCGAGCAGCTGCCCGCCGAAGGAGAAGTTCCACCGCACGATCCGACCGGCGTCGAAGTACATGAACGGCATGGTGCCACGCTCCGCCGACAACCGCCGGAAGACGGGTTGGCCCGCCGACGGCCCGCCGAGTAGAACTACCGAGTGATCAACGACCACGCCCTGAACGACAAACCCACCGTGATCGGCGAACGAGTACGCCTGGTACCCCTGGGCCCCCAGCACGCGGAACCCTTCTGGCAGGCCACCCTGGACCCGGAGAACCGCCGCCTCACCGGCACCCGCCGGGAGTTCACCCTGGAGTTCGTCCGCGCATGGTGCGCCGACCGCGCCACCCAGCCCCACCGGCTCGACCTCGCCATCGAGGACCGCACCACCGGCGACTACCTCGGCGAACTCGCCCTGATCGACATCGACCACGACAGCGAGTCCGCCGCCTTCCGGATCGCCCTCGGCCCCGGCCTCCCTGGCCGGGGCTACGGCACCGAGGCGGCCCGCCTGCTCCTCGGCTACGCCTTCGAGCAGGTCCGGCTGCACCGCGTCCAGCTGGAGGTCTACTCCTTCAACTCACGTGCGATCAGGGCCTACCAGAAGGCCGGCTTCGCCCTCGAGGGCCGCCTGCGCGACGCCCACATGTGGGAGGGCCGCCGCTACGACGTGCTCTGTATGGCCGCCCTGCGCAGCGAATGGCGGGCACCCGCTCAATGAGCGCGGCCCGCCATCCGGCAATCCGTCAACTGCCGCTGCTGCCAGCACTCTGCTGAACCGCGCAGAGCGCATCGATGTTCTGCTGGCCCAACCGCTCCGACCCTCCGAACAGGTTGGTCATCAGGCCCTTGCAGACTGCGGCCTCCTGCGGCGTCCTGGGCCCGTCGGCAGCCGCCGGCTGCGCCGCCAGCAGCGGTGCCGCCAGCAGCACCGCAGAGCACATCGCGCGGGCGGCGAACTTCTTCAATCTCGACGTCGTGGAGAACATGTCGGCCCTTCGGATAGGCGATGGACGAGCCATCCCTATCCGAAGGGCCGTTCACATCCGTGGACGCTCCGCCATCCGTGAGCGTGTCAGCGGTACGGGTTCTCCGAGGCCGACGGCGGCTGCGGCTGCGGCTGGTAGTACTGCGGCGGCTGCCCACCACCCGCAGCCGGCGGCCCCTGCTGGTACTGCGGATACTGCTGCCCCCCGGCCCCGTACGGCGGCTGCCCACCAGGCGGCACGTAACCCCCGGGCCCACCAGGTCCCCCCGGCCCCCCGGGCCCGCCAGACCCGCGCCCACGGCGCACCAGGAGCAGCACCACACCACCGATCACCAGCAGAGCGACAACCCCGATGGCCGCGTAGACAGCCGTCGAGCCACTGCCGCTGTCCTTCTTCTCGGGAGCGGCCTGCTCCTGCCCGCCGCCCTTGCTCGCCCCGGCCGAGGGCGCTGCGGTCGATGCCGTGTCATCCCCGCCCTGCGACTCGGCTCGCCCGAGCAACGGGTTCTCCTTCGGCCCGTTGTCCACCGCCGGGTTGGGAGCCAACGCCTTCGAGGGCGACGCGATCCCGTACCCATAGCTGTTGTTGGGCACCTTGGAACCGTCGGGCGGCGCGACCGCAGTCTTGATCATCCGATTGATCACCTGGCCGGCCGAGAGATTCGGGTACTTCGAGCGGACGAGCGCGGCGATGGCGGAGACGTACGCGGTGGAGTCAGATGTCCCCGAGGCTTTACCGTAGCTGGTGCTTGACTTGGCCAGCGCTCGATAGATATCGACGCCAGGAGCAGCCAAGGTGACCTCTGGACCACTATCAGAATCCGGCCAAAATTTACCTTGATTGTCGATCGCAGTTACCGCAACAACCCCCGGGAAAGCCGCTGGATATTCAACCGGAGTACCGTGATTCCCCAGGTTTCCGGTGGCCGCAACAAGGACAACATCCTTGGAGATGGCATAGTTGACGGCATCACGGACATCTTTACTCGCGCCAGCCGCACCTCCGATGGAGAGATTGATAACCTTTGCTCCACCATCGGCAGCGTATCGAATAGCTTTGGCTAGACCGCCATGATCATTGCCAACAGTCTCAAGAGTGCCCGTGTCAGTCATCGCAATGCGCACTGGCAGAATTTTCGCCTTGGGAGCCAGGCCGATAATTCCTGCATTATCATCATGGCCGTGCCCGGCAATGAGACTGGACATGCCGGTTCCATGTCCGATGGAATCCTTATGGGCGCCACCGTCGGTCCCCGAGAAATCGGCACCTTCGAGAACTTGTCCACTCAGATCCTGGTGGTCCGCAACTCCACTGTCGATGACAGCGACCACTACACCCTCACCCTGGCTGATGGGCCAGACCTTGGTTGCGGCGGCATAATTTACAATTGCCCACTGTCCGTCACGAATACTATCTGCACTGGCAGGAGCAGCACTTAGACCCCAGAGAAGGGTTCCTGCTGCAAGCGCGGCCACACCGCGCATCGGTCGGCTGGTCGTCAAGCCACTTCACCCCACTCATCGAAGCGGCCGTCCCACAGAACCGATCTGCGGGACGGCCGGTCAGGTCCGACTGCCCTGCTGGCAGGGACTCATTCCACCACGTTCGGGTTGGCCTTCTCCCCCGACATCCAGGTCTCCTCGTCCTCCACCAGGTAGTCGGGGCGCTCCTTACCCTTCTTCTCCTTCTTGCCGCCCTTCCCAGCGGCACCGGGCATTCCCCCATGCGCACCGCCCCCGGTGCCGGACTGCCCAGCCTGCGCACGGCTCCGACCGATGCCCGAGCCGCCCTCGGTAAACGAGCGACGCCCAGCCCCGCCGGATCCGGCCTCACCCACTACACCACCAGGACGCTGCCCCAGCCCCCGGCCCGAACGGCTTCCGCCCCCGACACCGCCCGCTTCGCCTTCGGCACCGCCCATGCCGCCGGCGCCGAACGCACCGCCTCCACGGACTGCACCTCGACTACCACCGGAACCAAGGCCACCTCGGCCCGATGCAAGTCCGCTGCTGGCCGAGCCGCCCTTGGCGCCGCCGGCAAGGCCGCCGCCGCCAACCGCACCCGAGCAGCCTCCGGTACCCGGGAGAGCTCCGGTACCGGTGCTTCCGGAACCGCCTCCGGCAGTGATCGGCCCGCTCCCGACACCTCCCGTTTTGGGGACAGTCACACCGCCGTCAATCCCGGTACCAGGTCCCACGCTTCCAGGATTTTGCGGGCGGGGAGCCGGGCTGGCCGTGCCTCCCCAGACGCCAGGATCGGTTGGCGCGACAGCAACTGCCTTTGGAGAGGGCGCGGCTTGACCGGACCAGGACGCCGGCGATCGACTGCTTGTATGCCCGGTTTCGGTGCTACTGCCAGCACTTGCAAGGCCCATGCCAGCCCCGACAATCAGACCACTGATGGCCTCTGCGCCAGAGGAATCCGGCGGTGGAATCTCCTGCACGTCTTTGTCGTAGTTACCTACCGATGGCGGCTTCAAAGCTGCACTACTTGCCCGGTACTTGACTGCCAGCGTATCCATAACGGCGACAGCCTGCGCCTTCCGCTCATCTGCGATGGGCGTAGTCTTCTCACCCACCAGCGACTTGGCAGCATCGCCGATGGAGTCACCGACCTTGTCCAGGAGGTCAGGCTCCTCGGGCATATCACGCTTAGCCTCGTCGATGGCCTCGGAGATCCCCTGAAGCTGTACCGCAGCATCGTTGGCGTAGGCGGCAACGTTGTTGACGCTGTTCGCCAGCGTGGTCATCTTGCTGTAGAAGGCATTACTGGTGGCACCCTCCCAGGAGTCGGTAGCATCACCCGCGGCGGTGTTGAGAGCAGCACGGATTTGCTTAAGGGTAGTAGCGGCCTTGCGCCAGGGATCACTGGCGGCCATGACCCCGCCAGAGTCCATGGACTGAACCATCTGCCGCAACTCGCCGTGGCTGTATCCGCTGAAGTTCGTGTTCGCGTCACTCATACTCGGACGCCTCCCGTCCCCGTCCTGATCCCCATCGCTGTGCCACTCACGCCCCCCTCAACGACGCACCCGCCTACCACGTCGGGTGCGGTTCACCTGTGCCCGCGGGAGCCTTGGAGACACCCGCCGAGCCGCCCGAGGCTGGAGCAGCCGAACGGGAGCTGTACCCGGCCTGGCTGACATTCGTGGAGACACTGTCAACCGACCAGCCGTCACCGCTCACCCTGAGACTGTGGGCGGTCTCCTGCTCCTGCTCCTCGTAGTTGCTGGCGGTGAGGTCGGCCTTCCGCTGTGCCTCGTCAATCCAATCCTGGAGGAGGTTAAGCACATCACGCAGGCCATTGCGCATCTCCTCGTACTTGGTATGCAGCGCCTGTGCCTCCGCGAAGTTGCCGAACGCCCCAGCGCCCACTCCGCTCTGCCCATGCGTCCGGTTACCGTCCGCGCTCGCCTGGAACTCGCCCAGCAGCCCTCGCACCTGCGTGGCGAAGGCCCGCAGGCTGTCCACCTCTACGCGGTAACCGGCCCCGGCGCCCCCGCTCGAACCGCTCCCCGTGCTCACGACCCCGCACCTCCCCCGTACACCTTCTGCACCTTCAGCAACTCCCGTAGCCCGCCAGGACCACCATCACCGGCACCGGCCGGACAGTCCGTCACGCGCCATGCCGCGGCGCCGACCCTCATGTCTAACACATGCCGGAGACCGTCAGAACGCCACCGGGCAGCCGAGGACCGAGAGCTGCGCCGCCGGCCGGCCCCGGCAGTCGAGGCGCTGTCCACCCCATACCCCAGCAGGGCTGACGGAATGCCACCAACGAATCGTCGGCGAGTCCGTCAACAGCGCTCCACGGCGGCGGCGAGCGCCTGCCGACACAGCGAGTCAGCCTTCCGGGTGGTTTCCGGCAGGCGGTAGGCCGGGGTCAACTCCAGGGTCAGTTCGACGGCTTCGGCCAGGCCGATGCGGTGGCCCACCGAGACGAAGACCGGCTTCACCCCGGGCCGGGTACGGAGCGCCCGGCCCACCTCCTCGCCGTTCCCGGCGTCGTGCAGCGGCGCCCATGCGCCGCGTTCGGGCCCGGGCTGCTCGTAGGTGAAGGTGAACGGGGTCTTGGCGACGCCGATGGTGCGCAGACCGCTCAGGACCCCGAGGTGGCTGGCGAGACCCAGGCGGCGCGGATGCGCGAGACCGTACCCGTCGCAGACGACCAGGTCGGGGGTCCGCCCGAGGCCCGCCAAGGCCGCCAGCACGGTGGGCAGTTCGCGGAAGGCCAGCAGCCCCGGCAGGTACGGGAAGCTGATCCGCCCGACCGCCGTCGACTGCTCCACCACCTCCAGACCGGTGCGGTCGAGCAGGA
Organism: Kitasatospora sp. NPDC056138; assembly: GCF_042264695.1. Taxonomy (NCBI): domain Bacteria; kingdom Bacillati; phylum Actinomycetota; class Actinomycetes; order Kitasatosporales; family Streptomycetaceae; genus Kitasatospora; species Kitasatospora sp. NPDC056138. The sequence continues at coordinate 43,371 of NZ_JBHJVK010000007.1, read as the reverse complement.
CGGCGGCGGCAGCCACCACGTCCCGCTCGTCGTCGTACGCGACGTCGACGCCGGCCACCAGCGAGACATCGGCGAGCCCGGGCCCGCAGGGCCCGACGTCGACCAACCCTCGCAGGCGTTCCTGCTCGGCAAGCGCCTCGGCCTCGGTACCGGGCCACCCGGCAGGCAGATCAACACTGTTGGGCACGGCTCGGCTCCCCCGACACGACAGACACGACAGACGCGACACATACGGCAGATACGACGGTCACGGCCAGGCCCCCACCGTACCGAAGCACCGTCACACCACCGTGCCCCGACCGGACCACCCCGGAACCACCCCGGAACCAGACACCCAAAGTAGCCAATCATGAGCAGCGGGTAAGGTTGTGGACCAATGACCCAACTGCGGCCCGCCCGACCGAGGACAGGCCGGGAGGGAGGGGGAACGATGACCGACTCCATCAGCGTGGATCCGCACGGCCTGGCGAAGGTCGGCCGGCAGAGCCGGGAGGTCGCGGCCGCCATGCCCACCGAGATCGCCCGGATCCAGGGGCCGTCCGACGAGGCGGCCGCCGCGCTGCGCGGGTGGCGCACCCGGGAGGCACTCACCCGCTGCACCCAGGCCTGGACGGACTGCCTGCGCGCGCTGGCCGCCGAAGTCGACGCCAACGGCGCCAACATGATCGCCACGGCCGACAACTACGCCGCTGCCGACAGCTCGGTGCACAGCAGCATGTCGTACGCGGGCGCCGACGGCGGGGGACGCTGATGGTGGACTTCGCCGCGCTGCACGACGCCCGGCCGGCCGGGCTCGGAGCGGCGGCCGACGCCTACGACGCACTCGGGCGGGCCAACTCGGCCCACCACGAGGCCGTCAGGGACGGCGTCCGCTGGATCGTCCACGGCGGCAACTGGACCGGGTCGGCGGCCGAGGCGGCGACCCGGGCGCTGGAGCGGACCGACGGCCGCCTCGACGGCTCCCACACCGCGATGCAGGGGATGGGGATCCTGCTCCGCGACGCCGCCGAGGCCTTCGAACTGGCCCAGGCCAAACTCCTGGAGGCCGTCGAGGAGGCGACCCGCGCCGGGTTCCCGGTCGGGGCCGACGGTGCGGTCGACTGCCCGCCGCCGGGCGAAGCCGACCGGCACGACCCCGACTACGCCGCGCTCGGCGCCCCTCGGCAGGCCCGGGCGCGGGCGCTGGCGGTCCGCATCGACGGCGCCCTCGCCGAGGCCGACGCCGCCGACCGGCAGGTCGCCTCGCTGCTGGACCGGCTGGCGGAGGGCGCACGCTCCGGCTTCGGCATCAACCGGGACGCGGCCGCCACCCGGCTCGACAGCATCAACGGCCTCGGCCGGAAACTCATCGGCGCCGGATGGCCCGCCGACGACGCCCCGGCCGACCAGGTGCACAGCTGGTGGCAGAGCCTCACCCCGGCCGAGCAGCAGAAGCTGATCGCCGACCACCCCGACCTGCTCGGCAACCGCGACGGCATCCCGAGCGCCGTCCGCGACCAGGCCAACCGCATCGTGCTGCCCCGGCTCCTCGACGCGTACCGGCACAAGCCGCAACCGCTCTCCCCCGCGGACCAGCAGAAGCTCGACGGCTTCGAGGCCATCCGCAAGCGCCTGGCCGGCGAACTCCCCGACGGCGGCGGCCCGGGCAGCGACCCACCGCTGCTGCTGATCGGTCTCGGTGAGCAGGGCCAGGGGCGTGCCGTCCTCAGCTGGGGAGATCCCGACACCGCGCGGCACGTCTCCGCTCTCGTCCCGGGCCTCAACAGCACGCTCGCCGGTGCGGCCGGCGGCGACACCGCGACCGCGCTGCGGATCCGCCAGGCCGCGGGCAGCGAGGCCAGCGCGACCGCCTCGATGATCTGGCTCGGCTACGACGCACCGCTGCTGGACGGTGCCTCCGTCCTCACCAAGGACCGGGCGGTGGACGGAGCAGCCTCGTACGACCGGTTCCTGTCCGGTCTGCGCAGCACCCACCAGGGGGCTCCGGCCCACGTCACGGCGGTCGGGCACAGTTACGGCTCCCTCCTGGTCGGCCAGGCGGCGCAGCGCCCCGGCGGCATCGCGGCCGACGACGTGGTCCTGGTCGGCAGTCCCGGCGTCGGTGCCGACCACGCCTCGCAGCTGAGCGTCGGCGCCGACCACGTCTACGTCGGGTCGGCGATGGCGGACCCGGTGAGCCGCCTGCCCTCGAAGGCGGACGCGGTCGCCACCGGTCTGGGCGCGGGCGTGCTCGGACCGGTCGGCGCCGGGGCCGGGCACCGGGTCGACCCGCGCGGCCTGTGGTTCGGCCAGGACCCGGCCGGAGCGGGGTTCGGCGCCCGCCGGTTCAAGGTCGACGACGGCACACCGACCGACTCCCACGACAACTACTTCGGCAAGAACGGCAAGGGCGGCGATTCGCTGGCCAACATCGGCAGGATCGTCGGCGGCCACCCCGACCAGATCACCCGTGAGGCCGGCCGGTGACGGTCCGCCGGAGCGCCGGGGATCGGCCGGGGCGCACCCGGGCCCCGGCGGTCGCGGCCCTGGCGCTCCTGCTCTGCGGCGCCTTCCCGTTCTGCGGTGGCTGTTCACCCGACCCGCCGCCCGTGGTGAGACTCGACGCCGCCCACGGCCGGCTGGAGAGCCTCTTCGGCGACACCTCGGCCGCCGTACAGCCCGCGGTCCAGTGGAGCGATACGGCGTACATCAGCTTTCCCGGCCTCTCGGGCCTCTGCGGCACCCAGGGGTGCCGCAGGACCGGCCGGGCCGAGCTCCAGGGCACCCGCTGGATCAGGACCCGGGTCTCGGCCGCCCGCCACGCCGTCCTGCTCGACCAGGTGGCCCGGGTCTGGACCGAACACGGCTACCCGGTCGAGCGCCGGGAGCACGAGGTCGTCGCACGGGCCTCCGGCCGCACGGCGCGGCTGTGGTGGATGGACGCCAGCACCGGGTGCGTCAGGCTGGAGACCTCGGTGGCCGATGTCGAGGACACCGGCGGGGCGGACGGGATCGAGACCCACCCGTTCGGGCCGGCCGGCGACGACGGCCGGAGCTGCGCCTCCGTGACGGACCCGTACTGGTCCCGCTGACCCCGCTTCCGCACGGCCGGACCCTCCGTCACCTCGGGCAGCACGGGTCGGACCTGACGTGAGCCCATGCGCCCCTGCGTGCCCCGCATATGCCGAATTAGGCTCTACTTACCGGGCCGAGGTCCGGGGTAGACCTTCTGCACGACCCTCGGAAGCCGAACCTCGCGCGAAGGACTGACCGCCATGCCGCGCCCAACACCTGCCCAGTTCTGCACCGGCACCCTGATCGTCGTCCTCACCACCGTGGCGCTGCTCGCCGTGTCGGGGGCGACGGCGGTGCCGGCGGTCACGGCGCTGGTCGCCCTCGCCGTGGCGCTCGGCGTACTCGCGACGGCGCTGCTGATGGCGGCCGACCGGCGCCGTCGGTCGGCCACCCGCGAGGCCCCCGACCGGCGCCGGTCCGAACCACTGCCGGCCGCACAGCCCACCGCGCCGGAGTACGCCCGCCAGCGCTGACGACCCCGGCGGCCCCGGCCCCCGGACCCGTGCCGGACCGTCCTGGACGGCCGCACGGGGCAAGCGGTCGCACCGGGTCGGGCAGTCGCACGGGGTCAGGCGGTCGAGACGACGACCGTCTTGGCCGCCTTGTCGTGGATGCACTGCCGGTAGGGCTTGTCGAACACCCCGAACAGGCCGTTGATGGGCCACCAGAGCAACCCGCAGCAGACCAGCGCGGGCACGACGAAGACCGCCGCCCGGGTCCACGCGGCCGCGCCGGTCGGGCTGCTCCCGTCGATGAGCATCGCGACCCGTACCTTCATCAGCTTCTTGCCGACGGTCTGGCCGTCGCGGCTCAGCATGATGCCCTCGTAGACCAGGTACATCGCGTACCCGAGCCAGGTCGCGCCGACGTAGCCGTCCTGCTCGCTCAGGTTCGCGAACGGCAGCACGACCAGCGCGGCGATGATCTGGATCCCGATGTAGTCGATCAGCTTGGCGGCGATCCGGTTGGGCCAGCTGCCCAACGGCGGCATCCCGGGCACCGGCCCGGGGCCCGGCGCGGTGCCCGGGCCCTGGCCCGGCGAGTGCGGCTGGCCGTAGCTCGGCGGCGGCGCCCCGTACTGCGCGCCGTAGCTGCCCGGGGTGTCGTACGGGCTGCCCGACGGCCGGGGCGGGGCACCGTACGGGTCCGCGCCGGGGGTGCCCGCGCCGGGCTCCGGCGGAGGAGTGCCGTACGGGTCGGACGGGGCGCCCGGCGTGCCCTCCGCCGGGGGCTGCTGCTTGTCGAAGGAGGGCTTGCCGCCCCCCTCCGGCTCTGGGCCTGCGGGGTCGTGGGTGCTCATGACTCCGAGTAGAACACCGCCATTACTACGATGTTGGGACATTTAGGCCGTTTTGGGATACCAGCCCCTACGGTGACCGCCTCTCAGGAGCGCACCACCCTGGTCCGGGCGGCCCGGTCCTGCCAGCCGCGCCGCGCAGCCGGGTCGAAGAGCGGCGACAGCAGCCCGACCACCGAGAAGACGGAGATCTGCCTGACGATCCATCGGAGCAGCGACCGCCCGAACGCGGGTGGCCCGGCCGGTCCGCCGGCCGGGCGGCCGCCCCGGGCCGGAGCGGCCACCCGGACCACCTTGATCCCCATCAGCCGCTTGCCCAGGGTCTGGCCGGTGCGGGCGGTCGGGAGCACCTCGTACAGCACACCCGCCAGCACCAGCACACCGAGCAGCACCCCTGCCTTGCCGACCACCACCGCGTCCAGCAGCCAGACGTCCACCTCGTGGTGCGTCAGCCGGGCGACGAGTTTGGCGTGGTCCAGCGTGTCCTGCATGTGGGTGACGGCCGAGGAGACCAAGGGGACCCCCGCACCCACCGCGATCATCGCGATCACCATGCTGTCGAAGAGCCGGGCGGCCAGCCGGCGCCCCAGGGCCGCCGGCCGCACCGGGCGGGACGGACGTGATGGACGCGCCGCGCGGGCAGTCGGCTTGCGGACGGCGGCCCCGCGCGGCGTCGGGGACACCGGCTGTGACTTCCGGGCCGGAACGGCTTCCGGTGCCGTCGTCGGCTCCGACACCGATGTCGCTGCCGCTGCCGCTGCCGCGGTGGCCGCAGCCGGGGCGGGAGCGGGAGCCCCGGAGGGGTTCGGCCGTGCGGGAAGGGAACCCCAGGACACCCGGTGCAGTGCGTCCGCCGGCTCCGCCGCCGCGCGAGCCGGCACCACCTCGGACTCGGGCGCGGGCTGCGGCTTGGACGTGGGCCGCCTCGCCGGCTCGGGGGCAGCTGCCGGGCCGGACAGGGGCGCCGGGGCAACTACGGGAGCCGGCGCGGAGACAGGAACCGAAGCAGGATCGGGCGCAGGAGCCGGCACCGCGGCTTCGGCCGCCGAGCGCCTCCGCAGCTCCAGTTCCAGCTCCGCCTCCGGGGCCAGCACGAAGGAGGCCCCGCCGGAGGTCTGGTCGAAGAAGAGCGGTCCGGTCTCGCCGATCGCGGCTTCGGTGGCGGGAGCGGCAGCCGGGCCGGGCGCAGTGGAGGGCATCGGGCCGGGCGCAGGGGCGGGCGTCGGGCCCGCCACCAGGTCGGGTTCCGGAGCGGACGGCGGAACGGACGACTGAACGGAGGGCGGCGGTACGTAGCGGGCGGCGGGCGGCGGGGCCTGGCGGGCGGCGAAGCGCGGAGGCTCCAGGACCTCGCCCTCCCCGGGCGCGGGCCTGCTGGTGCCGGGCACCCACGCCGTCCCACCCCAGTAGCGGACGAAACCCGGAATGGAGGGGTCGGGGTAGTAGCCCGGCGTCGGGTCGACGGCGGTGTCCGCGCCGCCGACGAAGGGCCGGTCCGTCATGTGGTTCTTCTTTCGTTGCAGCGCCGGGGGGACTGCGGAGCAGAGGACTGCGGGGCAGGAGAGGTACGGGCAAGCAGACTGCGGGCGGGAGCACAGCGGAGCAGAGGGTGCCGCTGGGGCATCAGCGCAGCAGCGCAGGGCGGGCTCGGACGAGCCGCCGCAACATGCGGCGGACAGTCGTCAGGCAGTCACAAAGGGTAGTACCTTCGCGCCGCGACGGCGGGCAGTTGGGAAATCCCGGAACATCCGCGAAAAGTGTGTAAGACCTTCCACCCGGCGTGCTCTCTTCCGGTGAAGGGGCTCGGACACGGCCCCGCGGACACGAGAGGAAGCCGGTCATGGACAGGTCCACCACCGTCGTCGAGCAGGAACTCGAACTCAGCCTGGTGCTCTCCCCGGAGCGCAGCATCCCCGTCCCGGCCCGGTTGTCGTACAGCAGCGACGACCCGTTCGCCGTGCACATCACCTTCCACCTGGACAGCGGAACGCCCGTGACCTGGGTGTTCGCCCGTGAGCTGCTGGTCGAGGGCACCTTCAGGGCGTGCGGGCACGGGGACGTCCGGGTCTGGCCGACGAGGTCGGAACGGCGGAGCGTGCTGTGCCTGGCGCTGACCTCCCCGGCGGGGGACGCCCTGCTGGAGGCGCCGCTGCCGACGGTGGCGGCGTGGCTGGAGCGGGCGCACCGACTGGTGCCGCCGGGCGCCGAACTCTCGACGGTCGACCTTGACAACTCGCTCGCCGAGCTGCTCGCGTGATCGGCCGCAACCCCTGTGGGCGCCTGCTGGGGCCTCAGCGTGCCGCGGGGGCCCGCTGACGCCCAGGGCGCTCCTGGAAACACCCTCGGGCACGAGGAACCGCACGGGGAACCGCACGAGGAACCGCACGTGAAACCAACCGCGAGGAACCGACCGCGAGGAACCGACCGCACGGGCAACAGCGCGGGTCCCCACGCACCCGTACGGGGTAGCCCGCGCGGCCCGCGCGCCGGTGGGGAACCAGTCGGCGGCGAACCGGCCGCCGGCGAACTACCTGCCGTCTGCGGACACCCCGGCCGGGCGGCGAGCCGCCGCGCCGCCGGTCCGCTGCAGCGGCACCAGCGGCGCCCCGGCCGCCCGGCGGCGGGACCGCACCCGCAGTGCGGAGACCGCCAGGAAGCCGAGCCCGAGCAGCGGGTACACGTCGGCCGGGATCTGGTGCAGGTACGGCATGAAGCGGTCGCGGTCGCCCTTGTGCGGGACGACCCACATCGCGAAGGAGAGGAAGCCGAACAGCGTCGCCCCGAAGATCCACCGCCAGCGGGCGCGCCGGATCGCGACCGGACGGGAGCGCTCGTGCGCCGCCTCGGCCGCGAGCAGCACCAGCATCGGGACGCACCACACCCAGTGGTGGGTCCAGCTGATCGGCGAGACGAGGACCGCCGTGACGGCGGCCGTGCACACGCCCCAGGCCTCGGAACGGGGCAGCCAGCGCTGGCTGCGGTACGCCCAGGCGGCGATGGCCAGCCCGGTGAGGCCGACCAGGCCGCCGACCAGGGTGGCGGTGCTACCGGGGTCCGCGGTGTGCATCAGTCGGGCGACGGCGCCGCGGATCGACTGGTTGTCGACGATCTCGGTCTTGCCGACCCGGGAGGAGTCGTAGAGGTACTTGGTCCAGAACCCGTACGTGGCGTCGGGCAGGACGAGCGCGCCGATCGCGAAGGTGCCGAGGAAGGTGAGGCCGGCCACGACGGCGGCCCGGATCCGGCCGGTGATCAGCAGGTAGACCGCGAACAGGCCGGGGGTGAGCTTGATGCCGGCGGCGATGCCGATGGCGACACCCTTGCTGCGGCGGCCGTCCGGGCGGGTGAGGTCCCAGAGGATCAGGCAGGCGAGGGCCAGGTTGATCTGGCCGTAGCGCAGGTTGGTGAAGACCGGCTCCAGCCAGACCCCGAGGCCGGTGACCAGGACGATCCCGACCGGTCGCAGCTCGCGGCGCGGCCAGCCGGCCAGCTTGAAGGAGAGGTGGGCGAGCAGCGCGAGCAGGGTCAGGTTGCCGCCGGTGACCGCGACCCGCAGCAGGCCGACGCCGAGGTAGGCGGTCGGCACGAAGAGCATCGCGGCGAACGGCGGGTAGGTCGCGGGCAGGTTCCACTGGGTGACCCGGAGCGCGTACAGGTCCCGCCCGTGGGCGACGGCGGAGCCCTCCGCGCGGTAGACGATCATGTCCACCATCGAGGTGCCGACGAAGTGCCGGACGGTCGCGTAGGCGAGCAGCGAGAACAGGGCCACACCGGTCGCCTTGGCCAGCGGTCGGCGCGGAGCCTCGCGCAGCGCGCGGACGGGGGCGGCGAGGGCGTCGCGGACCGTGCGGGCGCGCGGCGGCTCCGCCGGGGCGGAGCCGTCCCGGCCGGGCTGCCGCCGGGGCGCCTGCTGCTGCTCCTGCACCACTGCCACGTTCCGCTCCGTCCACCGGTCGACCAGCTAGCGACATTACCTGACGGAGTCGGGGGTGCCTCCGGCTCGCGGCGGCACCCCCGGCTCCCGCACGATCGGCGGACGATCGGCGGACAGGTTGAGGACGGATGGCGGAACGGGGTCAGCCGGTGTGGGCGCCGAGGGCCCGGGTGAAGTCCAGCGGCTGCTGGGCGATGCTGCTGCAGCTCGCGTCGGCGTACGACTTCGCGCCGCCCGCGCACTCCTTGTCCCGGGTGCCGGACCACATCGAGAGCCAGGCCAGCTGCTTGCCCGCGGCGAAGTCGGCGAGCTGCCTGGCGTCGGCGACCGTGAAGACCTCGGTGGCGACGTCGTTGACGCCGATCATCGGAGTGACCGCGACCTTCGCCCAGGCGGCGGTGTCGCCGAGGCCGAGCACGCTCTTGACCTGTGCCTGGGTGGCGGTGGCGGCGGCGATCGCGTAGCTGCCCATTCGGCCGTTCGGGTTGGGGGCCGCACCGTCGCCGAAGTCCATCGCCATGATGTTGACGGCGCCGATCGAGACGCCGTTGCCCTTGGCGCCGGCGACCAGGTTGACGCCGTCCTGGGTCAGGCCGCTGGGCAGCGCGGGCAGGGTGAAGGAGACGTCCAGCGGACGGCCCTTGGCGGCGGCCCTCTGCTGGAGCTGCGCGATGGCCTGGGCGCGGCGGGTGTTGGCTGCGGTGTCGGCGAGCGCGCCGCCCTCGATGTCGAAGTCCAGCTTGGTGAGGCCGTACGCGTCCACGGCCTTCTGGTACGCGGCGGTCAGGTCGGCTGTCGAGGAGCAGGCGGTGGCGAGCTCGCTGCCGTTGGCACCGCCGAAGGAGACCCGGACGTCGCCGCCGATCCCGCGCAGCGCGCCGATCTGTGCTGCCACGGCGTCGGCCGACAGGTCGCTGACGCCGCCCCACTTGGGGGTGCAGCCGCCGCCGGAGACGACGAAGGCGAGGTTGAAGTTCTTCACCCCGCCCGCCTTCGCGGTGGCGACCAGGTCGTAGGGCGGGTAGAGCGAGGTGTCCACGTACGGGGCGAAGCGCGCGGCACCGACCGGTGCGCCCGTCGGCGTCGAAGTCGGCGTCGAGGTCGGTGCCGGTGTCGAGGTGGGCATCGAGGTGGGTGTGCCGCTCGGGGTCGGGGTCGGCTTGGCCGAGGTGGTGGGCGCGGTGGCGCTCGGGGTCGGAGGGGGCGAGGTCGGGCGGCCGGAGGGCACGGGGGTCGGTCCGGTGCCCGCCGTGCAGGAGGTGTTGTTGATCAGGCAGTTGCCCGGCTCGGCCTGGGCGGCGCCGGAGCCCTGGACCACGAAGCCCACCTCGACCGTCTTCCCGGGGTCGATCCGCTTGTTCCAGGCCTGCGGCTTGACGGTGATGTGCTGCCCGGCGGCCGTGAAGGCGGCGTTCCAGAGCGAGTCGATCCGCGCGCCGGACGGCAGGTCGAAGCTGAGCGTCCAGTCGTCGATCGCCTTGCCGCCGGGGTTGGTCACCAGGTACTGGCCGGTGTAGCCGCTCTCCCAGGTGCTGCTCCGGCTGTACGCGGCGCCGACCGAGGCCGCGCTCGCGGAGGAGGCGAGCGCCAGCACACCGCCCGCGACGAGGGCGGCGGCGAGCGCGGACGCCCCGACAACCGTGCCCTTCCGGCTCCTCCGATGGCTTCCCGAACGCCGGCTCCGCTGGGACGTCATAGCCCGTGCACCTCCGCAAAACGACCGATCGACCGGAGCTCCCCGGCCCCGACCCCGCCGACGCTAACGGCGTCCCCTCCCCCGATCGGCCCACCTCAGCCAGGCGAACACCTCTGTTAGGGCGCTCTTAAGGAAGTCCGCGCCGACGGGCCGCCCGGTCGTCCGGGGCGGCCGCCCCGGAGGGTGCGGTGACCACCCGGACGGTGTCAGGCGCGCCTGCGGGCGGGGCGGCGGCGCGCCGGGCGGGACGGACTGCCGTCCGGGTGGGTCTGCAGGCGGAGGCGGAGTTCGGCGCCGCCGAGCACGGCCGAGCGGCCGAGGGCCAGGTCGCCGCCGGTCCCCTCGGCGAGTTTGCGGACGATGTCGAGTCCGAGGCCGGTGGAGCCCTCACCGCCCTGCCCCTCGCCCCGGCGGAGGGCGGCGACGGGGTCGGCGAAGCCCGGTCCGGCGTCCCCGACCAGGACGATGACCGCCTTCCCGGTCGCCAGGACGTCCACCGAGAAGGCGGTGCCGACCGAGGTGTGCCGGAAGACGTTGCCGAGCAGCGCGTCCACGGCGGCGGCGAGATCGGTGCGCTGGACGGGTACCGGCGCCGCTCCCTCCGCTCCGGCCAGCTGCCAGCGCCGGCCCTCGTCCTCGGCCAGCGCTGACCAGAAGCCGACCCGTTCGCGGATCACCTCGGCGGCGTCGCAGCCGACCCCGACCGCCGGCACGTCGTCGGGTGTGCGCCGCGCCGAGCGGATGATCTGGTCGACCTCGCGCTCCAGTTGGGCCACCGCGTGCCGGGTGGCGTCGGCGGCGTCGCCCTCGCCGAGTCCGGCGGTGTTGAGGCGGAGCACGGTGAGCGGGGTGCGCAGCCGGTGGGAGAGGTCGGCGGCGAGTTCGCGTTCGGCGGCGAGCAGGTGGACCACCCGGTCGGCCATGGCGTTGAAGGCGTGGGCGGCCTCACGGAGCTCCTCGGGTGCGCCCTCGACCTGCCGTCCCTCGACCGGGACGCGGACCGCGAGGTTTCCACCGCCGAGGGAACGGGCCGCGGCGGCCAGCCGCCGGGCGGAGCCGACGATCCTGGCCCCCATCCGGTCGGCGACCAGGACGGAGATCGCGACCAGGCCGAGGGCGACCAGCGAGAGCACCAGCCAGGCGGTGCCGACGCCCCGGGTGAGGTCGCCGTCGGCGACGTACACCTCGACCACCGCGACCCGGCCGCCCTCCACCGCGACGGCCTGGAGCAGCGCGAAGCCGCCGGGGGCGGGCACGGTGAAGGACCGGGCCGGGGTGCTGCCGGAGGTCCGGGCGGCGGGGTCGGCCCGGCCGGCGGCGGTGGAGACGGAGAGCCGGTCGGCCCGTGCGGTGCCGACCACGACGTCCGTACCGCTCGTGGTGGGCAGGTGGACCGCCACCCGGTCGCGGGCTCCGGCGTCGGTGCTGGCCAGGGCGCGGGCGATGGCGTCCTGGTCGGTGGTGATGGCCAGGGCGGGGGCGAGCGCGGCGGCCTGGCGTTCGGCTGAGGTGAAGGCCCGGTCCCTGGCGGTCTGCTGGACCATCAGGCCGAGCGGGATCAGGAAGGCGAGGGCGACCATGGTGGTGCCGGCGACGGCGGCCTTGATCAGCGCCCAGCGCAGCGAGTGCCCGCTGCGCGGCTCCCGGCCGGCCCCGCCCCGTACGGACCGCCCCCGTGCGTCCGGCCTGCGGGTCATGTGGGGTCCCCTGACGGCGCCTCCAGTCGGACGCCCACGCCGCGCACGGTGTGCAGGTAGCGCGGTTTGGACGCGGTCTCACCGAGCTTGCGGCGCAGCCAGGAGAGGTGGACGTCGATGGTCTGGTCGCCGCCGTACGTCTGGCGCCAGACCTCGGCCAGGATCTCCTTGCGCGGGACCACCACGCCGGGCCGGGCGGCGAGGAAGGCGAGCAGGTCGAACTCGCGGCGGGTGAGGTCCAGCGGCCGCCCGTCCAGCACGGCCTCGCGGCGCTGGGCGTCGACGGCCAGCCCGCCGACCCGCAGGACCTGCGCCACCGGTGCGCTGCCGCCGCCGAACCTGCGCAGCACGGCGGTCATCCGGGCCGTCAGATGCTCGACGGAGAACGGCTTGACGAGGTAGTCGTCGGCGCCGTCGTTGAGCAGCCGGACGATCTCGGCCTCGTCGTCGCGGGCGGTGGAGATGATCACCGGGACGTTGGTGAGTCCCCGGATCATCTTCAGGGCCTCGCCGCCGTCCAGGTCCGGCAGGCCGAGGTCGAGGATCACCAGGTCGCAGCCGACCTGGGCGACCTCGCGGAGTGCCTCCAGCGCGGTGCCGACGCTGCGGACGGCGTGACCCGAATCGGCCAGGTGTCGGATGAGGGCGGAGCGTACGAAGGGGTCGTCCTCGACCACGAGCACTGTTGCCATGGGGCTGCACGGTACGCCATTCGGGTCACGTGGTCTGTACCTCAGGGGCGGGGTACGGCCTTTGGCAGGTTCTCCGTCGCCTTTCGCGGCCCGCCCGTCAGGGGCGCCGGGCCGACGGGGCCCGGGATGCGGCAGGATGTGCCGCGATGCGGAACGGACTGGTACAACTCGCCGCCTGGGTGGCGGCCACCTCGGCGGCGGTGGCGCTGTCCTGGCTCGGTGTGCACGCCGTCCTGGCGGACGCCGCCTTCGAGCAGCCGCGAGCGGTACCGCTGCCGTCGCCCGGCGGACGGGCTCCTGACGCCCCGTCGGCTCCGTCGGCGGAGCCTGCCACCGTCGGGACGGCCGCCTCGGCCGCCTCGGCCCGTCCCGCCGACCCGTCGTCCGGATCGCCGGCACCGACCGCGTCGCCCGCGCCCCGGTCGCCGTCTCCGGGCGCGAGCACGGGCTCGGACACGGGCAGCAGGCCGTCGGCGGACTCCACGGTGCGCAGCTACCTCGTCCCGGGCGGGCGGGTGGCCCTGGGGATGGAGCCGGACCGGGCCGAACTGGTCTCGGCGGCGCCGGAACCGGGTTGGCAGATGCAGGTCTGGCGTCAGGAGGGCTGGCTGCGGGTGGACTTCACCCGGGGCGGCAAGGTCAACTCGGTCTTCGTCACCTGGAACGGCCATCCGCCGGACGTCCAGACGGTGGTGCGTTAGGGGTTCCCGGCGGCGGGCGCACCCCGTGGCGGCAGCACGTCCGCGGGCGGCGGGACGTAGCCGGGCAGGAAGAGGCCCGCGTAGCCGGTGCGTTCGACCAGGATGTGCCGGGCGGGCCCGTCGGTCCCGATCGCGGCGAGCACCACCGTGCCGTAGCGGTCGCTGAGTTCGTACGGCTCGGTGACCGGGGTGGCGCCGCGGTCCACCGCGTAGTCGTAGACCGCGTAGGCGTCGGGCACCTCGATGAACAGGTCGAGGATGGTGTCGCCGTGCGCGGCGACGTGGTCGGCGATGCGCTGGCCGTGGTCGGTGATCGGCTGGACTGCGGAGGTGACGACGAAGCGCGCGCCGCCGGACTGCAGGACGTAGGAGGCGGTCTCCGGGTTTCCGGTCTCGGGCCCCGAGTAGGCGGTGCACCGCATGGCCAGCGCGACGCAGTAGTAGTGGGCCGTCCTGCGGGCGTCACCGACGGCGAGCACGACGGCGTCGGTGCGCCGGGCCGGGACGAAGATGTCGGTCAAGAGCGCCTCCCGGTCCCGGTCCCGGTCCCGTGGCGCGACGTGGGGGCCCGCGCCACGGGCTGTGCAGGGAGCGTGGCCCCCATCACACCGATACGCAACTGTTCCGATTCATCCTGGGCAAGCTGCGCGGCGGCGCCGGAAAATGGCAGTTCCAGCTGGACAGATTGCCCACCGGACGGAGCCCGCCGTGCACTCCCTCAACGACGCCATCGACGCGCTCGACGGAAAGCTGATCAGACTACTCAGCGAGGAGCCGAGAATCGGGGTGCTGGAGTGCTCACGCCGTCTCCAGGTGGCCAGGGGGACCGTCCAGGCGCGGCTCGACCGCCTGCAGGCACGCGGGGTGATCGGCGGTTTCGGGCCGCAGGTGGACCCGGCCGCGCTGGGGTACCCGGTGACGGCCTTCGCCACGCTGGAGATCTCACAGGGCCAGGGAGTCGACGTACGGGCGCACCTGGCCTCGGTGCCCGAGGTACTGGAGCTGCACACCATCACCGGGCAGGGGGACATGCTGGTCCGGATCGTGGCACGCTCCAACGGTGATCTGCAGCGGGTGATCGACCGGGTGGTGGGCTTCGAGGGGATCGTCCGGGCGTCGACGGCGATCGCGCTGGAGAACCCCGTGCCGTACCGGATCCTGCCGCTGGTCGAGCAGGCCGCCCGGGAGTAGGCGGCCCCGCACCACCACGGTGTTGCCGGGTTCGGCGATCGAGCAGGCCGCCCGGGGGCAGGCGCCCCCCTTCGGCCCCGGGCTCAGCAGCTGGGGACCTCACCGCCGGTGTTCAGCGCGTTCAGCGCGGCCACCGCGTCGGACAGCGTCTTGACCGGGACCAGCCGCAGGCCGGCCGGGGTGTTCACCTTGGCGTCCGAGCACTCGGCCGTCGGCACCAGGAAGACCGTGGCGCCGTCCCGGGCGGCGGCCTGCGTCTTCAGCGGCACACCGCCGACCGCGCCGACGTTGCCCTGGTCGTCGATGGTGCCGGTGCCCGCGATCACCTTGCCGCCGGACAGGTCGCCGCCCTTGCCGTCACCGGCCAGCTTGTCGATGATCCCGAGCGCGAGCAGCTGACCTGCGCTCGGTCCGCCGATGTCACCGAGGTCCACCCGGACCTTGACCTTCTCCGGGGACAGGTGCAGGTAGTTCAGCGCCGCGACGGTCGCGCTGTCCTGGGACTGCGACATCTGCTGCTGGGTCACCTGCTCGGCCTTGGCCGGGTTCTTCTGCGGGTAGACCGCCTCGGACGGCAGCACCGCCTCGTCCTGGTTCAGCCAGGAGCCGAGCGCCGTCCGGAGGCTGATCCGCTCGCCGGGGCTGGTCGCCGAGATGGTGACCATCCGCAGCTGGCCGTCGGTCGTCCGGGTCGGCGCGCCGGTGACGGTCAGCACCGGACTGCCCTGGTAGCCGCCGAGGACGTCCGCCGTGGTGCCGGGCGTGGTCCGGGTGAACGGCAGCGGGACGAAGGCCGCCGTCCCCAGCAGCGCACCGACCAGCACGCCGCAGAGGGCGAGGGCGCGGGTCTTCGGGGCGGTCAGGGCTGCGGGCAGCTTCACATCGGGCACACCGGCATCCAAACACACCCGGTCCCGGACGCGTACCCTGCCGTGCGCCCGCCGCTGCCCCTGGACGGGGAGCGCACCGTCCCGGGGGCGCCGCCTAGCGCAGGGCGTCCGCGACCTCGGTCGCCGCCTCGACCACGCGGGGGCCGACCCGTTCGGGTACCAGCCCGTTGAGCATCACCACCCCCACACTGCCCTCGATCCCGCTCAGTCCGAGCAGGGCGGCCGCCGCGCCGCTCGCGCCGGACTGCTCGTCCGCCCGGGTGACGACGAAGCCCTGGTCGGGGCGGCGCTGGCCGGGGAAGGTCCGGGCCTCCAGGATCGCCCGGCCGGCCGCACCCTCGGTCAGCGGGTGGCGCAGCCCGGTCCGGTAGGCGACGTGGAAGTCCGTCCAGCTGGGTTCGACCACGGCCACCGCCAGCGCCTCGTTCCCGTCCACCAGGGTGAGGTGGGCGGTGGCGCCGAGGTCCTCGGCCAGGCTGCGCAGCGCGGGCAGCGCGGCCTCGCGCAGCAGCGGATGGACCCGGTGGGCGAGCCTGAGCACGCCGAGGCCGACTCTGGCCCGGCCGCCGATGTCCCGGCGGACCAGGCCGTGCTGCTCCAGGGTGGCCAGCAGCCGGTAGACCACCGTCCGGTTGACCGCGAGCCGGGCGGCCAGCTCGGTGACGGTCAGGCCGCGTTCGGAGTCGGCCAGGAGTTTGAGGACCCGTACCCCGCGGTCCAGTGTCTGGGACGTCTCGGCGGTCACGCGCACATTCCTTTCTGCGGCGGTGGCCGACGGTCTCCGGGTAGGACGGAGCACCGGGCGGGGCGCCGGGAACGAGGGTGGAGGTGTTGTGCGCAGGAATGGGTGTCCGCGCCTGAGCGGTGCGTCGGCGTCATCGACGAGCGCACGACCGTGCGGTGCGCGCCTCGGGTGGGTGGACCGTCGAGCGGGCGTTGGGCAGACCGTAGTGAAGGAGGACCTGCCGGGGAAGGGTTTGTCCAAAATCCGGGAAGGTTTCCGGGGGTCCCGTGCTCCGATACGGGGCAAAGCCCGGCATTTCCCTACCGCACCGTCGATTGCCAGTTCGATATGTCTCCGATCTCCGGACACTCCCAGGAACTGTCAGCCGACTCGCAGCAGCCCCTCCCGCAGCGCCAGGGCCACCGCGGCCCCCCGGCTCTCGACGCCCAACTTGGCGTAGATGTTGGTGAGATGGCTCTTCGCGGTCGCCTCGCTGATGAACAGCCGGGCCGAGATCTGCCGGTTGGAGAGCCCGTCCACCAGGAGGCGCAGCACCTCGGCCTCCCGCCGGGAGAGCGCGGGGATGCCGCCGCGCATCCGCCGCAGCAGCCGGTCGACCGCCACCGGGCCCAGGACCGACTCGCCGCGCGCCGCCGCCCGGACCGCGGAGACCAGGGCCTCGGCGCCGACGTCCTTGCCGAGGAAACCCATCGCGCCGGCGTCCAGGGCGGCGAAGACCTCCTGGGCGGCGCCGTACGCACTGAAGACCAGGACCACCGGCGCGCCCGGCTGCCCGGCGAGCCGCGTGATCAGTTCCACGCCCTGGAGCGGTCCGGCCCCGAGGTTGAGGTCGAGCAGCACCACGTCGGGGGCGTCCTCGGCCGGCGAGTCCGCCAGTAGCCGCAGTGCCTGGTCCACGCAGTCGGCCTCGCCGACCACCCGCAGGTCGGGCTGGTCCTCCAGCATCACCCGGACCCCGAGCCGCAGCGCCGGGTGGTCGTCGACCACCAGCACGCGGACGACCTCTCCGCCCACCAGTTCGACCCCCGTCCAGGCGCCGCCGCGCCGTGCAGCTCGGCTCGGGGGGATGCGACCGCGTGCACCGTCCTCGCCGGGAGCCCCAGTATGACAGGGGAAGTTGATCATCCGGCAAAAGGTCTGTACCACTGTCGGATCGAGCGCAACCACCGCTGCGGGCGCCGCAGTCCACCCGCACTCCGCGCACCCCGGTCGCGGAACTCCACCATCAGCGTGGTGCCGCCGCCCGGTGCCGAGAGAAGGGTCAGCCGCCCGCCGAGCCGCCCGATCCGCTCCTTCGCCCCGGCCAGCCCGAGGCCGCAGCCCGGCTGCCCGGCGGACGCCAGCCCGGCGCCGTCGTCCCGGACGAGGACCCGCACCCGGTCGGACAGGTGGTGCAGTTCGACGCTGACGGCCCGCGCCCCGGCGTGCTGGACCGCGTTGGCGACCGCCTCCTGCACCAGTCGCAACGCCGCGCTCTCCGCCGGCAGGCCGAACCGCCGGGCGGGGCCGGTGATCCGCAGTTCCAGTTGGGGCGCCCGGAGCCCCGACGCGCAGGACGGGAGGGCCGGACCCAGCTCCAGCAGCCGGCGCACGATGTCCAGGTTGCGCCGGGACAGCGCCACGTACTGGGTCAGCGCCGGGACGAGTCCACCCGCGCCGAGCTGAGAGACCGCCACCCCGGTGGTGAGGTCCTGGGCCTGACCGAGGCTCAGAAGTGCGGTGTCCTGCACCGCCGCCAGTCGCTCCCTGGCCTGTTCCAGCCCCGGCGCTCCGGCCGGCAGGGCGTGCTCGACGGCGCGGACCAGCAAGGTGATCGCGGCCAGCCCCTGGACCACGGTGTCGTGGGCGTCCCGGGCGATCCGTTCGCGCTCCGCCAACCGCCCCCGCTCATGGGCGAGTTCGATCGGATCGGCGCCCTCCGGTGCCGATCCGGCGGCCCTCCGCCGCCGGCTTCGCCGATACCCCGCCAGGACGGCGGCGCCGGCCAGTCCGGGCAGCAGCACACCCGTCAGTCGCCGCACCAGGCCCCCATAGCATCGACTCACTCCGGTGGCCACCGCCGATCCGACGGTTTCCGCCCACCCCAAACGGTGATTTCCATCCCCGACGGTCGACGGATGCGGCCGTTCGACCAAAGAGGGAATCTGGTCGAAGGGCGGCGCCGAACAAACCGGTCAGCCGGAAGACTTCCATCGACGGGGGACGATATGCGTTTTCGCGAGCAACCGGAAGATCTCGGTCCGCTGGAACCGGCGGCCCGGCGGCACCTGCACACCCGGCTCGCGATGGACCTGGAGAGCCCGCTCGGCCCCCGCTTCCCGCTCCAGGTGGAGTTCGACTACCGCGAGGACGACCCCCTGGTCGTCCGGCTCACCTTCCCGGTGCCCGGCGACCACCCGGTGACCTGGGCCGTCTCCCGCGAACTGCTGCTGGACGGCCTCACC
This sequence comes from Kitasatospora sp. NPDC056138, assembly GCF_042264695.1. Taxonomy (NCBI): domain Bacteria; kingdom Bacillati; phylum Actinomycetota; class Actinomycetes; order Kitasatosporales; family Streptomycetaceae; genus Kitasatospora; species Kitasatospora sp. NPDC056138. Next base: position 25,030 of record NZ_JBHJVK010000007.1, on the reverse strand, counting down.
GCACCGAGCGGCACCGGCGACGTGCAGGTCCGCCCGGCTCCCGGGGGGCTGGTGGAGCTGCACCTGCACTCGACCGTCGGGTCCGCCCTGCTGCTGGCCACGGCCACCGCCCTGCACGCCGCACTGCTGGGCACCGGACAGCTGGTGCCGTTCGGCGCGGAGGTCAGCGAGGAGCGCCTGCACCGGGGACTGGAGCGGCTGCTCCGGTCCCCGGCCGGCGAGGGCTGAACGCCCCGACCGCTCCGGCTACTTCGCCCACTCCCGGATCTTGGCGATCCTGGACCTGAGCTGATTGACCGTCGCCTGGGCGGTGAGCGGGCCACCGCACTGGCGGCGCAGTTCGTTGTGGATGGTGCCGTGCGGCTGGTTGGTGCGGTGGTGCCAGGCCGCGACCAGCGCGTTCAGCTCCTTGCGCAGCTCCCGCAGCTCCTGATGGGTCACCACCGGGCGCTCCTCGGCGGGGAGTTCGAGCAGGTCGGCCTCCTCGGCGGGCTTGGCCTTGCTGCGCTGGATCTGCCGGTGCTGGCGCTTCTGCAGCAGCATGTGCACCTGGTCGGGCTCCAGCAGGCCGGGGATGCCGAGGTAGTCCTCCTCCTCCTCACTGCCCGGGTGCGCCTGCATGCCGAATTCCATGGCGTTGTAGAGCACCCGGTCGAAGACCGCGTCCGAGCCCAGTGCCTCGTAGCTGAAGTCGTCGCCACCGGCCGTGTCGGGGCCGTCGTTGGCCCGTTCGGCCTCGGCGAGCAGGCGGTCCTCCTCGTCGAAGAGGCCCTCCCCCTCCTTCTTCGGCCGGTCCAGCACGTGGTCGCGCTGGAGCTCCATCTCGTTGGCGAAGCCCAGCAGCATCGGCACGGTCGGCAGGAACACCGAGGCCGTCTCGCCGCGCTTGCGGGCGCGCACGAAGCGGCCGACGGCCTGCGCGAAGAACAGCGGGGTGGAGATCGAGGTGGCGTACACCCCGACGCAGAGCCGGGGCACGTCGACGCCCTCGGAGACCATGCGGACCGCGACCATCCAGCGGGAGTCGCCCGCCGCGTAGTCGGAGATCCGCTTGGAGGCCTCGGCCTCGTCGGAGAGGACCAGGGTCACCTTCTCGCCGCTGATCTCGCGGAGCATCTTGGCGTAGGCGCGGGCCACGTTCTGGTCGGTGGCGATCACCAGGCCGCCCGCGTCCGGGATCGCCTTGCGCACCTCGGTGAGCCGCCGGTCGGCCGCCTGCAGCACGCTGGGGATCCACTCGCCCTGCGGCGCGAGCGCGGTGCGCCACGCCTGGGCGATCAGGTCCTTGGTCATCGGCTCGCCGAGCCGGGCCTCCAGCTCGTCACCGGCCTTGGTGCGCCAGCGCATGTTGCCGCTGTACGAGAGGAAGATCACCGGACGGACCACGTGGTCGGCGAGCGCGTGCCCGTAGCCGTAGGTGTAGTCGGCGACCGACTTGCGGATGCCGTCGCTGCCCGCCTCGTACTGGACGAAGGGGATCGGGTTGGTGTCCGAGCGGAACGGCGTACCGGTCAGCGCGAGTCGGCGGGTGGCGGGCTCGAAGGCCTCGAAACAGGCCTCGCCCCAGGACTTGGAGTCACCGGCGTGGTGGATCTCGTCCATGATCACGAGGGTCTTGCGGGCCTCGGTCCGATTGCGGTGCAGCATCGGGTTGACGCCCACGCCCGCGTACGTGACGACGATGCCGTCGTACTCGCGGGAGAGCGGGCCCGAGGAGTAGGCCGGGTCCAGCTTGATGCCGACCCGGGCCGCGGCCTCGGCCCACTGCTTCTTCAGGTGTTCGGTCGGGGCGACGACGGTGACCTGCTGCACCAGGTGGTTGTGCAGCAGGTACGACGCCAGGGTGAGCGCGAAGGTGGTCTTGCCTGCGCCCGGGGTGGCGACGGCCAGGAAGTCGCGGGGCTGCTTCTCGATGTACGCGTCCAGTGCTCCCTGCTGCCAGGCCCGGAGCTTGCCGGCGGTACCCCAGGGGGCGCGGCCGGGGAAGGCCGGGGACAGGTGGTGCGAGGGAGCTGCGGCTGTCCGGGCGGCACCATGCGGTTCGGCGTCCGAGAACAGCGGGGCCATGGCTGAAGCGGCGGCAGTACTCACGGTCTCCGGAGGGGGGATCGTCGCAGGTCAGGGCCATGTGGGCGGCCCCGTCCCGCAGTTGGTCGGCGAGCGGACAACCCGCCCAGCCTACCGGCACTCCCGACTTTCGACCTCCGGCACCGGGCCGTCACACCCCGCTCACAGCCCCCTCGGCCGACCCCCGGAACCGGCCCGCGAGCACCCCGGCATCGGCCGGGGCGACCGCCGCGACGGCCACCACCGGCTCGTACGCGGCGTCCTGGTCGACCTCCAGCAGATCGCCCCCCGCAGGTCCAGGAAGACGGCCGTGCCCAGCCGGGCGGTGCGCTCGATGCCGGGACGGCAGCCGCCGGACGGAGGGCGGCGACGGCGAACGAACGGTCCGGATGTGACGCGGATCACCGCACCGGTTCCGGAAAGCCGTGTAAGACCGCAGCCCCCTTCCGACTCTCTCTTCGGTGTGCGGGCCGGTCCCAGCCCGTCCCCCCACCGGCCCGCACACGCCCCACGCCACCGGAAGGAACCCATGTCCGCCGCCGTCGAACAGGCCACCCAGGCCCACCTGATCGTCTCCACGCACCACTCGGCCCCGCTCGCGGTGAAGCTGCGCTACCGCCCCGAGGACCCGCTGGCGGTCCGGATGGTCTTCCCCGCCGAGTACGCGCTGGACGGGGCCGAACCGGATCCCGCGGCGCCGGCCACCGGGGACCTGCCGTCGCCGCAGGCGCCGCCCGAGGTCGAGTGGGTCTTCGCCCGCCAGTTGCTCGCAGCCGGCCTCGACCTGCCGTCCGGAGTCGGCGACGTGCACGTCCGGCCCGCCCCGGGGCAGCACACCATGGTGGAACTGCGCGCCCCCGAGGGCATCGCCCTGCTCCGGTTCGACTCCGGCGACCTGCGGCGCTTCCTGTGGCACAGCTACGTCTCCGTCCCGGAGGACGAGGAGCTCCACCACCTGGACCCGGACCGCGCCCTGGCCGAACTCCTCGGCTGAACCGCGGCGGACCCCGGACCCCGACCGGCCCGGCAGCCGCCCGCCGGCACGCCGCCCGCCGCTGCCGCCCGGGGCGCGTGCACTGCCCCGGGCGGCGTCGACTCCCGGCGTGAGCGGCCGCCACCGGAGCCGGCCCGGAGTATTGGTCCAGACCAATAACCATTCTGCGTGATGCTAAGCCGCAGGTCACCCCGCCGATCGGCAGGCCGGGACGTTCGACGGTCCGCCGCCCGGTCAGCGGCCCGGCAGGCTGCGCACCAGATGGGCGAAGACCACCACATTGGCGTCGTAGCCCTTCCCCGTGGTGAAGTCACCGCCGCAGGTGATCAGCCTGAGCTGGGAGTCGGGGGCCGGCCCGTACACCTTCGCGTCCGGGAAGTCGTCCTTGGGATAGACCTCGACGGCGTCCACCATGAAGAAGGCGGTGCCCCGGTCCTGGCCGGTGATCTCGACCTGGTCGCCCCGGCGGAGGGTGCCGAGGTCGTAGAAGACGGCGGGGCCGTCGTGGGTGTCGACGTGCCCGGCCACGACCGCGGTTCCGCGCTGGCCCGGGGTGACGCCGTCGCGGTACCAGCCCGTCAGGTTGCGATCCGTGGGCGGGGGCGGCTGCAGCCGACCGGCGGAGTCCAGGCCGAGGTCGGTGACGGGCGCGTCCACCCTGAGCGAGGGGATCCTGATCCGGGTCGGGACCGCCCGGGGCCGGGGCGGGACGAGCATCGCGGGCGAGGTGGCGCTGCCGAAACCCTGGGAGATGCCGGGCAGCGGCGGGAGGTGGAGCCCGTGGCCACCGTTGATCATCCAGGCGCCGAGCACCAGGGCGGAACCCACCGCCAGCGTCCCCGGCCACGGACTCCTGTCCGGCTGCCCGCCCATCCCTGCTCCTCGCCGTCTCGGTCCGGTCCCCGAGCGGCGCGGGCTCCGGCCGGCCCGCGGCCGATCGTGCGACGCCCGCACCCGGGGTGGCCCGGCCAGTCAACCGCCACGGCCCGCACGGGACATCCGCAACCGGCCGGCCGCGGGGCCGCCGTCCGACCGGCCCCGGGGCCATGAGTGCAGGTCAGCGGCCTGACCTGGCGTCAGTCGAGACGCCCGGACCCCCCTGGGCCGCACGGGTGAGCGACTCCCGCCCCTCGCCCGCCGAACGGCGCAGCCGGGGCCTGGTCAGGAATCCCTCGGCGAGCGCGTTGGCCAGGGCGATGGCCGGCAGCTCGGAGGACTTCTCGTACAGCAGGAAGCGCGGCTCCCAGGCCGGCTGGTACTTGGCGTTCGCGCGGTAGAGCGACTCCAGCTGCCACCAGCGCGAGAGGAAGCGCAGCACGGTACGGGAGAACCGCAGCACCGGCCCCGCGCCGATCCGGGCGCCGTGCTCGAAGACGTACCGGAACATCGCGAAGTTCAGCGAGACCCTGGTGACCGGCAGCTCCCCGGCCGAGGCCCTGGTCAGCAGCTCGGCCACCATGAACTCCACCAGCCCGTTGTCGGACTCCCGGTCACGGCGCATCAGGTCCAGCGAGAGGCCGTGCGCGCCCCACGGGACGAAGCTGAGCAGGGCGCTGGTGCGGTCGTTCTCGTCCCGGCACTCGATCAGCAGGCAGTCCCCGTCGGCCGGGTCGCCGAGCCGGCCGAGCGCCATCGAGAAGCCGCGCTCGGTCCGGCCGTGCCGCCAGGCGTCCGCGAGCCTGGCCAGTGCGGTGAGCTCCTCGGTCGGGACGTCCCGGTGGCGGCGGACCACGGCCCGGTACCCCGCTCTGCCGACGCGCTGGTGGGTCTGCCGGAGCGTCCGCATCGAGCGTCCGGCCAGCGTGAAGCCCTCCACCTCGACCACCGCCTCGTCGCCGAACTCCAGCGCCCGCAGCCCGGCCTCCCGCCGGTAGACGATCCCCGCCTGCTCGCCCGCACCGGTCACCGCGGGCACCCAGGCGTGGTCGCGGACCTCCTCGCGCCAGCGCCCGATCGCCTGCGGCCAGGCCTCCGGATCGCCGACCGGGTCCCCGGAGGCCAGCGCGACCCCGTTGACGACCCGGTAGAGCACCGCCGCCTTGCCCGAGGGCGACCAGCAGACCGACTTGTCGCGGCGCAGTGCGAAGTAGCCGAGCGAGTCCCGGGCGCCGTGCCGTGCCAGCAGGGCGCGCAGCCGCCGCTCGTCCTCGGGCCCCAGGTGCACCCGGCTGCGCGGGGAGCGGAAGAAGACCCGGACGGTGAGCAGCAGCAGCGCCGCGCCGAGGACGTTGACGGTCAGGGCGACCCAGCCGGGCACGTCCAGGTCGGAGTACTCGACGATCCCGGAGAGGGTGACCAGCCGGATCAGGACGTAGACGGCGCTGTCGCCCCAGCCGGGCGCGGCCCCGGCCGAGCCGACCCGGACCAGGGCCGCGCCGATGCCGGTGACGGCTGCCCCGCCGGCCAGCAGGACGCCGAGACCGAGCACGAGGTTGCCCCGTTCACCCCGCACCCGGCAGGCGGGACGGCCGAGCACCAGGGCGACCAGCACGGCGACGGTGAGCGCGAACGAGCCCCAGTTGAAGGGGTGCGAGCGGTCCGCCGGCGCGACGACCAGGGCCAGCGCGCACAGCGCCGTGTACCCGGCGACCACGACGGTCGCGACCAGCCAGGCGGCCCGCTTGCGGCGGCGCAGCATCAGCGCGAGCAGCCCGGCGAACAGCGCAGCGGTGAACCCGGCCGTCATCAGCGCCGGGGTGAAGAACTCGCCGGTGTTGGCCCGGTGCACCCGGTTGCGGAACGGTGCGATCAGCCCGGCGGCCAGGTTGAGCAGGGCGGCGATCCGCAGGTACCACTCCGCGGAGGCGATGCAGCGCCCCCGCCAGGCGGGCGCCGGGCCCGGCCCGTACGGGGCCGCGGGTACCGGCGCGGGCGGTTCGGGCTGCGGGCCGGGGGCGGTGCCCGGCTGCGGGCCGAGGACGACGTCGGGTGCACCGGCCAGCACGTTGTAGAAGGCGACCCTCCCCCGGTCCAGGCGCTGGTGGATCCGGGCGTCCCGGCGCTCGGCGCGCGCCATCCGCTTGGGCCGCGAGCGGTACCGCCAGCGGGCCCACGGGCTGCGCGGCCTGGCCAGCCGGACGGCCCCGACCAGGGCCAGCGGCCAGACCATCACGCCCAGCAGGCCGGTGTAGGTCTTCCCCTTGAACAGGCTGACCACCACCAGGAACAGCACCAGCACGGCCAACGCCGCCTGACTCAGCGTCAGCCGTCCGGTGAAGCCGCCCAGCGGCAGCGCACCGAACAGCAGCAGCCCGATCATCGCCACGGCGATGATCACCGCGTCCACCGACTTGCGGCCCTGCTCGCTCCAGTAGACGTCCTCCAGGTGCAGCACCAGGGCGAACTCGTCCAGCACCAGGCCGCAGCCGATCCCGAAGCCGGTCGCCATCACCTCGCGCAGCACCCCGCCCTCGCCCCGGATCGTGAAGCCGCCGACCCCGCAGACCAGCATCAGCGCCTGGCCGAACACCACGTGGTGGATGTGCAGCCCGCCGGGGGTGACGTTGCCCGGCCACCAGCTGGTGCCGCGCCGGATCATCCGGACGCTGAAGCGGATGAACAGGAAGGAGCCGATCAGCCCGAGCAGCAGCAGGAAGAGCGGCTGGCGACCGGCCTCGACGATCCGTTCCCGGTAAGCGTCGAGTACCGACTGCCACATGACGGGCACACCTCCGGGCCGTACTGAACGCGGCCGCCGCGCTCGGGCGGGCCTGCGGTCCTGCGGGTAACTGTCCTGCGGGCCCGTTCCGGGGGCGGGCGGGGTGCCTGTGCCCCACCGCTGACGCCGTCTCCCCCCGGTCCGAAGGCCGTCGCCGGGCAGCTGCTCCGGGCGGGTGAGCCGACGGCCGCGAACCCGTGGATCACCCTACGCTGCGCCCCGCCTTACCAGGCCGACGGCTCGTCGCATGCGATGCTGTGGGCCGATCCGGCCCGTACCGACGCAGCTCTCGAAGTCTCCCGGACCGCCGAACCCCATGGCCTTCCCCCTCCGCAGGGTTCACCCTGCACGGGCACCCCCAGGACTGGACGTGATCATGGACGCGCTCTCCCGCAGGACCCTGCTGGCCGCCGGCGCCGGCACCGCAGCCACCCTGGCGGCGGGCTGCGCGGGCTCCGGGGGCGGGCATCCGGCGGCTCCGCCCGACCCCGGCTCGGGCCACCGGCCCGGCAGCGCCCCCAAGCCGCCCGCCCCCGCCCCGATCGGGGACGGCTCGACCGCCGACACCGGTCCGCAGCCGCACCAGCCGACGGCCCGGCCGCTCGGACCGGGCGAGCACCCGCCGCAGTTCGTGGTCTTCTCCTGGGACGGCGCGGGCGAACTGGACAACCGGCTGTTCAGCCGCTTCCGGGACCTCGCCAGGGAACACAGCGCGTCGATGACCTTCTTCCTCAGCGGCCTCTACCTGCTCCCCGAGTCCAAGCGCGAGCTGTACCACCCGCCGCAGCACCCGGCCGGCGCCAGCGACATCGACTACCTCAACGACCAGCACATCCACGACACCCTGGAGCAGCTCGGCGCCGCCTGGCTGGAGGGACACGAGATCGGCACCCACTTCAACGGGCACTTCTGCGGCGCCACCGGCGTCGCCAGGTGGTCGCCCGAGGAGTGGGACAGCGAGATCGAGCAGGCGATGGCCTTCGTCATGAACTGGAAGACCAACACCGGCTTCACCGACCTGCCCGCCCTGCCCTTCGACTACCGGAAGGAACTGATCGGCGGCCGCACGCCTTGCCTCGAGGGCCAGCGCGGCCTGCTGCCCACGGCGGCCGAGCGCGGCTGGAAGTACGACAGCAGCGGCCCCGGCGGGCTCCAGGTCTGGCCGCAGAAGTTCGCGGGCGGGGCGCTGTGGGACTTCCCGCTGCAGTCCATCCCCTTCCCCGGGCACACCTTCCACGTGCTGTCGATGGACTACAACATCATGTTCAACCAGTCCGGTGCCAACACCAAGGGCGACTCCGACATGTACCCGGGCTGGCGCACCCAGGCCCGCGACTCCTACCTGGCGGGCTTCGAGCGGGCGTACACCACCAACCGGGCGCCGTTCTACATCGGCAACCACTTCGAGCAGTGGAACGGCGGCATCTACATGGACGCCGTCGAGGACGCCTTCAAGGTGATCGCCGAACGCCCCGACGTACGGCTGGTGTCGTTCCGCCAGCTGGTGCACTGGCTGGAGGCGCAGGACCCGGCGGTGCTGCGCAAGCTGCAGTCGCTCGGCCCCGGCGAGGCGCCGGCCGGGGGCTGGGAGACCCTCCTCGGCATCCCCGACGCGGTCCCTGCCCCTTCTGCCGCCCCGCGTACCGCCGTCTGACTCCTCCCGGCTCCTCCCGAGCCCACGAGCCCTCGTACTCGGGACGGACCTCACGCCCGGAGCCGGGCCTGCGTCCTCAGGAGCGGGGCCGCACCCGGCCCGAGATCAGCGCGCCGAACAGTGCCACACCGGTCATCACCAGGAAGATCACCGCGAACGCCGCCGCCGGTACCGGCGAGTCCTGGGCGGTCGCCAGTGAGCCGCCGCCCAGGCCCGCGAAGAGCACCCCGGACAGGCCGATCAGCAGGACGTTGCCCAGCGCGTCGCTCATCTGGAGCGCGGCCGAGTTGGCCCCGGCGTCCTCGGGGGCGGACAGCTTCATCATCAGTACGCTGACACTCGTCACCGCCAGGCCCATGCCCATCCCGCCCACGGCCCAGGCGACCGAAGCCACCCAGGCCGGTACGGCCGGCTCCAGTACCAGCGTCGTCCCCGCCACCGCCACGGCCGTCAGCACGAAGCCGAGCCGGATCATCGCCTCCCGGTGGCGCTGCAGACCTGGGCGCCCCTGCAGCCAGGAGCCCAGCGCCCAGGAGAGGCCGCCACTGGTCAGTGTCAGACCGGCCATCGTCGGGGAGAGTCCGCGCCGGGTCACCATCATCAGCGGGATGAAGGCCTCCGAGGCGAAGAACGCACCCGCCGCCACCCCGCGCAGCAGGATCACCGTCGGCAGTCCGCGCGCCGCCCGCAGTGTGCCCGCGGGCAGCAGCCGCAGCACGGCCGGGAGCAGCAGTCCCGCACCCGCAAGCCCCGGGAGGACCGCGAGCAGGTCGAGCCGCTGGCCGGCGTACTGCAGCAGGCCCGCGCCGAGTGCGGCCATCGCCGCGAACGCCGCACGCCCGCGGTCGAACTCCGGGCGCGTCGCCGCCGTCTTCCGCTGCTCCCGCTCGCTGCGGTGCAGTGCCGGTCCCATCACCGCCAGCGGCAGCAGGATCAGCACCGGTACGGCCAGGAACACCCAGCGCCAGCCCAGGTGCTGGGTCACCGCGCCCGACACCGCAGGACCGAGGATGGAGGGCAGCACCCAGGCCGCGGAGAACGCCGCGAACACCGACGGGCGCAGCCGCTCGGGAAACGCCCGCCCGACCACCACGTACAGCGCGACGATCACCAGTCCGCCACCCAGCCCCTGGATCGCCCGCCCGGCGACGAACAGCCACATGTCGGCCGCCGTCCCCGCCACCACCAGACCGGCCCCGAACACCACGATCCCGGAGAGCAGCGGCCCCATCGGCCCCTTGCGGTCGCACCACTGCCCGGACACCACCAGCGCGAAGAGCGTGCTGGTGAAGTAGCCGGAGAAGGCGAAGGCGTACAGTCCCAGCCCGTCGAGCTGGCGGGCCGCCACCGGCATCGCGGTGTTCACCGCCGTCGCTTCGAAGGCCAGCAGCAGGACGACCGAGACGATCCCCAGGGTCAGCGCCCGGTACGGGGCGCCGAGGACTCCTCCGGTGTCGGCACCGGTCTGTGTCGTGGTCGCGGCGGACGGGGTCGTGGTGGAGGGGGAGGAGGCCGTGGTCATGCCCATCATGGTAAGTGCCTATTAACTGATTTACTCCTGACCTGCGGTCCCCCGGCCGCTCCCCCATCGGTCCTAGGACCCCGACCGGCCACCGGCGTCAGTGCAGGACCTTCAGCCCCACCACGCCACCGAGAATCAGCACCAGGCAGGTCACCCGAGCCGCGGTCGCCGCATCACCCGCCACCGCCATGCCGTACAGCGCGGTACCGATCGCACCGACACCCACCCACACCGCGTAGCCCGTCCCCAGCGGGATGCTCCGCATCGCGTACGCCAGCCCGCCCATGCTCAGCGCCAGCGCCACCACGAACACCAGGCTCGGCACCGGCCGCGAGAACCCCCTGGACGCCTCCAGCGCCACCGCCCACACGGTCTCCAGCACACCGGCGACGATCAGGACCATCCAGGCCATGACAGGACTCTCCTCCGCAGTAGTGGACGGCCGGGCCCTGCCGGGCCCTGCCGCTGTACTGCGCCGTCTTGTCATACCGGGTACGACGCGCCTCGTCCGGGGCGATCAACTCACCTGGTCCCGACGGTAGCACAGGACGACACGCAGAATTCATATTCGGATATTGACGCATCCCACCGGCTCCCGCATAAGATGAATTCATCGACGCGGCACCCCGATTGAATCGGGGTCGAAACGACAGGAGCAGGCCATGAGCAGGAGGACGGCGATCATCGCGATGCCGCACGCCTGTGCCGCTCCCTGTTGTCACGCCTGTGGCACCTGTAGCGCCTGCACCGCCTTCGGCACCCTCGGCGCCTGAGTACCACCCCGTCCGGCGCGGACCGGCTTCCGCCGCCGCCCACGGCCGTGTGCCCGAGTGGTTTAGGGAACCGCCTGCAAAGCGGTTTACACGGGTTCGATTCCCGTCATGGCCTCCACGACCGAATTGCCGATCGGAGAATTATCACCGATCGGCAATTCGGCATTCCCCGGCGCAGGCGGCAGGATATTCGCGGAAAATCCGCTGCTCCAAAGCCCGTGGGGCGCCCTCCGGCTGGAGAACGCCCCACGGTTTCGGTCCGACAGTCGGCTACTCGATGACCGGCGGGTTGGCCGAGCCTCCGGTACGCCAGGTGTCCTCGTCCTCGACGAGGTAGTCCGGGCGGTTGCCGTTCTTGCCCTTCTTCTTGTTGCCGGCCGCGCCACCGGGAGCCCCGTGGGCCCCGGCCGCACCCTGGGTGCCGTTGGCGCGGGCCTTGCCCAGGCCCGAACCACCCTCGGTGAAGGCCCGACCACCGGCACCGCCGGGACGGGCACCGCCGACCGTACCGCCGCTGCGCCGGACCAGGCCGCTGCCGCCCTTGCCGCCCGCGCCCTTGCCACCCGCACCGGCGCCACCGGCGTGTGCCCCGCCCATGCCGGGCATGCCCGGACGGCCCTGGCCCGCGCCCGCACCACCTGCGGCACCCGCGCCGGACGCGCCGGCACCGCCGACCGCACCACGGCCCGCGCCCGCACCGGTCCCGGCACCCGCACCACCGGTCGAACCGCCACCCGGACGGCTGCCGGTCGGAACGGTCCTACCGCCGCCGGGCAGACCACCACCGGGCCTGCCACCGCCGGGCAGGCCACCACCAGGCAGGCCACCACCAGGCAGACCACCGCCGGGCAGACCACCGGGGTACCCGCCGCCGGGCAGGCCACCACCGGGCACACCGCCGCCGGGCACACCGCCGCCGGGCAGACCACCACCGGGCAGACCACCACCGGGCAGACCACCACCGGGCAGACCACCACCGGGCAGCGGGATGGTACCCGTCCCGGGCATGGGGTGCGTGGGCGGCAGCGAGTCGATCCCGGTGCGGTCCGGCGGAAGGTGCGGGCCGCTCGGGCCGGTCGGCAGATCCGGCGCCCCCGGACCACCCGGGTGCCCCGGCCCCGGCTGCCCGGGAGACGGGGGCGCGGGGATGTGCGGTTGCGGGAACGACGGCCCGCCCGGGTTGTGCCCGCCGGGACCGCCACCCGGGTCCGACCAGCCGGGACCGCCCTGGCCGGGGCCCGGCGGGGTCGGGTTGTGCGGCATCGGCGGCATGGGCTGAGGAGCAACACCGGGCGGAGCGGGGCTGTCGGGCTTCGGCGGGAAGCCGACCCTCTCCTCCCTGCCGCCCCCAATCGGGGTGTCGAGCCACCCGGCCGCCTGGCTGTACTGCGGGCCCAGCTGCTCCATGACGCCGATCGCGTACTGGTGCGAGATCTCGGTCGCCGACAGCTGGTCGTAGTTCTTGTTGACGGCGGCGAAGCGGTCCATGCCGCCGGCCAGGTCGGCCTTGAACTGCGCGTCGGACCGGTCCCCGAGGTCGCTGACGAACTTCAGTCCGCTGTCGAGCGAGCTGGGTACGGTGATCTGCTTCATGCTCGAGGCAGCCTGGTCGAGCGCCGTACCGGCGAAGTTCATCGCGCTGGAGGTGCTGGCGGCGTGGTCCGCCGTGTTCGTCATGCTGGTCTGGATCTCACCGGCCCGCTTGGCGAAACCCTGCGAGGCCGCGCCCTCCCAGTTCTGGGTTGCGTGCTGCACCGCCTGCTGAAGGTCGGTGGCCGCACTGCGAAGCTCCGCCTCCACGCTCTTCCAGTGGTCGCTGACCTCCTTGAGCCGGCCTGCGTTGGAGATCTCGAGCATGTGCTTGAGAGGGACGAGGTCGTACTTGTCGAAGTTCGTCTTGTCCGCAGCCATCAGACTTGCCCTTCCTGCTTCCGCATGGCCGCGACCTGCTGCTCGTCGTCGTTGCGGTAGGCGTCGTTGACCGTCTTGGTCTTGTTCCCGAAGTCGTTGATCAGGGAATCCAGCTGAGCAACCATCCCTGCCAGGAACTGCTGCATCTTGTCGTGTGCCGCATACAGGCCCTGCGCCTCGGCGAAGTCGCCGCCAAAGTCCGAACGGGCAACGACGGTGTTGTACTTGGACTTGTTGGCGGTCTGACCGAGGTTCTGTTGGAGGGCCCGCAGTCGCTTGACCACCGCCTCCAACTCGTCGATGTCGACACGGAATCCGTCGGACATACGGCTCTCTCCCCCTGGAGTGTCGATGCTTCCCCGTCTGGCACTGGCTCCGGCGGGTGGTGATGGTGTCCTAGCTGGCGGACAGCAACTCGATAGCTAGGGCGTTCGATGGTAACGCTTGCCCGAAGTGTGCTGACACACCCTCAGCGCTGCTGGTTCCCGCCCTGCCCGTACGGATTGTCCTGGTACGGCTGCTGGGGCGGGTAACCGGGCGGCGGGACCTGGTTTCCGTACGGCGGCTGAGGCTGGTTCGGGTACGGCGGCTGGGCCTGCTGCGGCCATCCGGACGGAGCGCCGTAGTGCTGAGGAGCGCCGTAGGGCGATGCACCGTACGGCGCCTGACCAGGCTGGCCCTGGCCGGACTTCCGGCGGCGGGACACCACCACGATCACCGCGATCACAGCAACCAGGAGCACCACGCCGAGGGCGGCAGCATAGAGAACGGTGGAGTTCTTGTCGCTCGACGACTTCATGACCGGCGGCTGGGCGATCGATCCAGGACCCGCTGTGCCAGGGGTCTTGTTGTCAGGGGAAGTTGCCCCGGACGTCTGGCTTCCGCTCCCCGAGTCACCATCCCCCGCGGGCTTGGCGAGCGGGCCCTGCGCCGAGCCAGCGGGGATGTCCTGGGTGAGTGCCTCGTATGGGCGGACGATGCCATAACCAAAATGCGGGTCGGGCAGTTTGGCGCCCTGCAGCGACGGCGGAACATAGGCCGACTTCACCAGTCGGTTGGCCACCTGGCCAGCTGTCAGCGTCGGGAACTTGGAGCGGACCAGGGCTGCGGCTGCGGAGACGTAAGCGCTCGCGCCAGAAGTGCCTTGGCCGATGCAGTACTGCCCACCATCGCAGGCTCCAGCACCAACAACATCCACGCCGGGAGCTGCCAGCAGGACTTCCGGGCCGTAATTCGACTTGGCCCAGATCCCGCGATTCTTGTCTGTTGCGCCAACAGCAAGGATGCCGGGGGTCTTGGCCGGGTACTCCACAGGCGTGACGCCGCTGTTACCAGCCGAGGCCACGATCAGCACGTCATGCGCGGCGGCGTAGGCCACGGCATCATCGGTATTAGGGTCCGCGATCGTGCCACCGATTGACATGTTAATGACCTTGGCGCCGTGGTCCACAGCCCATCGGATGTCCTCGGCATCCGCGCTATTGCCACGCGCGTTGCCTTTGTAGATCGATAGAAGCTTGGCGCCCGGGGCTAGCCCGATCACGCCCTCCGTGCCTCCACTGCCGTGGCCGTGGCCCGCAATCATGCTGGCCATGTTGGTTCCGTGGTCATCGGTCGGATGGGTCGCCAGGCCGGTCCCGCTCGGATCGTAGCTATCCACAACCTGACCGGTCAGGTCCTGGTGACTGCCATCCACACCAGAGTCGATGACTGCGACCTTAACGCCGTCACCCTTGCTCACCGACCAGACCTTCTGCAGGTCGAACTCCTGGTTCGCCCACTGCGCGTCGCGGACCTGGTCCGCGTTCGCGACGGGCGTGGCCGTCAGGAGGAGGCCGCCGGCCAGTGCGGTGGCGCCGAGTGCGCGCATGGTCCTGCTGAGCGTCATCTCTTCCCCGTCACCCCGTCAGTAGACAACCGATGTCCGCCTGCGCCGGCGTGAGCACAAGCAGGTGGCCCATCGATCGTATCGCCCGATACGGCGGAGCGGGCAGCCGCCCACGGCTCTGCACGGCTTCTGCACGGCGCAGTTGGCCGACATTGACTATCCGTTGACCCCGGCATCGACCACGGCGCTGACACACCGTCGGAAGCCGCCGCTCGCGCCTTGCCGCTCAGCCGACGATCGCGTCCTCCGGCAGGATCGGCAGCCGTCCGACCGGCAGGCCGGTGGCCGCCCGCACGGCGGCGGCGACGGCGGCGGGGGCGACCACGGCGGGTACGGCGCTGACGGCCTTGGCGCCGAAGGTGGCGACGACGTCGCGTTCCTCCAGCAGGGCGGCGATCCGGATGTCGGGGGTGTCCAGCGCGGTGGGGAGGCGGTAGCCGGTGAGTGAGGCGTTGAGGATGCGGCCGCCGTCGGTGCGCAGGTCCTCCAGCAGGGCCAGGCCGACGCCCTGGGCGACGGCGGCCTCGATCCGGTCCTCGATCTGGCGCGGGTTCAGGGCCCGGCCGACGTCCTGGGCCACCGTCACGTCGACGACCCGTACCGCGCCCAGTTCGATGTCGACGTCGACCACGGCCCGCATGGCGCAGAAGGCGATGGAGACGAAGGCGTCGCCCTGGCCCGACTCGTCCAGCGGCTCGGTGGGGTGCGGGCGGCACTGGGCGGTCGCCCAGAGCTCCTTGCCCTCCAGTGCCTCGGCGACGGGCATCCCCAGGACCCCGTCGTAGGAGGTGATCTTGCCGTCGGCGATCGACAGCAGCTCGACCGACATGCCGAAGTTGGCGGCGATCGGCTGGAGCAGCTGGTGGCGGACCATCAGCGCGGCCCGCTCGACCGCGCCGCCCGAGACCCAGGTGTGGCGTCCGCGTGCGGACGGGCCGGCGACCGACTGGTCGCTGTCGACCGGCGCGATGTACACCTCGGAGACGCCGAGGACCGACTGCACGATCTGCCGCGCCAGGGTGGCGAAGCCCTGGCCGACGTCGACCGCCGCGCAGATCACCGTCGCGTGGTTGCCGCTGACCCGGACGGTGGCGGTGGAGACCTCGTCCTCGCCCTCCGCGCCGAGCATGTGCACCATGCCGACCGCGTAGCCGATGCCGCGCCGTACGGCCGCCGGGTCGCCAGCGCCGCCGGGACCGCCGGGGAGCAGCCAGTCGGCCTCGGGGTCGTCCAGCGGCAGGGCGGGCAGCGGGGAGTCGGTGATCGCGTCGAGCAGGGCGGCGACCGGGGCCGGGCAGGTGACGGCCTGTCCGGTGGGCATCGGGTCGCCGGTGGCCATGGCGTTGCGGCGGCGGATCTCCAGCGGGTCGATGCCCAGCTGTACGGCCAGCTGGTCGAGCTGGGACTCGTACGCGAAGCAGGTCTGCAGCGCGCCCTCGCCGCGCATCCGCCCCGCGGGCGGGTTGTTGGTGCGTACGGCCCAGGCGTCCACGAAGACGTTCGGGCAGACGTAGGGGCCCACCGAGAACGCCGCCGCGGCGGCCAGGGCCTCCGAGGAGACGTCGGCGTACGCGCCGCCGTCCAGCAGGATCTGCGCCTCGACCTTGACCAGCTTGCCCTCGGCGTCCGCGTGGTGGCGGTAGCGCAGCAGGGCGGGATGGCGGCTGGTGTGGGCGTGGAAGGACTCCTCGCGGGTGAGGGTCATCTTCACGGGGCGGCCGGTGCGCAGCGCGAGCAGCGCGAGGGTGACCTGGAAGGAGAGGTCCTCGCGGTCGCTGGTGGCACCGGGGACGCCGGTGACGACCAGTCGGACCCGGTCGGGTTCGAGGCCGAGGCAGGCGGCGGTGCGGTCCCGGTCGCCGTGCGGGTCGGTGGAGGAGAGGTGGAGTTCGACTCCGCCGTCGGGCCGGGGCACGGCCAGTCCGGCCTCGGAGCCGAGCGGGGCCGGGTCCTGCCGGCCGACCTGGTAGAGGCCCTCGACGACGACCTCGCCGACCGCCTCCGGGTCGCCGGTGCGCAGCGGGAGGTGCCGGAAGAGGTTGCCCTCGGGGTGCAGCGGCGGGACGTTGAAGGACTGCTCGGGGTCGGTGACCGCCTCCAGCAGCTCGTACTCGACCAGGATCGAGGCCGCGGCCAGCCGGGCGGTGTCGGGGTGGTCGGCGGCGACGGCGGCGACCGGTTCGCCGTGGTGGCGGACCACGCCGCAGGCGAGGATCGGCCGGTCGGCGACGATCGGCCCGGACGGTGCGCCGTCCGGCGTGCCCTCGGGCCCCGGCGGCAGGTCGGCCGCCGTGACCACGGCGTGGACGCCGGGCAGGGCGAGCGCGGCGGTGGTGTCGATCGCGACGATCCGCGCGTGTGGGTGCGGCGAGCGCAGGACGGCGCCCCAGAGCAGGCCCTCCGCCCACAGGTCGGCGGCGTAGGGGTAGATGCCGAGCGCCTTGGGGAGGGCGTCGGTGCGCAGGGCGGCGCTGCCGAGGCCGAAGGGTTCGGCGTCCTGCGACTCCTCGGGGACCGCCGAGGGGAGGTCGGTCGGCGAGGAGATGTCGGTCGGCGAGCTCACGCACCCACCTCACTGCGCCCGGCGTCGCTCGATGCGCGCCCCGTACTGATTCGCTCGCTCATGCGTGGTCGTCCTCGCGGATGCCGTGGGCGGGGGTGGTGCCGTCGTAGCCCTCGTAGACGGGGGCGCTGTCCGCGAAGGGGGTGCCGTGCGCGGGAGCCGGGACGTACGGGGTGCCGTGGGCGGGGGTGCTCTCGTAGAGCGGGCCGTCGGCCACCACGCCGTGGGCGGGGGCGGCCTCGAAGTGGCTCTGGCCGTACGCCGTGTCGTAGGAGGCGTCGTAGGGGGCCGCGTACGAGGGCTGGGTCTCGTACCCGGGGTCGTACGGCGTGCCGTGCGCCGGGGTGGCGGTGTAGCCGGGGTACTGCTCGTAGATGCCGGTCTGGTGGGCGCCGACGGAGCCGTAGTCGATGCCGACCCCGGTCCCGGCCGTGGTGGGCTCGGTCGGGTACGGGACCTCGGCCTCGACCCAGGCCTCGGAGTCCGCGTAGATCGGCAGCTCCGCGACCTGCACGGGCAGATCGGCCATGGGGTACGCAGGCATGGGCTGGCCGGGCACGGGCTGGGCGAGCCCGGTGTCCGGTACGGCGGCGTGGACGGACCCGGTGTGCGACGCGGCGTCGGCTCCGCCCGGCTCGACCATCGAGGCCACCGAGCCCACCGGGCCCGCCGGAGCCGCCAGGGCCTCGGGGGCCACCGAGCCGGCCGAGGCCACTGCGGCGGCCCCGGCAGCCTGGGCGGACGAGGCACCGGGGACGGCCGACGGCACCGGCGCGGCTGCCTCACCGGCGGCCGCCGCCTCGTCCTCGGCGGTCTCCTCCTCGGCACCGCGCGCCTCGGCGACGGCCTGCACGGCGGCGAGCACGCCCCGGTAGCCGGTGCAGCGGCAGAGGTTGCCGCAGAGTGCCTGGCGGGCCTCGACCTCGCTGGGCCGGTGGTTGCGCTGGAGCAGGTCGTGCACGGCCATGGCCAGGCCGGGGGTGCAGTAGCCGCACTGGACGGCACCCGAGTCGGCGAGTGCCTGCTGGACGTCGCTGGCGGCACCGCCCGCCGAGAGGCCCTCGACCGTGGCGATCTCGCTGTCGGAGGCGAGCGCGGCGGGCACCAGGCAGCCGGCCACCAGCTGACCGTCCACCAGCACCGAGCAGGCGCCGCACTCACCCTGCTCGCAGCCGTCCTTGGCCCCGGCCAGGCCGAGGCGCTCGCGCAGCACGTAGAGCAGGCTCTCGCCGATCCAGGCGTCGGTGACGGGACGTTCGAAGCCGTTCACGCGCAGGGTGTACGAGGCGCAGGGGCGGCCGTCGCCACCGAACTCCACCGGGCCGAGACCGAGCGGATCGGCGCCCACCGGTCCGAGACCGAGCGGGTCGGCGCCCGGCACTCCGGTGCCCAGCGGATCTCCGCCCAGCGGGCCGAGCTCGGCCGGGCCGACGCCCGGGTACTCGGGTCCGACCTGGCCGGATCCGACCGCGCCGGAGTCGATCGGGTCTGTCGTCGTCACTTCAGCGCCCTTCCCAGTGCCCGTCGGGCCAGCACCGATACCGTACGCCGCAGCCGCAGGGCCACCGCGCCCGGCCCCTCGGGACCGCCGTCCAACGCACCGTCGGGGATGCAGGCGCCCGCCACGTACTCGCCGAAGGCGGCCGCCGCCGCCGGGTCGATCAAGGCCGCGCCCTCCTCGCCCCTGGCGTCCCAGTCGATGCAGCCGGCCACCCAGGTCTCCGCCTCCAGCGGGCGCAGCGGTACGGGGGCGACGGCGCCGACCGCGCAGCGCACGGCGCGCCGGGCGGGGTCGAGGACCAGGGCCACGGAGGCGGTGGCGCGGGCGGGACCGCTGCGGCTGGTGGCCTTGAGGAAGACCTGCGGGGCGTGCAGCAGCGGGACGCGCACCCAGGTGAGCAGTTCGCCGGGGCGCAGCGGGTCGAGCCCGGTGAGCAGGTGGCTGATCGGGACCTCGCGGGTGCCACCGGCACGGGCCAGGGTGGCGGTCGCCTCCAGGACCGCGAGGACGGGGAGGGTGTCGCCGGCCGGCGCCGCGGTGGCGATGTTGCCGCCGAGCGTGCCCACGTTGCGGACCTGCGGGGGGCCCGCGGTCCTGGCCGCGTCGGCCAGGGCGGGGATGAGCGCGGCGAAGTCGGGGCGGTCCATCCGGGCGTGGGTCAGACCGGCGCCCAGGACGGCTGTGCCGCCGTCCTCGTAGCGCCAGCCGCGCAGCTCGGTGATCCGGCCGAGGCCGACCAGGGCGGCAGGGCGGAGCCGTCCGGCGTTGACGGCTTCCATCAGGTCGGTGGCCCCGGCCACCGGCACCGCGCCTGGGGTGACTGCCAGCGCCTCCACGGCCTCGTCGAGCGAGGCCGGCAGCATGATCGTCCGGTTCACCTGGATTCCACCGTGCTCCACTTGCTCATCAAACTGCCTGACCTCCCCCGGCCTCCGGACGGGGGACCCTCACCCCGGCCTCCGGACGGGGGTGCCACCGTCCAGCCTCCGGCCGGGGTTTCAGCCCCATCGGCAGTGTGGCCTGGCCCGTAGGGTACGGGCGATCGGTGCGGGTTGGGCAACTCTGGCACACAAAGCGCGGTGATCATTTCCCGGTGGGCACGGGCAAGCAGGCGGATTCCCGGACGAATCCGGCCGGAGCCCGTCGGGATGCCGTCCGAACGGGATCGGTTGGTCACCAGTTCTTGACGCTCCGCCACCCGGGCGAGTTCCCGCCGCCGGCCGTCCGGTGGATCAATTCTCGCCCAGCCGGACGCCCCGTGTCACCGCCCCCAGGGATGATCTTGGTCGCATTCGGCGGACCTAGCGTGGAGGCACCCACTCCCGCCCACCGAGGAGCCGAGATGGCCCAGCAGCACGAACCCGGCACGTTCGCCCGACTCGCCGCCGAACTGACTGCGATGGCCGCGGCGGACCACGCGGCCTCGGCCGGCGCCCACAGCCCCGACCTCGCCGAGCAGCTGACCTGGCGACGGCTGACCGCCCACCACGGCGAGCGGCTGGACGAGATCATGGCGGCGCACGGCTGGCCGACCGCCGAGCTGGTCGGCCCGGAGGCGGCCCGCGCGGCCTGGCTGATCGCCCAGCACGCGGACCGCCGCGCCGACATCCAGCGGCGGGCCCTCGACCTGCTGACGGCGGCCGTCGAGGCGGGCCGGGCGGACGCCCGCGACCTCGCCTTCCTGCACGACCGGACCCTGGTCAACGAGGGCCGCCCGCAGCTCTACGGCACCCAGATCGGCGCGGTGGTGGACGGCGCTCCCGTCCCGTGGCCGTGCGAACAGCCCGACCGGGTGGACGAGCTGCGCGCCGGGGTCGGCATCGAGCCCTTCGCCGTCTACACCGCCGAGCACGCCCCGCACTGACACCCGCCCGGGGACGGGCGAGCAGCCGTCCGGAAGCACGAGGGCCGCACGGTCCGCAATGGCCCGCTCCCGGGGAGCGCCCCGGCAGATCCGCGGGCCGCCACTGCCGGGGCGCAGGCCCACCCGCACGCCCTCCCCCAGTTGGCGCGGCCGCCCCGGCCCCGGGCGCAGGCCCGGGCGCAGACCCCAGCCCCGGGCGCAGGCCCCAGCCCCGGGCGCAGCCCCGTAACCCCGCGGGAGGCGGCCGTCAGAGCGTCGGCACCGGCCCGTCCACCGGTCGGCCGACGACGCCGGGCCGGCGCTGCCAGGGGTGCGGCCCGCCGCTCGGGCGGTACTCGACGCCGAGCGCGTCGAGCCGGGCGTAGTGGGCCGTCATCCGCCGCTCGAAGTCGGCGAGATCCCGCTCGGCGGGGGCGGGCAGCGTGGACCAGGCGACCTCGGCGAAGGCGGCGAGGCGCGGGAAGGCCCGGTAGTCCACGTCGCGGGCGTCGTCCATGAACTCGGTCCACAGGTTCGCCTGAGTGCCGATCACGTGCCGGGCCGCCACCGCGTCCAGCTCCGGCGGCACCGGCTCGAACCGGTAGACGTCGGCCAGGCTGCGCACGTACCCGACCGGGATCGGCTCGTCGTCCCCGGGGGCCTGCCGGTGGTCGAGGTAGACGTGCTGCTCGGGGCACATCACCACGTCGTGTCCGGCCCGTGCGGCGGCCACCCCGCCCGCGTAACCACGCCAGGAGGAGACCGCCGCGCGCGCGGGCCGCCGCGACCGGGACCGCTCGGGGCCGGCTCCGCCGGCCGCCGCTCCCCCGCCGCTCCCGTCCGGCTCCGCCCCGCCCTTCGGGCCGGTGGCGACGGCCAGGCCGCCCTCCAGGATCTCGTCCCAGCCGATCAGGCGGCGGCCGCGGTCGGCCAGCCAGTGGTCGAAGTGCCGGATGAACCAACTCTGCAGCTCGTCCTCGTCGGCCAGCCCGAGCTCCTTGATCCGGGCCTGGGCCGCCGCGCTCTCGCGCCACTGGTCCTTGGGGCACTCGTCGCCGCCGAGGTGGACGAACTCGGACGGGAAGATCTCCAGCAGCTCCTCCAGCACCCCCTCGAAGAACCGCAGGGTCGCGTCGGAGACGTGGAGCACGTGGGGGCTGACCCCCCAGTCGGTCCAGACGCCCAGCGAGGCGGTGTCCACCACGTCGGTGTTGCCGAGTTCTGGGTAGGCGGTGATGGCCGCCTGGGAGTGGCCGGGCAGGTCGATCTCGGGAACGACGGTGATCTGCCGACCGGCGGCGTACGCGACGATCTCGCGCAGGTCGTCCTGGGTGTAGTAGCCGCCGTGCGGCCGGTCGTCCCGCCGTTCGGCCGCCCTGAAGCCGACCATCGAGCGCTCGCGCCAGGAGCCGACCTCGGTCAGCCGGGGGTAGCGCCTGATCTCGACGCGCCAGCCCTGGTCGTCGGTCAGGTGCAGGTGCAGGACGTTGAGCTTGTGGACCGCCATCAGGTCGAGGAAGCGCAGCACGTCCGCCTTGGGCATGAAGTGCCGGGAGACGTCCAGCAGCACCCCGCGCCAGCCGAACCTGGGGGCGTCCTCGATCTCGCAACCCGGCAGCACCCAGCCGGTGCGGCGCAGCGGCGCCCGCCGGTAGGCGTCCGGGCCGAGCAGCTGACGCAGGGTCTGCGCGCCCCAGAACGCCCCGGCCGGCCCGCCTGCGGTGATCACGGCCCGGCGGCCGGCCACGGTCAGCCGGTACGCCTCCGGGGCGAGTGCGGCGTCCTGCCGCAGTTCGATGCCGTCGGCCGCGCCGGCGGTGCCCGGGTGCAGCGGCAGGCCGGTGGCGGCGGTGAGGGCGGCCCTGAGCCAGGATTCGACGTCCGCGAGACCGGATTCGGCGGTCAGCGCGGTGGCGGGGCCGAGGCGGAACTGCTCCGCCGTCCGGGTCCGGACAGCACGCAGCGGGGCAGGGACGAGATCCACAGGGATGTCAGCCATGTGGACCATCCTGCCCCGCGCGGACCCAAGTGGCATAGACCAATGACGGACCCGGCCGATGACCGCGGAGGTCGGGGGTTACTGGTCCCCGTCGTTGCCCTGCGGCTTGTCGATCCCCTCGAAGATCTCCTTGCACATGGGGCAGACCGGGTACTTCTTCGGGTCGCGTCCCGGCACCCAGACCTTGCCGCACAGCGCCACCACGGGAGTGCCGGACAGGGCACTCTCCATGATCTTGTCCTTCTGGACGTAGTGGGCGAAGCGCTCGTGGTCGCCGTCCCCGTTGGACACCTGGGGGACGGGCTCGACCAGGGTGCCGGTGCCGAGGCCGCGCTCGGGCTCAAGAGTGCTCATAGGTGCCTAGTCTATGGGGGCGGCTCGGAACCCGGCCAGCATCCCGTGGGCGGGTGAGTCCGCTCAGTTCAGCGTCGGGTCGTCCGGATAGGTGGCGAGTATGGCCAGCGGGCCGCGCTGACGGCGCAGTACCGAGCGCCAGAGCCGGTCGGGGTCGGGGCAGGAGATGTCGCCGGGCTCGGCCTCGACCAGGTGCCAGGCGCCCTCGGCCACCTCGTTCTCCAGCTGTCCGGGCGACCAGCCCGAGTACCCGGCGAAGACCCGCAGACCGCCCAGCTCCCCGGCCAGCACCTCCGGCGGCGCCTCCAGGTCGACCAGTCCGATCGCCCCGTGCACCCGCCGCCAGCCGAGCGGTTCCGCCTGTCCGGGCTCGCCGGGCACCACGGCGACCGCGAGCGCCGAGTCGAGCGCCACCGGGCCGCCCTGGAAGACCACCGAGGGCCGGCCGGCCAGGTCCGCCCAGCCGTCCAGCACGCTGCCCACCTCGATCGGGGTCGGCCGGTTGAGCACGACGCCGAGCGCGCCCTGCGCGTCGTGGTCGAGCAGCAGCACCACCGAGCGGGCGAAGTTCGGGTCGGTCAGCAGGGGCGTCGCGACAAGGAGGCGGCCGGTGTGCGAGAGGGCCGGTGTCATGCCCACATGATCCCGCAGTCGGGGCTCCGACGGGCGCCCAACACGAAAGCCCGCGGCCGCTGCCGAACACCCGTACGGACCAGCCCGTCCGCCATGCGGCGCCCGCAGAGAGCACGATCACCAATAGGGCGCAAGGGAACCAATCGCCCGGCCATTACCATCTACGTGGTGGTGGCCCCCTGTCTCGATCGAGCCATGGTTGCCGCGCGCCTGCTGCCACCCGTACAGCGCCCCGCAGGCCCCTGCCCCTTCCCCATGGCATCCCGTGATTGCGAGAACGATGACCGACGACGTCCTGCTGGTCCACGGCGGTAACCCGCTGGAGGGCGAGATCCAGATCCGCGGCGCGAAGAACCTGGTGCCCAAGGCCATGGTCGCCGCGCTGCTCGGGCAGGGCCCCAGCCGACTGCGCAACGTCCCCGACATCCGGGACGTCAAGGTCGTGCGCGGGCTGCTCCAGCTGCACGGTGTGACGGTCCGCACGGGCGACGAGGACGGCGAGCTCATCCTCGACCCGTCGCACGTGGAGAGTGCCAACGTCGCGGACATCGACGCGCACGCCGGCTCCTCGCGGATCCCGATCCTGTTCTGCGGCCCGCTGCTGCACCGCCTCGGCCACGCCTTCATCCCCGGCCTCGGCGGCTGCGACATCGGCGGCCGTCCGGTGGACTTCCACTTCGAGGTGCTCCGCCAGTTCGGCGCCACCATCGAGAAGCACCCGCAGGGCACCTACCTGGTCGCCCCGCAGCGACTGCACGGCACCAAGATCGAGCTGCCCTACCCGTCGGTCGGCGCGACCGAGCAGGTGCTGCTGACGGCGGTGCTCGCCGAGGGCGTCACCGAGCTGCGCAACGCCGCCGTCGAGCCGGAGATCGTCGACCTGATCTGCGTGCTGCAGAAGATGGGCGCGATCATCTCGATGGGCACCGACCGCACCATCCTGATCACCGGCGTGGACGAGCTGGGCGGCTACACCCACCGCGCGCTGCCCGACCGCCTCGAGGCGGCCTCCTGGGCCTGTGCCGCGCTGGCCACCAAGGGCGACATCTACGTCCGGGGCGCCCGCCAGCTGGAGATGATGACCTTCCTCAACACCTTCCGCAAGGTCGGTGGCGCCTTCGAGGTGGACGACGAGGGCATCCGGTTCTGGCACCCGGGCGGCGAGCTCAAGGCGATCGCCCTGGAGACCGACGTCCACCCCGGCTTCCAGACCGACTGGCAGCAGCCGCTGGTGGTCGCGCTGACCCAGGCGACCGGGCTCTCCATCGTGCACGAGACGGTGTACGAGTCGCGGCTCGGCTTCACCGGCGCGCTGAACCAGATGGGCGCGCACATCCAGCTCTACCGCGAGTGCTTGGGCGGCACCCCGTGCCGCTTCGGCGCCCGGAACTTCCAGCACTCCGCGGTGGTCTCCGGACCGTCCAAGCTGATCGGCTCCGAGCTGGTCATCCCGGACCTGCGCGGCGGCTTCTCGTACCTGATCGCGGCGCTGGCGGCCGAGGGCACCTCGACCGTGCACGGCATCGACCTGATCAACCGCGGCTACGAGAACTTCATGTCCAAGCTGCGCGAGCTCGGCGCCCACGTCGAGCTGCCGTCCGAGAAGCTCGCCGCGGTCTGACCGCGGGAGCCGTGCCGGGGCCGGACCGGGAGCACCACCGGTCCGGCCC
>NZ_JBHJVK010000006.1:0-197159 GCF_042264695.1 Kitasatospora sp. NPDC056138 | reverse complement strand
TGGTGTTGGGTGGGGGGGGGGGGGGGGGTGGGGGTGGGGGGGGGGGGGGGGGGGGGGCGGGGGGGGGGGGGGGGGGGGGGGGGGGGGGCGCGGGGGGGGGGGGGGGCCCGCCCCCCCCCCCCGCCCCGGAAGTCACCGGGCCTCTTCCAAAACCGAGTTGAGGTGTCGAGGTGCAGGGCGAGGTGTGGGGGGAGCCGGCGGTTCACGTCGCCCGAGGCACGATCCAGGCGTCGCCGACATGGCAGGCTACGTGTCACAACCGGCCGGTTCGCAGCCTTGTCGGCGCCGCGGCCGGCACGCCGAAGATCGCCTGTCCTGCTTGGGGGAGACCATGTCCACAGCCACCCGTGTGCCCGCCGATCCGACGTCGAGCCACCGGGCCATCGAGAACCTGATCGCACGGTACGCCGAGCTCGTGGACGACGGCGATTTCGCGGGACTCGGCATCCTTCTCGCCGACGCCACCTTCACCGGCAGTGGCGAGCCGGTGAGCGGGCGCGACGCGATCGAGAAGATGTTCCAGGACACCCTGATCGTCTACGCCGACGGCACGCCGCGAACCCAGCACGTCACCACCAACGTTGCCGTCGAGGTCGACGAACAGGCGGGCACGGCGGTCTCGCGTTCGTACGTCACCGTGTTGCAGGCCCTGCCCGACCTGCCGCTGCAACCCATCGCCGGTGGTCGGTATCACGACCGCTTCGAGCGCAGTGGCGGGCAGTGGCGCTTCGTGGAGCGACGGGTCCGCATCAACCTGGTCGGCGATGTGAGCCGCCATCTGCGCCAGGCTGCCGCACAGCGGTAGTCCGCCCCGGGCCCGTTTCGAACCCCCACCCACAGCGGACGTCGGGCCGGTCCGGGGAGGCCACTTGTGACAGTGGGTCTCTGCGGCCTGCCCCGACAGCCGCCGGATCTCGCCACCGACCGTAGCCCCGGGTTCGGTCGGCGCCGCGCCCCGGGCACCGAAGCGCTGAGGACCGGGCGCGGAGCGCCGGGTGCACCCACCCCGCCGTCGAGGCGCCCGTCGCCCGACTCGCGGCCCTGATCCGGGTCCTGCGCCCGCTGTGGGCAGCGGTGCCGTCGTCACCCGACGGGGCTTGGCAAGCACAAGCTAGATGCTCTAGGTTTGGGCCTAGGGTAACTAGCTTCTGTTGTCCTTTCCGCACCGAGAACGCTGCATGGAGGTACCGCATGGTGCGCGTGGGGCTCACCGCTGCCCGGCTGACCGAGGCGGCCGCTGAGATGGCCGACGAGGTCGGGCTCGACAAGGTCACGCTGTCCGCGCTCGCGCGGCACTTCGGCGTCAAGGACGCGAGTCTGTACTCGCACGTGAAGAACCTGCGGGACCTGCGGGTCCGGGTCGCCCTGCTGGCTGCCGAGGAGCTGACCGACCGCATCGCGGCCGCCGTGGCCGGCCGGGCGGGCAAGGACGCACTCGTCGGTTTCGCCGACGCCTACCGCGACTACGCCCTCGAACACCCCGGCCGCTACGCGGCGACCCAGCTGCAGCTCGACCCGGAGGACGTCGCCGACTCGGTCGGCTTCCGCCGCAGCGTCGAGCTGACCTACGGCATGCTGCGCGCGTACGGCCTCACCGAGCCGGACCTGACCGACGCCGGCCGCCTGCTGCGCAGCACCTTCCACGGCTACATCCACCTGGAACTCGGCGGCGGCTTCGGACACCCCCGCGACGTACGGGAGTCCTGGGCGCGGTCGCTCGACGCGCTTCACGTGCTCCTGGAGAACTGGCCGTCCCGACACGATGGGATCAAGTGATGAACAAGCCCGACACGGTCAAGCCCGGCACCGGCACGCTCAAGGTGCCCGGCGCCACCCTGCACTACGAGAAGCGGGGCTCCGGCCCGGTCCTGCTGCTGATCCCCGGCGGCGCCGGCGACGCCGGACTGTACGAGGGCATGGCCGCGGACCTCGCCGTCCGGTACACGGTGGTGTCCTACGACCCGCGCGGCCTGTCCCGCAGTCCTCTGGACGGCCCGCTCACCGACCAGCGGGTGGAGGTCTGGAGCGACGACGCGTACCGGCTGCTCGAACTGGTCTCGCCGCACGAGCTCGCGTACGTCCTCGGCAGCAGTTCGGGCGCCATAGTCGCGCTCGACCTGCTGGCCCGACACCCCGAGCGGCTGCGCCGGGTCGTCGCACACGAGCCGCCGCTGCTGGAGGTGCTCGACGATCCCGCGCCGCACCGGGCGCTCTTCGCCGAGGTGCGGGAGGTCTTCCGCGCGGAGGGGGTCGGTGCCGCCATGGGTCGCTTCAGCGCGGGGCTGGGGGAGCGGCCGGCCGAGCGGGCGACCGAACTGCCGCCCGAGCTCAGGGAGATGGCACCTCGGATGCACGCCAACCTGCCCGTCTTCCTGGAGCACATGCTGTGCCCGTTCACGGCGACCGTGCCGGACGTCGCCGCACTGCGGCGCGTGGCGGACCGGCTGGTCCCGGCGGTGGGGCGGGACTCGCGCGGGCAGGAGCCGCTGTCCGGGCCGGCCGTGCGGCTGGCGGAGCTGCTCGGCACCGAGGTCGTGGAGTTCCCGGGCGGGCACGTCGGATGCACCGAGCATCCGAAGGAGTTCGCCGAGCTGCTGCTGGCGGTGCTCGGCTGACTCCTCGCGGCCGGGTCCCGGGCCCGGCCGCCGCGGCGCCTAGCCCCTGGCCCGGGGCGGCCGTCACGGAGCCGGCGGGACGCCCCCGAGCCGCTCGGCCAGCGCCGTCAGCGCGGCGCCGAGCGGCAGGGAGACCTTGGCCGTCGCGTAGGCGTCCCCGCGTGTCGGGCCCTGGTTGACGATCACAACGGGCTTGCCGGTCCGCGCGGCGTGCAGCACGAAGCGCAGGCCCGACATCACCGTCAGGGACGATCCGAGGACCAGCAGCGCACGCGCGGCGTCGACCAGGTCGTAGCACTGCTGGACCCGCGGCCTGGGGACGGTTTCGCCGAAGAAGACCACGTCGGGCTTGAGGACCCCGCCGCACTCCCCGCACGGTGCGATCCGGAAGGTCTCCACCAGCGCGGCGGGCAACTCGACGTCCCCGTCCGGGTTGACCTTCGAGCCGGTGCCCCGGAATGCGCCGTTCAGCGTGTGCAGACGCCGGTCGAGTTCCGCACGCCCGCTGGTGCGCCGACACCCGAGACAGATCACCCGGTCGAGACCGCCGTGCAGCTCCACCGCGTCGACGGTGCCGGCCGCACGGTGCAGCCCGTCCACGTTCTGGGTGATCACGGCCGAGACCCGGCCGGACCGCCGCAGCTCCTCGACCGCCCGGTGTCCGGCGTTGGGCTCGGCCCGGGCGATCGCCTGCCAGCCGACGTGGCTGCGCGCCCAGTACCGGCGACGGCCCTCCTCGCTCGCCACGAACTCCTGGTACGTCATCGGCCGGTGGCGGCGCAGGCTGCCGGTGGCGCCCCGGTAGTCGGGGATACCCGACTCGGTCGAGAGCCCCGCGCCGCTCAGGACCGCGACACCGCGTCCGGCCAGCAGGTGTTCGACCGCTTCCAGACCGGCGGCCGACGGCCCGGGCCCACCGGTGGCCGGCCCGCCCGGCAACGGAGGCAGATGCATGTAGCCAGGGTAGATCGCTGCCCGCCGATCGAAACGGCCCCGGAGTCCTGGCCCGGCCACCAGCGAACGGGTAACCCGCCGGTAGCCGGCAGGACTTCGTGACCGCCCCACCGGGCGCCCACCCGCGACGCGCCGGTCGCGGGCCGGCGCCCGGACCCGCCCTTCGCGCGGACGACGGGAGTCCGAGGACGGGCCCTACTCCGCCGCCCGAAGCGGCGCACCGACCTCGTGCATGTAGCGCAGCGCCTGCCGGTACGAGTCGAGCAGCGACGTCTCGGTGTACGGGATCCCGACGGCCGCGCAGTGGGCGCGGACCAGCGGCTGGGCGAGCCGCAGGTGGGGCCGTGGCATGTTGGGGAACAGGTGGTGCTCTATCTGGTAGTTGAGGCCGCCGAGCATCCAGTCGGTGAGGAACCCGCCGCGCACGTTGCGTGAGGTGAGCACCTGCCGGCGCAGGTGGCCCCAGCCTTCGCCGTCCGGGTCGGGCATCTCCATCCCCTTGTGGTTCGGGGCGAAGGTGAGGCCGAGGTGGAGGCCGAACAGGGCGTGGTGCAGCAGGGCGAAGACGAGGGCCCGGCCCGGCGAGAACACGGTCAGCAGCAGGGTGGTGTAGCCGGCCAGGTGGGCCGCCAGGAGCAGGGCCTCGACGATGCGTTCGCGCGGCGGCTGGCGCCTGAGGTCCTGGCATCCGTACACCTTCAGTGCGATGCCCTCCAGCAGCAGCATCGGGAGGAACAGCCGGGCCTGGTTGCGGGTGAGCCAGCGGGCGAAGCCCGTGCGCTGTTCGGCTTGCCGCTGGGTCCAGACGAGGGCGCCGACGCCGACGTCCGGGTCCTTGTCGACGTGGTTGGGATTGGCGTGGTGGCGGTTGTGCTTGTCGTTCCACCAGGCGTAGCTCATACCGAGGAGCAGGTTGCTGTGGAGGAGCCCGACGGCTCGCCCGGCCCGCTTGCCGCGGGTGATCTGCGCATGGCCCGCGTCGTGTCCGACGAAGGCGGTGCGGGCCCACAGGACGGCCAGCGGCAGGGCGAACAGCAGGGTCCACCAGCTGTCCCCGGCGAGCACCATGGCGGTGATCGTGCCGGTGAGGGCGGTGAGGTCGACGGCCGTGCCGGCCGCGTACCAGCCGATGCGGCGGTCGAGCAGTCCCTGGTCCCTGACCGCCTTCAGGAGCGGTGCGAACTCGCTGCCCGTGCGGGGTCCGGCGGTGGGGTTGAGGGTCGTGCTGACAGATGGCATGGCGTCTCCGGCCGGTCGTCGTCCCCCGCAGTGACCTGCGCTGACCTCATGAAACCTACGGAGTCGCGACCTGTGGCGACCATGACGCCACCACCCCTCACCGGCAGGGGGGCTACCCCCCGGTCGGCGCTGGTGCCAGCCCCCAGCCCCCGGCTTCCAACGGGGCGGTCGGGCGGTCGGCGTCACGGACCGGCGTCACGGACCGGCGACACGGGCAGGGCCCCTCGCTCGGGCGGAGGTCCCCCCGGCGAGGCGCCGGAACTCGTCGGGGGAACGCGGATAGCTTTCGGACCTGGCACTTCCCCGAGGAGACCGATGCCTTCGAACCGAGACGTGACGGGGACGACCGCCGGGCGGGTGCTGCGGGTCTGGAGGATCTGGATGCTGCCCGCGGTCATCACCGGGGTGCTGGCCGTGCTGCTCTCGCTGGTCTACATGGGCGGCATCCTCGATCCGCGCGGCAACCTGCGCCGGATGCCGATCGGACTGGTCAACTCCGACCAGGGCGCCGTCCTGGCGGGCCGGCAGGTGAACCTGGGTGCCCAGCTGACCGGCGGGATCGCCGGTGCGCCGGACCCGCAGCACCAGGTCTCCTGGCGGGTGCTGGACGAGGCCGGCGCCATGGACGGGCTGGCCTCGGGCAGGCTGTACGGGGTGCTGGCGGTGCCGCGGGACTTCTCCGCCGCCGTGGCCGCGCTGGGGACGTCCGGGCAGCAGGCGCCGGCCCGGCCGACCATGACGGTGCTGACCAACCCCGGGGCCGGCAGCCTGGCCTCGTCGCTGGCCACCTCGATCGCCCAGCAGGCGGCGCACGCGGCCTCGGCCCGGCTGGGCCGCTCGCTCACCGACCGCCTGCAGGCCCAGGGCGGCCGCGCGACCGGCGCCGAGCGGCTGCTGCTCGCCGACCCGGTCACGGTCACGGTGGCCGTCGGCCATCCGATCGGCACGTACAGCGGTCTGGGGCTGACCGCCTTCTACTACACGCTGCTGCTGGTCCTGCTCGGTTTCCTCGGCGGCAACGTGATCAACAACAGCGTCGACGTCGCCCTCGGTTACGCGGCCAGCGAGATCGGGCCGCTTCGCAGGCAGCTGCCCACGGTGCACATCTCCCGCACCCACACGTTCATGGTCACGTCCGCGATGTCGGTCGGGATCTCCGTGCTGACGTCCAGTCTGATCATGCTCGCCACCGTCGCGATCCTGGACATGGACGCCTCCCACCTCCTGCTGCTCTGGGTCTTCTCGGTCTGCGCCTCGGCCACGGTCGGGATCGGCGTCCAGGCCCTGAACGCCGCGTTCGGCGGGATCGGGCAGCTGGTCGGCATGTTCGTGTTCATCGCCCTGTCGCTGCCGTCGTCCGGTGCCACCATCCCGTTGCAGGCGCTGCCCGCCTTCTACCGCGTACTGTCCTATTTCGAGCCCATGCGCCAGCTGACCGACGGCGTCCGGGCGATCCTGTACTTCGACGCCAGGGCCGACGCCGGGCTCACCCGGGCCTGGGTCATGATGGCCGTCGGCCTGGTGGCCGCCCTGCTCTTCGGCTTCGCCATGACCGGGTACTACGACCGCAAGGGTCTGCACCGCATCCTGCCCGAGCACGCCAGGACGCCTGCGGAGGACGGTGGGTGACCAGTCGTCAGGCCAGGTCCAGCAGCTGCTCGTAGAAGCCCCCGAAGCCGCGTTCCCGGTCGACGAGGTGGAGCTCCAGGATCCAGTGGCAGCGCCGGCCCGTGCGGTCGGTCCGGCGCAGCGGGGTGTCGTTCTCGGGGGCGATGTAGGACTCGGCCTTGGCGCCGTCGTTGGTCTCGTGCGGGAACTCGCCGACGAGGTGGCCGGTGTGCCAGATGCCGATGGTCCAGCCCGCCTCGGCGGCCAGGCGTTCGACCTCGGTGTACAGCCGCCTTCCGGTGATGTCCGGGTCGGCGGCGAACGCGGCGCGCCCGGCGTCGAAGATCCTCGGCAGGTCGTGCAGCAGCCGGTGCTTGTCAGGGTCGTCGCCGAAGACGTAGGTGCGGCCGAAGTCCGCCTCGTACTCCTCGAAGATCGGGCCGAAGTCGGCGAAGGCGACGTCGTCGGCGCCGATGATCCGGTCCGGCGGGTTGTCCTTGTACGGGGCGAGGGTGTTGGGTCCGGAGCGGATGATCCGCTTGTGCCAGTGCTTGGTGGTGCCGAACATCTCGTTGGCGAGGTCCCGGATCCTGTCGCTCACCTCCCGCTCCCCGGCGCCGGGTGCGACCAGCCCTCGTGCCTCGACCTCGGCGAACAGGGCGACCGCCTTCTCCTGCGCCGCCACCAGCCCCTCGGCGCGCCGGTCCTCGTGCGGCCCGGTCGGGTCAACGGTCATGTCGGATCCCCTCGTTCGTTCTGATGCGGTGCTGCCACCCCGCCCCCTCGATCACCTCCATATCTTGCATATGCGATGAATAATTGCCAATTCGATTGGCATCTACGGCTTGAAAGCTGCCATTGGCCTTGTATGTCCGGAATGCAGGGGCAGGGGCAGGGCGCCGTGTGCCGGACGGGACGGCGCCCGGCACCCGGAGGGCGGGTGTCGGGCGCCGGTGTCGTCAGGCGGCTCGTTCGGCCCGTTCGGCCCGTTCGGCCCGCGCTCGGCGGGGTCGTCGTGCTGCGGCCGGTCGGCCCTGTGGGCTCACGCCTCCAGCGGGTCCTCCAGCTGGGCCTCCAACTGCGCCTCCACGGCGGCCCGGACGGCTTCCGTGACGGCGTCGAGCAGGATCGTGCAGGCCGTCTCGACGGTCTCGGCGGTGACGTTGAGCGGCGGCATGAGCCGGACCACGCAGTCGTCGCGGCCGCCGACCTCGACGATGAGGCCGCGTCGGAGCGCTCCGGCCTGGACCCTGGCGGCGAGCGGGCCCGCGGGGCGGCCGTCCAGGGGGTCGGCGAACTCGATGCCCCACATCAGACCGCGTCCGCGCACCTCGGCCACCCACGGCTCGTCCCGCAGGGTCGAGAGCCGCTCCGCGATCTGCTCGCCGCGCCGGGCGACGTTGCCGAGGACGTCGTCCCGGCGGATGATCCGGATGGCCTCCACCCCTGCGGCGAAGGCGAGTTGGTTGCCCCGGAAGGTGCCGGTGTGCGCACCCGGCGCCCAGGTGTCCAGTTTCTCGTCGTACATGATGATCGCGACCGGCGCGCCGATGCCGCTCAGCGCCTTGGAGGCCACGATGACATCGGGGTCGATGCCGTAGTCCTCGAACGCGAACCAGGTCCCGGTGCGGCCGCAGCCGGTCTGCACCTCGTCGACCACCAGGGGGATGCCGAGGTCCCGGGTCAGCGCGCGGATCCGCTGGACGAACTCCCTGCGGCCGGGGATGATGCCGCCCTCGCCCTGGACCATCTCCATGATCACCGCGGCGGGGAGCGGCACCCCGCCGTTGCCGTCGGTCAGCGCCCGTTCGAGGTACTCGACGCAGTTGGTGGTGCAGCTGTCGGGTGTCAGCCCGAGCGGGCACCTGGCGCAGTAGGAGTACGGGAAGAAGTGGACCCCGGGCACTCCGTTGGCGACGGGACGTTTCTGCGAGACCAGTCCGGTCAGCGCCATGGCCGCGTGGCTGCTGCCGTGGAAACCGCCCTGGAAGGAGACGATCTCGCCGCGGCCGGTCGCGGTCTTGCAGAGCTTGATCGCGGCATCGACGGCGTTGGCTCCGGTCGGGCCGCAGAAGTGGATCTTCATCCGGTCCCGCAGGTGCGGTGCCAGCATGGACAGCTGGGCCTCGACGAAGGCGTCCTTCGCCGGGGTCGGGAAGTCGAGGCCGTGGGTGAGCACACCGAGTTGGGCGGTCACGGCCGCCACCAGCTCGGGGTGGTTGTGCCCGAGTGAGAGCACGCCCGCCCCGGCGAGGAAGTCGATGAAGACGTTGCCGTCCACGTCCCGGACCAGGCTGCCGGACGCCTCCGCGATGGCGATCGGCAGCCGCCTGGGGTAGCTGCGGGCGTTGGACTCGCGCTGCTGCTGGCGGGTCAGGTACTCGGCGGAGCAGGGGCCGGGCAGGTCGCCCTCGACCCGGGGGCCGGTCCACCTGCCGAGGGTGTCGAGCGGGGTCAGGTCGAGCGAGGTCATCTGTTGCCTCCAGAGGGGGTGGGACGCGGGGCCGGGCCGTGCGGAGAGCGCGGTCACGGGGTCGGCAGGGACGGGGTCGGCAGAGGGACGGGTCGGCGGGGGCGGGGACGGGGTCGGCGGGACGGTTTCAGCACGGGCGGGCGGGGATGCCGCGCCACCGCGTGTGCGGGGGAAGGCGTTCGCCCTTCATGACCAGCGACAGCCCGTCCAGCGAGGTGCCCGCGCCGACCTCGGCGTCGTACAGCACGACGCACCGCAGGCCGACCGAGCCGGCCTCGCCGACCCTGACCCTGGACATCTTCATGACCCGGTCCTCGAAGAGGTGGGTCTGCAGGGAGGTGAACTCCCCGACGGCCGCGTCGTCGGCCACCTCGACGAGGTCGAACTCGGTCAGGTAGGTCGTGTTGAGCCAGACCCGCCGGCCGATCCTCGCCCCGAACAGCCGCATCACCCAGGCCATCAGCGGCGTGCCGGTGAGGGAGCCGAGCAGTCCGGGCACCACCAGGCCCTCGAACAGGCCGGTGATGAGCTCGGTCCGCCGCACCCAGATGCCCCAGAGCGGCTCGACCCGCGGCCGGTAGCGGCCGATGACCAGCCACTTGAGCAGCACGACGACCAGCGTGGCGAGCACCCCGGCCCCCAGCAGCAGGGCCGGACCGAGCAGCAGGACCAGCAGCGCCGAGCCCGACCTGGCCAGTCGGATCCCGGTGTAGAGGGCCAGCAGCGCACAGGCCAGGCCGATGGTCGAGGGCAGGGTCACCCGGAGGTACTCGATGGCCAGCCGCGCGGTGATCAGTCCCGGGGTCGGTTCGAAGGTGTACTTGGCGGGGAAGTGCTGGCTCTCCTCGCGGCGCGGCAGGAAGAGGGCCGGCGAGCCCAGCCAGGTCGTCTCGGGGCCGATCGGCCTGGCCGGCGCCACCGAGTGCACGCCGAGCAGGCTGTTGTCCCCCATCCGGCAGGAGCCGGGCAGCAGCGCGCCGTTGCCGACGAAGCTGCGCCGGCCGACCTCGGCCGGTGCCAGCGCGATCCGGCCCCGGTGGAAGACCGCCGGCGCCACCACGCTGACGTCCGCGACGAAGCTGCGCTCGCCGATGACGAGCATGTCCGGATCGACGAAGCTGACCGTCGCCACCTCGGACCAGCGCCCGGTGCGGGCACCGAGCAGCCGCAGGAACGGCACCAGGTAGAGCGTGGAGTAGAGCGAGTGGGTCATCGTCAGGCTGGTGGTCATCAGGCCGTCGGCGATCCACTTGCGGACCCCGAAGGCGGTCCGTTCGGCATGGATGCCCGCCCGCGCCCTCGGCAGCACCGCCCGCTTGACCAGCACGATCAGGACGCAGGCGGTGGTGACCAGCACCGGCCCGGCCACCAGGGTGGACAGCAGCGCCCACCCGAAGCCGTACCACCAGGCCACCAGGGCGACGACCGCCGAACCGGTGGCGAGGATCGCCAGCGGCACCAGGACCAGCAGCAGTGCCCCCACGGTGAAGCCGGCCAGGACCCGCACCGGCCACGGACGGCTGTCGGGCCGTTCGGCCATGGACTGGAGCACGGCCGGGGCGGCCTCCTGCGGGGTGGCCGGCGAGCCCGACCAGTGCTCACCCGTCGGCACCACGCAGTCCGCGGGGATCAGCGACTGCTCCCCGACGGAGGCGTCGCGCCCGATCACGGCACCGGGCAGGACCACGCTGTTGGTCCCCAGGAAGGCCCGGTCGCCGAGCCGTACCGGAGCCAGCCTCAGCCAGCCGCCCTCGACCGCGTACGACTGCACGCGCGCGCCGTAGCCGACGCTCGCCTCGTCGCCGAGCTGCACGAAGGACGGGAGCCCGAAGGGGGAGGAGATGTGGCAGCCGCGTCCGATCCGGGCGCCGAGCAGCCGCAGGAAGGGCGCCAGCAGGGGAGAGCCGGCCAGCAGCCCGACCGGCGTCATCGCGAGCATCCTGGTGTACAGCCAGAACCGCAGGTACGTGACGCCCCAGAGCGGGTACCAGCCCGGCCGGACACCGGCCAGCAGCATCCGGCAGCCGATCGCCGGGATCAGCAGCAGGTCCAGGAGCGTCCAGACGAGCTCCAGCGGCACGAACTCGGAGTACCGCAGGTGCGAGAGCACACCGAGCGGTCCGTGCCCGCCCAGCCCGACCACGGGGACGTCCCAGGTGACCAGCAGGCGGTACAGCACCACCAGCGCCGGCAGGCCGAACACCAGCAGCCACCCGTACAGCGCGGCGACCTGGGCCACGCCGCAGGCGGCCACCCGGACGGAGGAGTGCCGACGCGGCGGCGGCCCCGCGGGCCGTTCCCGTGCGGCGGCGGGTACGGCCGCGCTCCCGACGAACGTCGCCAGCGAGCGCACCGTCGGGTGGGCGTACAGGTCCGCCATCGCCAGCCGTTCGAAGTCCGACAGGCGGCGCAGCCGGGACATCAGCCGCGCCGCGGCCATGGAGTGGCCGCCCAGGTCGCAGAAGAAGTCGTCCTCGACGGAGAGCTCCCGGCCGCCGAGCACCTCCTGCCACACCGCCGCCAGCCGCTGCTCCAGCGGTGTGGCGGGGGCGGTGTGCGGCCGGGCCCGCCTGGCTAGGGGGGCCGACACGGGGGCGGGGAGAGCCTTGCGGTCCACCTTGTCCGCCGCCAGCAGCGGGAACTCCGGCAGCACCTCGACGAAGGAGGGGATCATGTAGTCGGGAAGCCTGCGCCGCAGCGAGCCGTGCAGGCGTTCGCGCAGCTCGTCGTCGCCCTCCTTCGTACGGTCGGTCAGCGTGACGTATCCGATCAGGTCCTGGACGACCCCGTCCTGTTCCCTCGGGGTGACCACCGCGTTCTCCACCGCCGGGTCTTCGCGCAGCAGCTCCTCGATCTCCGCCAGCTCGATCCGGTAGCCGCGGATCTTGACCTGGGTGTCGATCCGGCCCAGGAACTCGATCTCGCCGCCCGGGTTGAGGCGGCCCAGGTCGCCGGTGCGGTAGATCCGCGGGTTCTCGGCCCGGTCGGGCTCCACCGGGTTGCGCACGAAACGCTCGGCGGTGAGCTCCGGTCGGTTGACGTAGCCGATCGCCACGCCGGGACCGCCGATGCAGATCTCGCCGCTCTCGCCGTCGGGGACTTGGT
This sequence comes from Kitasatospora sp. NPDC056138, assembly GCF_042264695.1. Taxonomy (NCBI): domain Bacteria; kingdom Bacillati; phylum Actinomycetota; class Actinomycetes; order Kitasatosporales; family Streptomycetaceae; genus Kitasatospora; species Kitasatospora sp. NPDC056138. Next base: position 185,165 of record NZ_JBHJVK010000006.1, on the reverse strand, counting down.
GTAACTGCTCGTCGAGGATGTAGACGCGGTAGGTGGGCAGCGGCGTGCCGATGGTCACCGGCCGCCGGGGCGACAGTTCGGTCCAGGTCGCGGTGACCGTCGACTCGGTGGGGCCGTACACGTTGAGGATCCGGCGGCCCTCCCGGGACCAGCGGCGCACCAGGTCGGGCGGGCAGGCCTCGCCGCTCACCAGCAGGCTGCGCAGCGCGGGGAGTTCGGCCTCGATGGTGGTCAGCAGGGTCGGCACGCAGCACAGCACCGTGATCGCCTGTTCGGCGAGGAAGGCGGCCAGCCCCTCGCCGACCCGCCGGTCGTCGGTCGGCCCGGCCACCAGCGTCGCGCCCGAGACCCAGGCCGGCCAGATCTCCTCGACCGAGAAGTCGAAGGCGATCGACAGCCCCTGGTAGACCCGGTCCTCCTCGCCGACCCGGTAGATCGGGGCGACGACCCGCAGGAAGTTGACGATGTTGGCGTGCGAGACGGCCACGCCCTTGGGCCGTCCGGTGGTGCCGGAGGTGTAGATCACGTAGCACAGCGACGACGGGTCGACGTCGACCGTCGGCCGGTCGTCCGCAAGCCGTGCCGACTCCGGCAGCGGGAGGTCGAGTTCGAGGACCGGGCAGGGGAGCCCGGCCGTCCGGTCGCGCAGTGCGGACGTCGTGAGCAGATCGCACAGTCCGGCGTCGCGGGCGATGAAGTCCACCCGGTCGGCCGGGAACGACGGGTCGAGCGGGACGTAGGCCGCGCCGGACTTCATCACCGCGAGCAGCGCGACGTAGATCTCCGGCGATCGTTCGAGCAGGATCCCGACGGTCCGGCCCTCCGCCGCGCCCCGCTGTCTCAGCAGGCGGGCCAACCGGTTCGCCCGGCGGTCGAGTTCGGCGTACGTCAGGCGGTCCGGCCCGCAGCTGACCGCCGTGTTCTGCGGGACCCGGTCGCAGGTCCGCTCGAAGTACTGGACCAGCCGCCGGGCCTCCGGCAGTGCCCAGAGGTGCGAGGGCGGTGAGGCCTCCGCGCCGTCCCTGGGCGCTGCGGCGGGCGCGGCGGCCCTCGCAGTCGATTCCACCCGTGGCAAAGCTCCTCCTGGCCAGTAGGCAAAAGAATTTGCGAAGGTCCGCTGGAAATCCTTCGGACAATACATACCGCCAAGCGGCCGCCGCCGTGCAATGGGCACGGGCGGTTTCACCGTCCAGGCGGCCGGGAATCGGGCTCGAACGACCCGAACGAGGTTGGCAGTCAAGCGAGTTCGGCGAAGCGGGACTGGTCGTCACCCGTTCGGCGGTACGCCGGTCGGGGAGAGTGCCTCCGCCGTATTCTCGGGCTTCTCATATTCGGACCTGCGGTCTGTTCGATGGGTGTCGTGCGTATGACTGGATATTGCGACGGAAAGGCGGGCGGCGCACATGCATTCGCCGGGAGGCGGCGCCGCCGGAACACCTCGATGGCGTAACGGAATCCCGCCGCGCTCCGGTGTCCGGCGGTGCCTTCCGGTGTCCGGCGGTGCCTTCCGGTGTCCGGCGGGGAACCGAGGTGCGGACGGGCGGTTCCGCGGCGCGTGGTGCAGGCTGCTGACGACGGACTCCGAAAGGCGGTCACGAGCGTGAGCGATACACCCACCGAAGAGCGCGGCGGCAAGCTGCCGCTGTCGGGCTGCAAGGCGCTGGTGACCGGCGCGTCCAGCGGGATCGGGGCGGCCACCGCCCTGGCGCTGGCCAGGCAGGGCGCCGCGGTGGCGCTGGTCGCCCGCCGGGCCGAGCGGCTGGCGGAGCTGGCCGCCGCGATCCGCGAGGTCGGCGGCAGCTCCGTCGAGCTCACCGCCGACCTGCTCGACACGGGACAGGCCCGCCAGGCCGTCGAGGACGCCGCGCACCGGCTCGGAGGCCTGGACGCGCTGGTGAACAACGCCGGCTACGCGGCGCTGGACACCGTGGAGGACGGCGATCCGAAGGACTGGGACCGGATGGTCGACCTCAACCTCAAGGCCGTCCTGCACACCTCGCACGCGGCCCTGCCGCACCTGCTGCGCGCGGCGGCGGACGGACCGCGCGGTGTCGCCGACCTGGTGACCGTCAGCTCGGTCGCGGGCCGGGTGTCCCGCCGGGGCATCAGCGTCTACTCGGCGACCAAGCACGCGGTCGGCGCGTTCAGCGAGGGGCTGCGCCAGGAGGTCACCGGGCGGGGCGTCCGGGTCGGTCTGGTCGAGCCGGGCGCGACCGCGACCGAGATGACGGCGGGCAGCACGGTCGCCACCGTCCTCGATCTGCCGCCGGACAGCTGGCTGCAGGCCGAGGACATCGCCCGCGCCATCGTCTTCATGGTCACCCAGCCCGCGCACGCGACGGTCAGCGAGATCATGGTGCGCCCGACGGCCCAGGACCACTGACGGCGTCCGGTTGCCGCCGCACCCGTGCCGGTGGGCGCTTCGCCGCTCAGCCGGCTGCCGGCACGGGTGCGGGGGCAAGAGTGCGGACAGTCCTGATTCTCGTTGGACAGAGGCGCTTTCCGCGCCGCCGATCACCTGTCCGGCAGTCAGTTCGGCGAGAGCGCGGGGCTGGTAGCGCTGTCGGGGATCCGTCGCCGAGGTGGTGGGGAGGGATGGCCGACCGCCGGCAGCACCGATAGCGTAACCGCGTGAATCAGGATGAACGGCTACGTCACGCCTCGTCGTTCGGCGCGGCGGCGGCCGCATACGCCGAGCACCGTCCGGACTACGCGCAGGCCGCGGTGCGTTGGGCGCTCGAACCGGCACCCGGCCCGCGCGTGCTCGACCTGGGTGCCGGAACCGGCAAGCTGACCGCCACGCTGGTCGCGCTGGGTGCCGACGTCATCGTGGTCGAGCCCGACCCGGCGATGCTGACCGAGCTACGCCGCTCACTGCCGGCCGTCCGCGCCCTGCCGGGCAGTGCCGAAGCGATACCGCTGCCGGACGCTTCCGTCGATGCCGTGCTGGCCGGCAACGCCATGCACTGGTTCGACATGGCCGTCGCGGGACCCGAGATCGCCAGGGTCCTCGCACCCGGGGGCATCCTGGCCGGTCTGTGGAACGTCATGGACGACCACGTCGAGTGGGTTGCCGGGCTCGCGCGGGTCGGCGGGAGTGCGGCCGTCGGCCCGCGTGACACGCCCGCCGGCTGGCGCGCCGAGACGGCCGGCGCACACCTTCCGAAGACCGGCGTGGCCGCCCGGTTCGGCTCGCCGGAGCAGGTCGAGTTCCCGCACGGGCAGCGCCGCACCGCCGACTCCCTCGTCGCGACCATCGCGACGCGCGCGGGGGTGCTGGTCATGCCGGAACGGCAACAGGAGGCCATGCTGGGCCGGATCCGCGCGTTCCTCGCCGGCAGACCGGAGACCGCCCACGGCGAGTTCACCCTTCCGATGCTGACCGGCGTGCTGCGCGTCCGGCGGTTGTGAAGCACCACATCGCCTCCCGGGCCCGGTGGCAGTGTCCGTTCCCGTGCCTGCGGTGGCAGCCGAGGCCGCTTCGGGCTCCCGGAGCGGAGCCGCGAGTGCGACAGGGCAGGGGAGTGAGGTCGACATGACGGAGTCGGTTCCCGGGGCCGCAGCGGTCACCTCGGCTGATGTGGCGCGAGCCCGGGCCGAGCTGGTGCCGAGCCTCCCGGCTCCGCTGGTGGCGCTGTGGCGGGTGACGGACGGCCTGATGACTGATGCCGGTGTGACCGTGTACTCGGCCGGGTGCATCGGCGAACGCAACACCACCTACGAAGTCGCGCAGTACGCACCGGGTTTCGTCCTCGTCGGCGACGACAGTGGTGGCCGCGGGTTCCTCCTGCGCGCCGACGATCCGGGTTCCGCCGTGTTCTCCTCGGACCTGGGCGATCTGGGCCCGGAGGACTTCGACGTCGAGTCCGTGGACTTCGCGTCCTGGATCGAATCGCTCTCGCCCTCGCTGTCCGGTGTGTCCGCGACACGGCCCACCGGCCCCGCTTGTCCCACTGGTGTCACCAAAGACGCTGCCACCAGGGCAGATCCCGAGCGAGCCACCGCCACCGCCGAGCCGTGGCACCAGCATGATCACGATCCACGGCCGGAGTAGTTAGACTCGGTCCGTGATCTTCATTGTGGTGAAATTCCAGGTCAAGCCCGAACACGCCGACTCATGGCTGTCCCACGTCGACGCCTTCACCCGGGCCACCCGCGCCGAGCCCGGCAACCTGTGGTTCGAGTGGTCGCGCAGTGCCGAGGAGCCCGACACCTATGTGCTCGTCGAGGCGTTCCAGGACGGCGCGGGCGAGGCGCACGTGAACTCGGACCACTTCCGGGCGGCCATGGAGACGATGCGTCCGCTGGTTCAGCGGGCGCCGCAGATCGTGAGTACCACGATCGAGGGCGCCACCGGCTGGAGCCGGATGGGCGAGCTCGGGATCGACTGACGACCGACCGACCGACCGACGGAATGGAACGGAGCGGGGCGGTGGCGGCCGGTGGGGCCGCCGCCGCCCCGTCGGTTCACTGCCGCAGGTTCACTGCCGCAGACCGTAGACCGCACTCCGAGGGGTCGGTCAAGCGACCGGGCGGAGTTGACGGCGGTACTGGCCGGGCGGCAGGCCGTGGGCGCGTTTGAAGGCCTTGGCGAACGCGAACTCCGAGCCGTAGCCGACCTGTTCGCCGACCGAGCCGATCGAGGTGTCGGACTGGCGCAGTAGGGTGGCGGCCGTGGTCATCCGCCAGCGCGTCAGGTACGCCAGCGGGGGCTCGCCCACCAGTGCGGTGAAACGGCGGGCGAAGGCGGCCCGGGAGAGGCCGACGCTCTCGCCGAGGTCCTCGACCGTCCAGCGGCGCCCCGGCGCGCTGTGGATCGCCCGCAGGGCGGGCGCGATGGCGGGGTCGGTCAGCGCGGCGGCCCAGCCCGCGGTGGCGTCGGCCGGCTGGTCGTCGTACCAGGCGCGCAGGATGTAGAGCAGCAGCAGGTCGATCAGCTCGGCGACGATCCCCTCCGAGCCGGGCCGGGGCTGCTCCAACTCCGCGCCGAGCATGTCGATCGCGGAGCGCAGCGCCGGGTGGCGGCCGCGGTGCGGGGACAGGTGGATCACGTCGGGTAGGTCGGCGATCAGCGGGTGGGGCTGCTCCCGGTCGAGCTGGTAGGCGCCGCAGAGCAGGGACGTCCGGGCGCCGGGGCCGTCCACCGTGATCTGTCCGATGGGGGAGGAGGGATCGGCCCGCACCGGGGCGAACTCGACCACGGGTGAACCGGGGACGTCGGTCAGCACGTGCTCCGCGCCGTCGCGCAGGAACACGATGTCGCCCGGGCTCAGCGCCGTCGACGTGCCGTCGGGTGTGACGAGCCAGCAGGTGCCCGACATCACCACGTGGAAGCCGGTGCCCTTGCCCTCGGGAAAGCGCAGGCCCCAGGGGGCCCGGCACTCGGTGCGGGCGGAACGCGGTCGGCCGGTCCGCATGGAGGCGACCACCTCGGTGAGGATGTCCATGCGACGAGTCTAGAGCCATGGCGTACGGATGGCGAGACGATGAGACAGTAAATAGAGCGTCCTGGCCATTCATCGTCTCGATCCGGCTCCCTATCGTTAAGTCCAGAAGCGGTCGGCAGCAGCCGGACCGCAGCCGGAAGGAGCAACCAGTCATGCGAGTCGTCACCCAGCGGTCCTTCGGCGCCCCCGAGGTCCTCCACGTGACCGAGGCGCCGAAGCCCGAGCCGCTGCCCACCGAGGTCCTGGTCCGGGTGCACGCGAGCGGGGTGAACCCGGTCGACGCGTACGTCCGGGCGGGCGCGTTCCCGCTCCTCGGCGAGCCGCCGTTCGTGCTCGGCTGGGACGTCTCCGGTGTGGTCGAGGCGGTGGTGCCCGGGGTCAGCCGGTTCGCCGTCGGCGACGAGGTTTACGGCATGCCGTTCTTCCCCCGGGCGGCCGGCGGGTACGGCGAGTACGTCGCGGCCCCCTCGCTCCAGTTCGCCCGCAAGCCCAAGGGACTGGACCACGTGCAGGCCGCCGCGCTGCCGCTGGCCGGACTGACGGCCTGGCAGGGACTGGTGGACGCCGCCAAGCTGACGGAGGGCCAGCGGGTGCTGATCCACGCCGGCGGCGGCGGGGTGGGCCACCTCGCGGTGCAGATCGCCAAGGCGCGCGGCGCCGAGGTCCACACCACGGCCAGTGCGGCCAAGCGCGACTTCGTCCGCGAGCTCGGCGCCGACCATGTGCTCGACTACCGGACCACCGACTTCGCCGAGGAACTCCGCGACCTGGACGTCGTCCTCGACACCATCGGCAACGGCTACGGGGAGCGCTCGCTGCGCACCCTGCGCCCCGGCGGCGTGCTGGTCACCATCGTGCAGCGAGCCGACGCCGAACTCGCCGCCCGCACCGCCGCGGAGGGCAGGCGCTTCGCCGGCGTCACGGTGGAGCCCGACCACGTCGGCCTGGAGGCGCTGACCGAGCTGGTCGAGAGCGGCCGCCTGCAGCCGTACGTCGAGCACGTGCTGCCGCTGGAGCAGGCCGCCAAGGCGCACGCACTGATCGAATCGGGCCGCACCCAGGGCAAGATCGTGCTGACCGTCTGACCCGAGCCGCCGAAGCACCGCCTTCGCCGGGTGCGCCGCTCGCGTCGGATGCCACCGACGTTCGAGGTGCACACGCTGCCGGGGGCGGGCCTCGGATCGGGCTTCGTGTCGGACCGGGGCGGGGCGGTCAGCGGAAGTCGTCCGCGTGGTCGCGGGCCCACTCCTCGAAGGTACGGGCCGGGCGTCCGGTGATGCGCTGGACCTCGTCGGTGACCAGTGGCTCGGTGCCGACCGAGGCGGCGAGGTAGTCGACGAGTTCGGCCGCCACCACGCCGGGGACCCCCTGGGAGGTCAACGCCCCGACGGCCGCCTCCACGGTGACCTTCTCGAAACGGAGTTCACGTCCGAGCGCGTGTCCGATCGTGGCGACCTGGGCGGCCGGGGTCGTCGCCTGCGGCCCGGTCACGTAGGGGGCCGTGCCGAGGTGGGCGCCGGTACGGTCCAGCAGGGCGCGGGCGGTGACGGCGGCGAGGTCCGCCTCGTGCACCGGCGCGGCGACCGCCTCCGGGTAGGGCCCCCGGACCACGCCGTCAGCCTTGATGCCCGCGGCCCACTGGAGCGTGTTGGTGGCGTACGTCCCACCGCGGACGAAGGTCCACTCCAGCCCGGAGGCTCGGATCAGGTGTTCGGCGGAGGCGTGCATCCGGGAGATGAAGCCCTTGTCGTCGGCCGGCGTGCCGGTCACCGACAGGGAGGAGTTGAGGACGACCCGGCGCACGCCCGCCTTGACCGCCGCGTCCACCACCTCGCCCACCACCGCACTGCCGCCCGCGGCGAGGTTGAGATAGAGCGATTCGGCGCCCCGGAGGGCCGGTTCGAGGGACGCGAGGTCGGTCAGGTCGGCCCGTACGGACTCGGCCGCGGTCGGCAGCCCGGCGCGCTCGGGGTTGCGGCTCAGGGCGCGTACCGGTGCGCCCTGAGCGAGGAGCTGCTCGACAAGACTGCGTCCGATGTTGCCGGTTGCTCCGGTCACCACGATCACAAGGGGTCCTCTCGGTCGGGTCGGGAACTGCGTCTTCGAAGACTGCCGAGGCGGTGGCTGACCGCGTTCGGCTCGGCGTTCGGCTCCGGGTTCGGCTCCGGTCGGCCGTACGGAGGTGCAACGGCCGTACGGGGTTACAACGTGCATGCGTACCGGTTGTTCCAGCCGCAGGCCGACCGGGGGCGGTTTCCGGCCACGCCGGACCACGCCGGAGCAACCCCGCGCTGCTCCCGGGAGCCCGGGGCACAACCGGGAAGCCCACGCCCGGACGGGCGCGGGCTCCGATCCGCGCTTGCGGGACGGCCCGGTCGCGGGAGCAGCTCCGGCCGGAAACCGCCGCTCCCGGGCCGCAACCGCCGGGCCCGGCTACCGAGGCGGGTCGTCCGGCTGGTGGCCCGCGCCGAACTGGTCCTTCAAGGCGTCCTGGGCGGTGTCGACCTGGCTGCTGTACCGGTCCTGCGTCCTGCCGTCGACGTAGTCCCCTGCCGAGTCGATGCCCTTCGAAGCCTGCTCCTCGTGGCCCTTCAGCAGCTGCTTGAGCTTGTCCAGTACGGACATGAGTGTCCTCCTTGCCGAGGTTCCCCCGCCCTGCCAGCGTCGCCGCACACCGGGGAGTCCGCACGCCCGCCGGGCGCGGCCCGGGAGCCCGCGAAGCGGCCGGCGGACCGCCGGGCACCGGTCCCGGGCCGGATCCGCCCGCCCGGGACCGGCCGGCGAACTGCCCGGATCCCGCTAAACACCGGTGATCCGGAGCCGCTTCGGCGAGCGGCGCCGCGCGGCACACTCCGCCGGGGCGGCCGGCGGACGATCCGTCGGCGGACGATTTTCCGACGGAGCCCCGAAAAACACGGGCGCACGCACACCCACGGTGTTTAGCTGACCCCATGAACGATTCCCTGAGCGCCGTGACCATCAGGATCAGCGGCCACGACGGTGACGAGATCGAGGCCTACGCGGCCCGTCCGGAGGGTGCGGAACGGCGCGGCGGCGTCGTCGTCATCCACCACATGCCCGGTTACGACCGGGGGACCAAGGAGATCGTCCGCCGCTTCGCGGAACTGGGCTACGACGCGATCTGCCCGAACCTGTACTTCCGGGAGGCCCCGGGAGCCGCGCCCGACGACGCGGCCGCGACCGCCCGGGCCGCCGGCGGGGTCCCGGACGAGCGCCTGATCGGGGACGTGGCCGGGGCCGCCGGATGGCTGCGCTCCCTGCCGACCTCCAACGGGCGGGTCGGTGTGATCGGTTACTGCTCGGGCGGGCGGCAGGCGGTGCTCGCGGCCTGCACGCTGGACCTGGACGCCGCCGTCGACTGCTACGGAGCCTTCGTGACCGGCACGCCGCCGGAGGGCTTCCCGCTGAAGGTCACCAACCTGGTCGGGCAACTGCCCCGGCTGGGCGCGCCGTTGCTGGGCCTGTTCGGCGTCGAGGACAGTTTCCCCGGCCCGGAGCAGGTCTCCGAGCTGGAGCAGATCCTGACCGCCCACGGCAAGGACTTCGAGTTCCACACCTACCAGGGCGCCGGCCACGCCTTCTTCGCCACGGACCGCCCCTCCTACAACGTGGCCGCGGCCAACGACGGGTGGGAGCGGATCGCCGCCTTCTACGCCAAGCACCTGGGAGCCTGAGCATGTGCACCTACACCACCGTCAAGGACGCCATCGACGGCAGTGCCAAGGGGCCGGGCGGCTCCTGGTTCCACGTGTCCGACGTGACGGTGTACTTCGACCACCCCGTGCACGCGATGGCCGAGCACACCCTGAACATCGACTTCGCCGACCCGGCCAAGGGCCCCTCGGCGCGGGTCGCCCTGGAGCTCACCGCGGACTCCGCCCGCAAACTGGTGGCCGCCATCCAGGAGGCCCTTGCGGCGGTCCCCGCCGAACTCACCGGCTGACCGTGCCCACCGGCCCCGGGCGGTAGCCCGGGCGCTGAGTGCGGCGGGCGGGCGGTCGTGGAGGTGGACCGCCTGCCCGCGCCGCCCGGTGCGGCCGCTGACCCCACGGCGTACGGCTCCCCACAGGCGCCCGAGGTCATCCGGGCGGCGGGCCGGCGTCCAGGTGGCGCCAGCGCACCGGATCGAAGCCGCCGGCCGCGGGCCGGGCACCGGGAGCCGTCCTCGGAGGCGGACGGTGGCCGCCGCACTCCAGGACCAGCGCTTCGTTGCCCCCGGGCTGGAACTCGTAGTCGACCTGCTCCAGCCGGGTCGGGATGCCGTGGCAGGCCAGCTCCTCCCGGATCCGGTCGAGCGCACCGTACCGCTCGTCGCTGGTGTGCAGCAGCAGCGGGAACAGCCGCACCTGCCGGGCCGCCACGCGGGCCAGTTCGAGCAGGGCGCTCAGGTGGAAGTCCTCGTCGAGCTGCGCCCCGTAGGAGAACAGCAGGTGGGAGCTGAGCACCAGGTCGAAGGAGCGGTCGGCGAACGGCAGGTGGGGCAGGGCCCCGGCGACGTAGCGGTCGGGACGCGCTGCGAGATCGGCGGCGAAGGTGCGGGCGGCCTGCGCCCGCAGCCGGGTGTAGCGCTCGACGTCGCCGAACCAGGTCCAGACGAAGTTCGCCGCGTTCTCCACCAGGAACGCGTGCTTGTGTTCGATCTCGCGCAGGACCAGCGCGCCGAGCGCGTCCCGGCCCTCGCCGTACCGGTTCCGGCCCCCGCCGTACTGGGGGTCGACCGCGACGGCGTCCGTGCCGCGGGCCCCGGCCACGGCCACGAAGTTCGCCGCCCCGCCCGGACAGTCCAGGATGCGCAGCGAGAGGTCGTGGTCCGACAGCGCGAACATCGCCCGGTACTCGTCGAAGGATCGGGCGCTGACGAGCACGCGGTCAGCCCCTTCCGATGAACGGCATCGCCGTCGGCAGCACGGTGAGGAACTGCACGTTGGCGTCCAGCGGCATCGACGCCATCAGCAGCAGCGCCTCGGTGAAGCGCTCCACGGGGATCGTCGCCTCCACGGCCATGCTCCCGTCGGCCTGCATGGCGGGCGGCTGCGGACTTCCGTCCACCGGGGCCACGTTCCCGACGTCGATCTGCCCGCAGGCGATGCCGAACCTCCGGCCGTCCAGCGACAGCGCGCGGGTCAGTCCGAGCACGGCGTGCTTGGCCGTGGTGTAGGCGATGGAGTTCGGTCGCGGCGAATGCGCCGACGGGGCACCGTTGTTGATGATGCGCCCGCCCGTCGGCGACTGCGAGCTCATCGTGCGGAAGGCCTCCTGTGCGCAGAGGAAGGTGCCGGTGACGGTGGTGTCCATCACCCGCGACCAGTCCTCGAACGGCACGTCCGCGATCGGCCTGCGCGGGGTGGCCGCACCGGCGTTGTTGAACAGCAGGTCCACCCGGCCGAAGTGCCGGCGTACGGTCCGGAACAGGGCCGCGACCTCGTCGGGGTCCCTGATGTCGGTCGGGACGGCGATCACCCGGCGCGGGTCCGCTCCCGCGAGGGCGACGGTCTCCTCCAGCGCCTCCTTGCGCCGGCCGGCCACGGCGATCGACCAGCCGGCGTCGAGCAGGGCGAGCGCACCGGCCCGGCCGAGTCCGCTGCCGCCACCCGTGACGATGCCGATCCTGCCGTTGCCCTCCGTGGTGGTCACAGTACCTCCGTGTTCATCCAGACCCTGAGCATCCGGCGGGAGCCCGGTCCCGGTTCGTCGATGTAGGGCGAACGCCCGTGCAGCACCCGGCTGTTGCGGATGACGAGCAGGTCGCCCGCCGCCATGGGCAGGCCGAAGGCGATCTCCGGCCGGTAGAGGACCTCGTCCAGGACGCCGAGGGCCTCCCACTGGCGGGCGGTCAGCGGCGGCCCGCCGCGCTCGGGGGACGTCCGCACGGTGCGGGTCTGGTAGTAGCAGCCCACCGTCCCGTCCTGCTGGGTGAAGAGGATCGGGGAGACGACGACCTGCTCGCCGACCCGGCCGGTCCGGTCGAAGGTCCAGTCCTCGCGGAGCGTGCCGAGGACGTCCGGCCGCTCCCGCTCGATGATGTCGTGGACGTTCCGGGCGCTCGCCAGCTTGGTGTCGCCCCCGCCCCGTACGGCGGGTTGCAGACAGAGCAGGACGAGCAGGTCGCAGGTGTCGCAGTGGAACCCGAGCTCGGCGGCCCCGTCGCCGTCCCGGTCACGGAGCACCTGGGTCAGGTCGCCCTGGGTGTTCTGGGCGACGACCTCCCCGAACTCCCGCAGGACGAAGGACAGGCCCGTCACGATCTCGTCGTCGGCCGCAGACGGATCGATCAGGTTGCGGACGTGGGCGAAGCCCACCGACCGGATGCTGCCGAGCACGAAGGCGCGCAGCCTCCCGCGCACCCCCTCGGCCCGGCCCCACCGAGCGGCCTGCGAGTCGGCCCAGAGGAGCCGCCGGTCGTCGTCGCCGAGCGGCAGTGACCAGAGCTCGCGTCGGGACTCCAGGTCCGTGCTGCTCCAGCCGATCTCGGTCACGGTGTCATCGGGCATGCCGTGGACTGCTCCCTCCATCATCCGCCTCCATCGTCTGCACCGGGTGGTCAGGCGGTCGCGACGGCCACGGCCCGCGACCACAGCGCCAGTGCCTCGTCGATCTGTTCGGCGCTGACCACGAGCGCCGGAACCATCCGGACCACGTTCAGGTACACGCCGCAGGGCAGCAGCAGCAGACCGAGGTCGGCGGCCGCCTTCTGGGCACGCTGGGCGGTGGCCGGGTCGGGGGTGCCGTCGGGGTGGCAGAACTCGTTGCCCACCATGAGCCCCGGTCCGCGCACGTCGGCGATGACCGGGGCACCGGCCGCGACCTTCCGCAGCCCGTCGGTCAGCCGTCGGCCCTGCTCGGCGGCGTTCTCCACCAGGCGTTCGTCGCGGATGACGTCGAGTGTCGCGAGTGCGGCGGCGCACGCCACCGCGTTCCCGCCGTAGGTGCCGCCCTGCGAACCCGGCCAGGCCTTGCGCATCAGCGCGGTCGGCGCCGCGATCGCGGACAGCGGGAAACCGCTGGCCAGACCCTTGGCCGTGATCAGTACGTCCGGTACGACCTCCTCGTGGTGCTGGTGGGCCCAGAACCTGCCGGTCCGGCCGAACCCGGTCTGCACCTCGTCGAGCACCAGCAGGATCCCGTGCCGGTCCGCGCGTTCTCGCAGTCCGGCCAGGAACCCCGCCGGGGCGGGGACGTAGCCGCCCTCTCCCAGTACCGGTTCGACGAACATCGCGGCGGTCTCGCCGGGTGCGCTGACGGTGGCGAGCACGTGGTCCAGCCCGCGCAGGGCGTGCTCCACGGCCGCCTCCTCGGTCATCCCGAGCCGGAACGCGGAGGGGAACGGCGCCACCGCGACGCCGGGTATCACCGGGCCGATTCCGGCACGGAACCGGGTGCCCGCCGTGGTGAGGGCCGCCGCGCCCATCGTGCGGCCGTGGAACGAGCCGTCGAACACGATCGCGTTCGGCCGGCCGGTGGCGTGCCGGGCGAGCCGCAGCGCGGCCTCCACCGCCTCACTGCCGGAGGTGACGTAGAACAGCGAGTCCAGGCCTTCGGGCAGCACCTCGCCGAGCCGCTCGGTGAGCGTGAGCAGCGGCTCGTGCAGCACGGTGGTGTACTGCCCGTGGACCAGCCGGCCGGCCTGCTGCCGGACCGCCTCGACCACCCGCGGGTGGCAGTGGCCCGTGCTGGTCACCCCCACGCCGGAGGTGAAGTCGAGGTAACGCCGGTCGTCGGCGTCGAAGAGGTGGACCCCTTCGCCTCGGACGGCGACGACGGGCGTGGCTTGTTTGAGCACCGGGGACAGCTGGGACACGGGTCCTACTCTCTGGTCGGCGGGGTTCGGCGTTCGGGGTTCGGTGGAGTACGTGGAGCACCCGGTGACGACCGTGGTCAGGCCGTCAGGCCGTCAGGCCGTCAGGCCGTCAGGCCGTCGGGTTGTCGGGTCGTCAGACCCTCGGGTTGTCGGGTCGTCAGGTCGTCAGGCCCGAGGCCACGGGTGACGGGAGGAAGCCGGCTTCGGTCGCCCACGACAGCGCGGCGGACCACCACTGCGGGGTCGGCGCCGCGAAGCGCACACCGACGCGGCCGAGCGCGGCCGTCGTGCAGGAGCTGTCGACGACGATGTTGCGGTCCTCCAGCTGGGACCAGGCCGACGCCAGCCGGGCCGCGGTCGGATGGGTCCGTTCGGCGTGGCTCAGTGCCCTGGTGAAGGTGTCGTCGTCGGTCAGCGCGATCGGGTAGCCGTGGTCGACGAGCCAGCCGACGAGCTCGTCGTGGGGCACCTCGTGCGGGGTCTCGACGTGGTACACGCCGGGCGCGGCGTACGGATGCATCGCGATCGCCGCGATCCCGGCCGCCACCGTGTCGACGTGGGAGAACGCGAAGGCCGTCGTCGGCCGCCTCGGCGCCGCACCGGCCAGCACGTAGCCGCGGACCAGCTGGTAGATCCGGTTGTCCCCGATGTTGCGCTGGAACGCCCCGGTGCGGCTGTGCGCCGCGATGTGACCGCTGCGGTGGATCCAGTACGGACGGCCCGACGCCGCCCAGGACCGGACGGTCTCCTCGGCACCGAACTTCGCCCGCTCGTAGGGGGTGCGGAAGCTCTGGCCGATCCGCAGGTCGGCCTCGCTGAAACGGCGGGCGGGCCCGTCGACGCGGCCGGCCACCGCGAGCGTCGAGACGTGGTGGAAGCGGGCCCCGGGGGCCTGTGCGTCGATCCACGCCAGCAGTCGCCGCACGGCGGCGTGGTTGGTCCGTTCCAGTTCGGCGGGGGAGGCCACCAGCCTGACGTCCGCAGCGGCGTGGACGACCACATGGGCGCCCCGGGCTCGGGCGAGACCGGCCCGGGACAGGCCGAGGCCCTCCCGGTCGATGTCACCGGCGATCACCTCGACGCCGTCGCGACCGGCACCGAGGCGCCGGGCGGCGTCGGCGTCGCGCTCTCCGCGCACCAGGCAGGTGACCTGCGCGCCGCGTTCGACGAACTCGGTGAGCAGATGCCTGCCGAGGTAGCCGGTGGCCCCGGTGAGCAGCACCCGGTCGGGTTCGCGCACCGCACAGGGACCGCAGCCGGCCGGGCCGGTCGCGGCACCGGGGTGCAGCAGCTGACCCGAGGTCGACACCGGCATCCTGGTGTGCGCCGGCGCCGGGGCCCCGGCCTCGGCCGCCACAGCGCGGGCGAAGGAGGCGACGATGCCCTCCGCACCGTCGTGGGACAGCCTCGGCCACGCGTGGACCAGATCGGTCACCAGCCGGTCCTCGACGATCCGGGCGGTCAGGCGGAGCAGATAGAGCGGATCCCCGGCCGTGCACCGTGCCGCGCCGGCCTGCTCGTCCGCGACGGACCAGGCCAGCGACGGCTCGTCCGGCAGACGGAACGTCCCGAGGAAGTTGAACCCGATCTCGGGGCGGGAGCCTGCCGCGTCCATCGGCAGTTCGGCTGCCTCCCGCACGCGCCGCCCGACCTCGCGCACCCGCTCGGCCACCGCGTCGCGCCCCGTACGGTCGGCGCCGCCGTCCCGGTCCGGGGAGTCGACGGACACCCATTTCACGGCCGTGAACCAGCCGATGGTGTCCAGGTACTCGCCGTCGTCGCCGCCGACATCGCGGCCGTGGGTCTCGACCTCCACCCGCAGCGCGGGTTGACCGCTCCAGTCCGACACGGCGTCGGCCAGCGCTGACAGCAGGAACGCCTCCAGCCCCTGCCCGCGCCCGTGCCGCCCGACGAGCCGGGCGGTCGCGCTCTCGTCGAGCGCCCAGCTGACGGCCACCGGCGCGGTGCTGTCGGCCGCCCCGGCTGCCCCGCTCACCGCGGCCACCGAGCTCACCGAGCTCACCGAGCCCGCCGAGCCCGCCGAGGTCACGGAGGTCACCGGCAGGCGCGGCGCGACCGCCCCAGCGTCGGCGGACGCCGGTGGTGACGCTGCGGCCCACCGGTAGAAGTCGGCCGTCGGCGGAAGGTCGGCCCGCTGCCCGGACAGCGCCGCCCGGTACGCGCGGGCGAGGTCGTCGAACAGGATGCGCCAGGAGAGACCGTCGATGGCCAGGTGGTGCACGACCACCGCCAGCCGGTCGTCCACGCCGGGCGGCCCGGTGAAGAGGTGGACCCGGATCAGGCGCCCCGCCGCCGGGTCGAGGCTGCGGTGCAGTTCGGTGCAGACGCCGCCGACCGTCTCGGCCAGCGGGCCGGGCGGTCGCGGGATCGAGGAGAAGCTCACCACGTCCAGGTCGCCGACGGGCCGCGGGGTGCCGGGGCCGTCCGGGGAGACGGGCCGGCGCAGCGCGGGATGGCGCCCGAGGACTGCCTCGACGGCCGCCGAGAGGGCCGCGGCGTCGACGGCCACCCCGCACCGCAGCAGAACCGACTGGTTCCAGTGCCGGGGGTCGTCGAGGGGCTGCCGGAACAGCCACCGCTGGGCAGGCGCGAGCCGTCGGTGCCGACCCTCGTCCCGGCAGCCGTCCCGGCAGCCGTCCCGGCAGCCGTCCCTGCCGTTGTCCCGACCCTCGTCCCGGGCTGCGGACGGTGGTCGCGTACCGTCCGCCACCGGTACGGCGACCGAGGCCAGCAGGGTCGGAGTCGGGTTCTGGTAGAAGTCCTCGAACGCGACACGGAGTCCGGCCCGGCGCAGCAGCGCGACGGTGCGCATGGCGAGGATCGAGTCCCCGCCGAGGCTCAGCACGTCGGTGTGCGGGCCGACGAACGGCAGGCCGAGCGCATCCGCCCAGAACTCCGCGAGGGAACGGACCAGCGCCGTGTCGATCCGGTCCGGCGGGTCGGCCTGCCCCGTCCGCGCACGTCGGGCCCGGGCCTCGATGATCCCGCTCAGGACCGTGTCCAGGCGTGCACGGTCGAGCTTCCCGTTCGGACCGATCGGGAGGTCCGGCAGGACGAGGATCGGCTGCGGGACCGAGTAGCCGGGCAACCGGTCGCGCAGGTGGGAGCGGAGCGCGTCGAGTGCCACGCTCCCGCCGGGAGGGGCCGCCGACCGTACCGCGGCCACCAGGTGGTTGCCCGCGGGGGTCTCCCGCACGATCACCGCGGCCCGGCCGACGCCCGGGAACTCCTCGATCGCCCGCTCGACTTCGGCGAGATCGACCCGGAAGCCCCTGACCTTGACCTGGCGGTCGGACCGTCCGAGGAAGACGAGGTTCCCGTCCGGCCGGCGGCGGCACACGTCACCCGTCCGGTACAGCGGTTCCCCGTCGTGCCGGGTGAAGCGGCGCGCCGTCTCGGCGGGCCGGCCGAAGTAGCCGGCACTGACGCCCTTCCCGCCGATGAGGAGTTCGCCCGCCACCCCGTCGGGGACCGGCCGTCCGGTGCGGTCGAGCACCCTGAGGTGCACCTCGCCGATCGCGGTGCCGATCGGGACGGTCGTCTCGTCCGGGGGCAGGTCGCCCGCCGCCGAGGCGAGGAAGCAGGTGGCCCCGACGGTGGTCTCGGTCGGGCCGTAGTGGTTGGCCACCCGGTGCGCCACGCCGTCGTCGAGCAGACCGGCGGCGAACGCCCGCGGCAGCGCCTCGCCGCCCAGCAGCACGGTGTGCAGGGCCGGACTCGCGGGGGGCCGTCCTTCCAGCAGCGCCATCAGGTGCGACGGCGTGGTCTTCAGCGCCGACACCCCGGCGCCGCGTAACGACGCCCAGAAGGCCTCCGGATCGCGCACCTCGTGGTCCGGCACCACGTGCACCGAACCCGCGGTCGCGAGTGCGAGCAGCCAGGAGGTGTGGCCGAGGTCGGCGGCCAGCGTGGTGACGTGGGCGATGCACGGGGCGTCGGCATCGGTGTAGCCGAGCCGGTGGCTCAGCGACCGCGCGTAGTGCACCGCGTTGGCGTGGGTGACGGTCACCGCCTTGGGCTCCCCGCCCGAGCCCGAGGTGAAGGAGAGGTAGGCCGGGTCCGTGTCCGGGCCCCGGTCGGCGACGGGCAGATCGGGCGGGCCGGCCGCAGCCAGCGCGTCGACGTCCAGCACCTCGGTGCGGCAGGTCCCCGGCGCCTGGACGGCGGCGTCCGTGGTGAGCGCGCAGCAGACGTCGACGGCCTGCAGGCGCCTGCGCAGATCGGACTCGGACCAGTCAGGGTCGACCAGTACCGCGGCTGCGCCCGAACGCAGCACTCCGTGCAGCAGGGCGCACACGCGGGCGTCCCTGGGCCCGAGCAGCGCCACCCGGTCCCGGCGGCCGACGCCGAGCTTGCGCAGGTGGGCCGCGACGTGCCCCGCCACGATGTCGAGGGTCCGGTAGTCGAGGGTGCGGATCCCGTCGGTCAGGGCGGGCCGGCGCGGGTGGGCCCGGATGTCGTGTGCCAGCAGGTCGGTCAGCGACACATCGGTCAGTAACGAGGTGGGCCGCGTCGTACACGTCACGTCTGTTCGTCTCCGGTTCGTGCGGGTGTCATGGTGTCCGACCTGCCTCCGCCTCGACGCGGGCCCGGACGTCGCCCGCGACGAACGCCTCCAGCCGCGCCGCCCGGGGCAGCCGCCGGGCCACTTCCCAGGCGAGCATCCGGTGCAGGCCGTCGAGGTGGACCAGGCCGCTCCCCAGCAGCAGGTCCGCGTAGTCGGAGTGCGGCACCGGGAGGGTGCTGAGGTACACCGGGGTGAGGGGGGAGCGCCTCAGCAGGTCGAGCTTGGCCGCGCACACCGGGTTCGCCTCGGCCCACTCGGCCCCGCCCGAGCGGATGCGGTCGGCGGCCTGTCCCACCGTCAGTCCGGAGCGCGGCACGAGTTCGAGCCGGCCGCCCTCGCTGAGGTGCCAGGGCAGCATGACGTCGAGGACCTCCGCCCGCGAGAGCCGTACCCGCGACCAGCAGCCGAGCAGGTCGTCGGCACGCCGGAGGTTCTCCTCCCCGTCCCGGTTGGTGTTCGCCTCGTGCGTCGTTTCCACCGGGTGGTTGTGCAGATAGGTCTCCCGGACCTCGGCGAACGCGACCGAGCTGACAATTTCCACGCCGATGCCTCTCACCCGGTTGCGGTGTATTCGGTGAAGTGCCGGTCCGCGAACAGCTCCGGCCACCGTCCCCGGTCCAGGTCGAGCGCCCTGGCGCGGGCGAGCATCTGCCGCCAGAACGGTTTGACCGGCCGCCATCGCGCTCCCACCTGGCAGTACGATGCGTCGACGAAGTAACGGGGGTGGCCGGACCCGGTCGGAGCCGGTCTGCGGGTGTGGAACAGAGCCGAGTTGAGCAGGACGGTCGAGCCGGCCGGCAGTCGGTCGATGACGACCTCGCCCGGCAGTTCGGCGGTGCCCAGGTGGACGAGCGCGGTCTTGTCCGCGGAGTCCCGGTGCGAACCCGGCAGTACCGCGAGGCTCCCGACTGTTTCGTCGAGGCCGCCGAGGTAGTGCAGCGCGTGGACCATCAACAGCGACGGATCCGCACGGTCGTTGGGCTCGTAGTCGTGGTGCCAGGGCTTGCCCGCGATGCCGGGGCTCTGCCGGTCGCTGTGCAGATGGTGGAAGACGAACGAGGGGCCCATGAGCTCCGCGAGCGCGCGCAGCAGCGGGCGGTGGGTGAGGAGTTCACCGTGTGCCGGGAGCTCCAGCTCCAGCACCGGGGGCGGGTCGTGCGCGACCGGGTCGGCGCACGCGGCTATCGAGCGGGCACGCAGACCCTCGTCCACCCAGCGGTCCACCTCGGGCACGAGCCGGCTTCGCAGGGGTTCGGGCAGGAGACCGGGAAGGACCAGGAATCCCGACTCCGCGAACTGGTCCCGCCGTGCTGCGTCAAGGGCCTCACGCCCCTCGAGAAACAGTGGCACTAAAACGACTCACCTCTTTCGGAGCGCGATGACGCGTCGGCCGTCGCGGACTTCCGGTAATCGAATCAGCGGTGGCAGAGCCCGGAGTGATCGCGTCCGGTCGGAATCCGCGTGTTGGAGTCTCTGTCACCGGGCCGGGCGTCACAAGACCCGCATCGAGTCCGGGTGCGGATTTCCGGCCATGCGGATTTCCGGTCCGGATCCTTCGTCCCAATACCGGCTCGCCCGGCGGGACTTTCGACGGGGCGGGCGGCGTGTGCGCAGGCCGGAGGAGGTTTGTCACCGAACGGTGGACGCCTTGAGTCGGATCGCGACGGCGGCCGGCGGGACGTATTCGGGGCCTTCCCCTTGCTATCCGAACATCTCGGACAGTAGATCATGGTTCACCGGGAGAACGGGATCTCGCCTCCGGGTGAAATCCGACCGCTGAACGGCGGATCGACCGCGATGCGTCGCGTGGATCGCCCGATCCTCCCGGCCCTCACCGAGAGGCCGGGGGTGGGTGGGATTTCCGTGGCGTACTGGGCCGATATCCGACGGCTGCGGCAAACCGGGCATATGCCGATCCGGGTGATCGGCCGCCACGGCCGTCGCCGGGCGGTTTGGATGGGAGCGCTGTGCGCTCGTTCCCGGGCCGCGGAGGCGTGCGCCGGACGTTCGTTCCCGGGCCGCGGAGGCGTGCGCCGGACGTTCGTTCCCGGGCCGCGGAGGCGTGCACCGTTGCGGCCCGGTGTGTGCCGGGTGCGGACTCCTGTCCCGCCGAGGCCGGCACCGCCGTGTTCCGCGCGGCCCACGGCGTTCCGCCGGACGCCTCCGCGCACCACGCACCACGCGGCCCCGGCCGGGGCCAGGGCGGTCGGGGGCGACCGGTCGGCCGGAGTTGCCAACCGGCCGTCCGCGCTGTGTGCTGGGGCCGGGGCGTCCCGTCGACGGTTGTGGAGCACGTGCCATGCCAGTGAACCGGATCGGCCTGGTGGTACACGGGGCCCGGCCCGCCGCCCGCGCGGCTGCCGACACCGTTCGGGCCTGGTGCGCCGGACACGGCATCCCGTGCGCCGAGGTCGACGTCTGGAGCGACGGCCGGCCCCGCCTCGGCGGCAAGGAGGAGGCCGCGGCAGCGGGGCACCCCGACCTCATCATCACCCTCGGCGGCGACGGCACCTTCCTGCGCGGAGCCCGGATCGCAGCCAAGGACAACGCCAGGGTGCTGGGAGTGGACCTGGGCCACGTCGGCTTCCTCACCGAGGTTCCCGCCGACGGGGTGCGCCAGGCCCTGGACGCCGTGCACGAGGACCGGGCCACGGTCGAGGAGCGGATGACCCTGACCCTGCGGACCTCCCGTTCGCTGGAGGTCCCCTCGGGCATGGAGCCACTGCTGCGCGACGGCCGGTGCCCGGCACTGCCCACGCCGCAGCCGCGTGCGGACGGCGAGGACGGCGCGGACGGCGCCGGCGGCTGGGGGGTGCCGCTGGACGTGACCGCCCTGAACGACGTGGTGCTGGAGAAGCTCGTCCGGGACCGGCAGGTCGCCCTCGCGGTCTACTTCGCCGGACGCCTGCTGGCCTCGTACTCCGCGGACGCGGTCATCGTGGCCACCCCCACCGGCTCCACCGCGTACAGCTTCGCCGCCGGCGGCCCGGTGCTGTCGCCCCACATGGACGCCGTGGTGTTCACCCCGGTGGCCCCGCACATGCCCTTCAACCGGACCGTGGTCGCCGCCCCCGACGAGCCGGTGGCCGCCCGGGTGCTGCCGCACTCCGGGCAGGTCGTCGTCAGCATCGACGGCCAGCTGCGCGGTGTGCTGGGGCCCGGCGACTGGGTCGGCGTGTACCCGGCCCCGTCCCGGCTGCGGCTGGTCCGGCTGGGACCCACCGACTTCTTCGGCCGTCTCCGTGAGCGGTTCAGCCTCACCGACGCCCCCGCCACCGTCGCCGACGGTCAGGCCCCGGCGCTGTTCCGCTCGCCTGATTCCGACGTACCCGAGGACCTGGTCGGCCTGCGGCTGCCCCCGGCCCTGGAGGAGTGACCTGCTCCGCGGTCGGCGCCACGGCCCGCCGCCGGTGGCCCCGTCGGCAGTGTGGGTCCGCCGGACAGCGGCGCCGTCCGGCCGATGGCGGGGGCTCCGTCGGGGGTGCCGGTGTCGTCCGGCCGCCGTGCGTCAAGAATCCCTCTGCCGGGCCGAGCTGACAATTTGTCAGGAACTCTCGCCGCATTGCGTCCCGGGGGGTGACTTCCGAAACCCGGAGTGCGCTACATTGGCATGCGCACGCAACGTGATCTTAACCTGACGGGCTGTGCCGTTCGCTATCGTCGGCAGCGCGCCGTACCACCGCAAGTGCGCACCCGCACCTCCTCATGCGCCCCCTGGGCGTAGTCCGCAGCTCGGCAGCTCCGGAGCACCCCGTACCGGAGTAGCGATCGTCATCGAACGTGCCCATTGCTCCGCGACGCCCCCGGAGGGTCCATGCCGCCCGCATCGCGCTTCGCCGACCTCGTCATCGGGATCACCCCCTTCCAGGAGCCGGACGCCGCACTCGCCGCGGCCGTCTGCCGTGCGGGAGCCCTGGGGGTGCTGGACCTCGGGGTCGGCGACCGTCGGGCCCGGGAGGAGCTCGCCAGGCTGCGTGCGTGGGCCCCGGCGGAGTTCGGCGTCCGGGTGGGCCCCGGCTGCCGGATCGCCCCCGAAGACCTGGGGGCCGCCGGCGACGGCGTTCGGCCTACCGTCGTGCTGGCCGCCGGCACTCGCGGGTGGCAGCCCGCCGGGCTCGGCCCCGGGTACCGCGTGCTGGCCGAGGTGACCGACCTGGAGCAGGCCCGCGCCGCGGTCCGGGCCGGGGCCGCGGGACTGATCGCCCGGGGTGCCGAAAGCGGCGGCCCGGTCGGCGAGTTGAGCACGTTCGTGCTGCTCCAGCAGCTGCTGGCCGCCCCGGAGATCGGACTGCCGGTGTGGGCCTGCGGCGGCATCGGTGTGCACACCGCGACGGCGGCGGTGGCCGGCGGCGCCGCCGGCGTGGTCCTGGACAGCCAGCTCGCGCTGCTCGCCGAGTCGGCGGTGGGCGACGAGGCCGCCGCAGCGGTGCGGGGCATGGACGGCTCCGAGACCGTCGTGATCGACGGGTGCCGCGTGCTGCGCCGGGGCCGGCCGGGTGTCCGCGGCCCGGCCGATCCGGCACCTGACCTGATGGTCGGCCAGGACGGTTTCCTGGCCGCCGTGTTCGCCGAGAGATGGGGTACCGCCCGCCGTGCGGTACCTGCCGTGCGGGACGCGGTCCTCGACGGGCTGCGGGCACTGGCCGCCCCGGGCGCCGCCGCGGCGCTGCTCGGTCCCGGCGCGCCGCTGGCCGGGTCGCTCGGAACCGAACTACCGGTGGCCCAGGGGCCGATGACCCGGGTCAGCGACCAGCCGGCCTTCGCGGCCGCGGTGGCCGGGGCGGGCGCACTGCCGCTCGTCGCCCTGGCGCTGGCCGGACCGGAGCAGACCAGGACGCTGCTCGCCCGGACCGCCGAGGCGGTCGGCGAACGCCCCTGGGGCGTCGGTGTGCTGGGCTTCGCGCCGGAGGAGGTGCGGCGCACCCAGCTGGCCGAGGTGCTCAGAGCCAGGCCCAGCCATGCGGTGATCGCCGGCGGACGCCCCTCGCAGGCCCGGGCGCTGGAGGAGGCGGGCATCCGCACCTTCCTGCACGTCCCCTCGCCCGGGCTGTTGCGCCAGTTCCTGGCGGACGGGGCGCGCCGGTTCGTCCTGGAGGGCTCCGAGTGCGGCGGCCACGTCGGCCCGAGGTACGGCTTCCCGCTGTGGGAGGCGCAGTCGGCGGTGCTGGCGGAGTACCTGGACGCCGCACCGGACGGGCCCCGGATCGAGGTGCTCTTCGCCGGCGGGGTGCACGACGAGCGGTCGGCGGCGATGGTGGCGGCGCTGGCCGCGCCGCTGGCGGCCCGGGGAGCGGCCACGGGCGTCCTGATGGGCACCGCGTACCTGTTCACCGAGGAGGCGGTGGACTGCGGCGCGGTGCGGCCGCTGTTCCAGCGGCAGCTGCTGGCGGCGCAGCGGACGCAGCTGCTGCAGACGGCGCCCGGACACGCCACCCGGTGTGTGCCGAGCCCGTTCACCACCGAGTTCGAGCGGGAGCGGGAGCGGCTGCGGGCCGAGGGCGTCCCCGAACGGGAGGTCTGGGAGCGGCTCGAGCGGTTGAACGTCGGACGGCTGCGGATCGCGGGCAAGGGTGTGGACCGGGTCGCGGGCGCCCTGGTCGAGGTGGACGAGGACGAGCAGCTGGCCCGGGGCATGTTCATGGCCGGGCAGGTCGCGGTGCTGCGCTCGGCCCCCACCACACTGGCCGGACTGCACGCCGCGGTGGGCCTCGGTGCGGCCGGCTTCCTGTCCGCGCGGGCCGCGGAGGTGACCGGGCACCCGCGGCCGGACCCGGCGGCGCGACCGTCGCCCCTGGACATCGCGGTGATCGGGATGGCCGGGATGTTCCCGCAGGCTCCCGACCTGCCCGCGTTCTGGGCCAACATCCTGGCCGGGGTGGACGCGGTGACCGAGGTGCCGGTGGAGCGCTGGGACCCGGCGCTGTACCACGCGCCGGACGGCGGGAGCGGCACCACATCGTCCAAGTGGGGCGGGTTCCTGCCCCGGATCCCGTTCGACCCGCTGAGCTACGGCATCCCGCCGTCCGCGCTGGGCAGCATCGAGCCGGTGCAGCTGCTGGCGCTGGAGGCGGCACGCCGTGCGCTGGCCGACGCCGGGTACGGCGACGGCGAGGACGGCCGGCCGTTCGACCGGTCCAGGACCAGTGTGGTGTTCGGTGCGGAGGCGGGCAGCGACCTGTCCAACGCCGGGGTGCTCGGGGCGGTGCTGCCGTCCTACCTGGGAACCCTCCCCGAGGCGCTGGCCGGACAGCTGCCCCGGCTCACCGAGGACTCCTTCCCCGGCATGCTGGCCAACGTCATCTCGGGCCGGATCGCCAACCGCCTGGACCTCGGCGGTGCCAACTACACGGTGGACGCGGCCTGCGCCTCCTCGCTGGCCGCACTGGACGTGGCCTGCAAGGAACTGACCGCGGGGAGCAGCGACCTGGCCCTGTGCGGCGGTGCGGACCTGCACAACGGGATCAACGACTTCCTGCTCTTCTCCTCGGTGCACGCGCTCTCCCCGACCGGCCGGTCACGGCCCTTCGACGCCTCGGCGGACGGGATAGCACTGGGCGAGGGCGTGGCCTGCCTGGTGCTGAAGCGGCTGGCGGACGCGGAGCGCGACGGCGACCGCATCTACGCGGTGGTCAAGGGGATCGGCAGCGCCAGCGACGGCCGGTCGCTCGGCCTGACGGCGCCGCGCCCCGAGGGGCAGCGGGCGGCGCTGGAGCGCGCCTACCGCAGTGCCGGGGTCGGTCCGGCCGAGGTGGGACTGCTGGAGGCGCACGGCACCGGCACGGTGGTCGGCGACCGGACCGAACTGACCACCCTGGTCGAGGTGTTCACCGAGGCGGGGGCGGCGCCGGAGAGCTGCGCGCTCGGATCGGTGAAGTCCCAGATCGGGCACACCAAGTGCGCGGCCGGGCTGGCCGGGCTGGTCAAGGCGTCACTGGCGCTGCACACCGGGATCAGGCCGCCGACCCTGCACCTCGGGCAGCCCAACTCCGCCTGGCAGGAGGGAGGGACGCCGTTCGCCTTCCACACCGAGGCCGTCCCGTGGGCCGCCCCGCCGGGCCGACGGGTGGCCGGGGTCAGCGCGTTCGGCTTCGGCGGCACCAACTTCCACGCGGTGCTGAGCGCTCACGACGCCCCGCCACCGGTGCACGGGCTGCAGGAGTGGCCGGCCGAGCTGTTCACCTTCCGGGGCGCGGACCGCGAACGGGCGCTGCGCGCGGTGACGGAGCTGCTGCGGCTGGCCGAGGCGGACGGCACCCCCTGGCGGCTGCGCGACCTGGCGCTGGCCGCCTCCCGGCGGGCGGAGTCCGGGCACGGGCCGGTACGGGTCGCGGTGGTCGCCTCGGACCCGGCGGAGCTGGCCGGGCTGCTGCGCCGGGCGCTGGCGGGCGAGCACGACCCGGCGGCCGGGCTGCACCTGGCGGAGCACGGCGAGGCGCCGCAGGGGTCGGTGGCGTTCCTCTTCCCGGGGCAGGGCAGCCAGCGGCCGGGGATGTTCGCGCAGCTCTTCGCGGCCTTCCCCGGGGTGCAGCGCCACCTGTCGGGGGAGTACGCGCAGCTGCTGTACCCGCCGACGGCCTTCACCCCCGAGGCGCGGGAGCGGCGGCGGGCGGCGGTGACCGACACCCGGGTCGCCCAGCCGGTGCTCGGGATGGCCGGGTTGGCCGCGTACGAGCTGCTGGGCCTGGCCGGGGTGCGTCCGCAGCTGGCCGCCGGTCACAGCTACGGCGAGCTGGTCGCGCTGTGCGCGGCGGGGGCGCTGGCGGCCGAGGACCTTCCGGCGCTCAGTGCCGAACGCGCCGGGGCGATCCTGGCGGAGGTCGGCCGGGAGGCCGATCCCGGGGCGATGGCGGCGGTCGCGGCGGCCGCCGAGAAGGTGGAGCACGTCCTGGCGGTGGCCGGCCTGGCCGGCCGGGTGGTGGTGGCCAACCGCAACGCCCCCCAGCAGACCGTGGTCTCCGGGCCGACCGAGGAACTGTCCATCGCGGTCGAGGAGTTGCGCGACGCCGGGTACGGCGTGAAGCGGCTGCCGGTGGCCTGTGCCTTCCACAGCCCGCTGGTGGCGGGCGCGGGCGGACGGTTCGCCGAGGCACTGGCGGGCCGCACCGTACGGGAGCCCGAGTTCCCGGTCTTCTCGAACCGTACGGCGGCCCGCTACCCGGCGGACCCGGTCGCGGTGCGGGCCGAACTCGCCGCGCAGATCGGCGCGCCCGTGCGGTTCGCCGAGCAGATCGAGGCGATGTACGAGGCGGGGGCCCGGGTCTTCGTCGAAGCCGGTCCCGGGACGGTGCTGAGCCGGCTGGTCCCGGCCGTCCTCGGGGACCGGCCGCACCGGGCCGTGCCGGTCGAGGGCCGCCGCGACGGACTGCCCGGATTCCTGGACGCGCTGGCCGAGCTGGCCGTCGCGGGCGTACCCGTGCGGACCGGGCGGCTGCTGCGCGGCCGCGACGCGGTGGAGGCCGACCCGGCGCGGGCGCCGCGCCGACCCGGCTGGACGGTGGACGGGCAGCTGGTGCGGACCGCTGCCGGAGAACTGCTGCCCGGTGCGCTCGCACCGGCCCGACTCGTACCGGAGGCTCTGGTGACCACACAGGCAGCTCACCCTGACGGCCCGGGACCGGGCGGGGACGCCCTCGTCTCGGAGTTCCTGCGCAGCAGCCGGGAGTTGATCGCGGCCCAGCGGGACGTGCTGCTGAGCTACTTCGGCGGTCCCGGCGCGGTGCCGGCGGCCCCGCCGGTCGGGCTTCCCGTGCCGGCCGCGCTCCCGGCGGCCGCCGTGGCCCCCGTCGTGCCCGTGCCCGTGGCCGCACCGGAGCCGATGTCGGCACCGGGCGTCCTGCCGGAGCAGCCGGCGGTCCGGGCGGCGGAGGGAGACGGACCGGTCGACGTGATGGCCGCCGTGGTGACCGTGATCAGCGAACGCACCGGCTACCCCGCCGACATGATCGAACCGGATCTCGACCTCGAAGCGGACCTGTCGATCGACTCCATCAAGCGGACCGAGATCATCGGCCGGCTCGCCCGCCTGCTCGCCGGCGCCGGCGGCGACCTCGCCGCGCTGACCGACGACGAGATCGAGGAGCTGTCCCGCGCCCGCACCGCCGCCGCCATCACCGAGTGGCTGACCGCCCGCCTCGACGGCCCGCCGGCGGCGGCCGACGGGGCCGGGCGGCCCGGCGCGGCGGACGCCGAGCCGACGGGGTCGACACCGGCCGTCCCGGGCCGCGAACCGGTCCGGCTGCGCTTCACCACGACCCCGCTGCCGGAACCCGGCAGAGCGGCCGGGACACTGGCAGGCCGCCGCTTCGCCCTGCTCGGCGAGGACGGCACCGGAGTTCGCGACGCCCTGGCGGCTCGGCTGGTCTCGTACGGCGCGCAGGCGCTGAGCCTGGACGCGGGACACGAACTGTCCGCCGCGGACGGCCCGGTGGACGGTGTGCTGCTGCTCGACCCGCTCGCCCCGCACGGCGCACCGGTGCTGCCGGACCAGGTGCCCGCGCTGCAGGCCGCGCTGGCCGCCGCCCCGGGCCGGCTGCTCGCCGCCCGCCGGGGGCCCGCGTCCGGCGGCGGCCGGGCGGCCGGACTGCGCGGGCTGTTCCGCACCCTGGCACGCGAGTACCCGCAGCTGGTCACCCGGCTGGTGGAGCTCGGCGAGGGCGGTACCGCCGGGGACGCGGCGGACGCACTGGTCGGCGAACTGCTGGCGGACGACCGCGAGCCGGTCGTGCTGCGCGGGACCGGGCGGCAGGCGCTGACCCTGGTGGAGGCGGACCTGGGCGTGCTGGGCAGCACGGGCGCGGGCCCGGCAGGCGACGGCGCGGCGGAGGCCGCCGCCCTGGGTCTGGACCGGGACGCGGTGGTGCTGCTCGTCGGCGGTGCGCGGGGCATCACCGCGCGCTTCGCCGCAGTGCTCGCCTCGGCCGCCCGCTGCCACCTGGAACTGCTGGGACGTACGCCGGCGCCGGAGGACGCCGAGGACCCGGACACGGCCGCCGCCCGCGACCGCACCGGGCTGCGCGCGGTACTGGCCCGCCGGGGCGTCCCCGTGGCGCAGATCGACCGCACCGCCGGCCGGATCCTCGCCGGGCGTGAAGTCGCAGCGACACTCGCGGAGTCGGCCGCACTCGGAGCCCGGCCCCGGTACCGTCCGGTGGACGTCACCGACGCCGCCGCGCTGCGCCAGGCGGTCAAGGAGACGTACGCCGAGTACGGCCGGCTGGACGGAGTGATCTACGCGGCGGGCGTGATCGAGGACAGGGTCCTTGCGGAGAAGGACCCCGGGTCCTTCCGTCGGGTCTTCGCCACCAAGGCCGACGGGGCCAGGGCACTGCTGGACGTCCTGGCCGAACTGCCCGGCGGCCCGCGGTTCACCGTCCTGTTCGGGAGCGTCGCCGCGGCCCTGGGCAACCGCGGCCAGGCGGACTACGCGGCGGCCAACGACGCGCTGGAGGAACTGGGCGCCCGCTGGGCGGACCGCACCGGGCACCGGGCGCTGACCGTGCACTGGGGGCCCTGGGCCCCGTCCGGCCCGCACGGCGGCATGGTCTCCGAGGAACTGGCCCGCGACTACGCCCGGCGGGGCGTCGAACTGATCGACCCGCAGGCGGGCACACTCGCCCTGCTGCGCGAACTCGCCTGGGGCGACGAGTCGCTGCGGTCCGTGGTCTACACGGCCTCGGGCTGGTGACGGCTGCCGTGCCGGCGAACGCGACACCACCGGTGGCCGTGGTGGGCATGGCGGTGCTGCTGCCCGGAGCACCGGACCTGGCGACGTACTGGCGCAACCTGCTCGACGGCGTCGACGCGATCACCGACGTCCCCGAAGGACGCTGGGACATCGGCTTCCACGACCCGGCGGCAGCGTCGGGACCGGCCGAGCCCGACCGCCTGTACTGCCGCCGCGGCGGCTTCGTGGACGGGCTGGCACAGTTCCGGCCGACCGGGTTCGGCATCATGCCGGCCTCGGTGCCGGGGACCGAGCCGGACCAGCTGATCGCGCTCCAGGTCGCCGCCGCGGCCGTCGCGGACGCGGGCGGCCGGGACCGGCTGCCCGACCCGGACCGGGTCGGTGTGGTGCTCGGCCGGGGCGGCTACCTGACGCCCGGCCTGGTCCGGCTGGACCAGCGGGTGCGCGGCGCGCACCAGCTGGTGCGCACCCTGGGCGAACTGATCCCCGATCTGACACAACGTCAACTGGCTCTGGTTCGTGAGGCGTTCACCCGCCAGCTGGGACCGGACCGGCCGGAGTCGGCGATCGGCCTGGTGCCCAACCTGGCGGCCTCCCGGGTGGCCAACCGGCTGGACCTGCGAGGCCCCGCGTACACCGTGGACGCCGCCTGCGCCTCCTCGCTGGTCGCGGTGGACCAGGCGGTCGGCGAACTGGCCACCGGCCGCTGCGACGTCATGCTGGCCGGCGGCGTGCACCACTGCCACGACGTCACGCTGTGGAGCGTGTTCACACAGCTGCGGGCGCTCTCGCCGAGCCAGCGCAGCCGCCCCTTCCACCGGGACGCCGACGGCATCCTGATCGGCGAGGGCACCGGCGTGGTGGTGCTCAAGCGGCTCGCGGACGCCGAGCGCGACGGCGACCGGGTGTACGCCGTGATCCGCGGCACCGGGGTGGCGAGCGACGGCCGCACGGCAGCTCTGGCCAATCCCGACCCGGGCGGCCAGAGCCGGGCGGTACGCGCCGCCTGGCGGGCGGCGGGCCTCGACCCGGCGGCGGCCGGGGCGGTCGGCCTGCTGGAGGCCCACGGCACCGCGACTCCGGCCGGCGACGCGGCCGAACTGGCCACCCTGGCCGAGGTGTTCGGCCCGGCCGCGGCAGGCGTCGAACGGGCGGTGCTCGGCTCGGTCAAGTCGATGATCGGGCACACCATGCCGGCCGCGGGCGTCGCCGGACTGGTCAAGGCGGCGCTGGCCGTCCACCACGGCGTCCTGCTGCCCACCCTGCACTGCGACGACCCGCACCCGGCGCTGGCGGCGACCCGGTTCCGCACCGTGGACTCCGCCCGGCCCTGGGAGGCCCGGCCGGGCGGGCAGCCGCGCCGGGCGGCCGTCAACGCCTTCGGGTTCGGCGGGATCAACGCCCATGTCGTGCTGGAACAGGCCCCGGGCGGCGGGGCCTTCCCCGTGCTCCCGCGGGCCGCCGCGCGCGTCACCGAACCCGGGCGGCTGCTGCGGCTGGCCGCCGACGGGCCCGGACAACTCGCCGCGCTGCTGGCGGCGGACGACCAGGCGGTACTGGCGGCCGGACTTCCGGACCGGGCGCTGCCCGCGCCGCACTGCCGGCTGGCCATCGCCGACCCGACCCCCCAGCGGCTGGCGCTGGCCCGCCGGGTGGTCGCGCGGGGACGGGCATGGCGCGGGCGCAACGACGTCTGGTTCGCCCCCAGGCCGCTGCTCGGTGCGGGGGCCGCCGCGCCCGGCCGGGTGGCGTTCCTCTTCCCCGGCCTGGAGGGCGAGTTCGCCCCGCGCGTGGACGACGTCGCCGACCACTTCGGCCTGCCCCGCCCCGACCTGGGCAGCGGCCCCGCCGGACACCCGGACCGGGTGGGCGACATCGGCCGGCACGGCGTCGGCGTGGTCGGCGTAGGCCGGCTGCTGGACGTGGCGCTGCGCCGCGCGGGCATTCGGCCGGACGCGGTCGCCGGGCACAGCGTCGGCGAGTGGACCGCCATGATCGCGGGCGGGATCTTCGCCGACCGGGAGGTCGACTCCTTCCTGGAGTCCTTCGACCCCGACGCACTGCGCGTCCCGGGGCTGTCCTTCGCCGCGCTCGGCACCTCCGCCGAGCAGGTGCTCGACACCCTGGCGACGGCGACGGCGACGGCGGCGGACGGACGGGCGGCGGACAGCCTGGGGCAGGTCGTGCTGTCGCACGACAACGCCCCGCAGCAGTCGATCGTCTGCGGGCCCGAGCGGGCCGTCGAGCACCTGGTGCTCCGGTTCAGGGCGCGCGGTGTGCTCGGCCAGGTGCTGCCGTTCCGGTCCGGCTTCCACACGCCGATGCTGGAACCGTACCTGGAACCGATCCGGCAGTCCGCGGACCGGTTC
The DNA here is from genome assembly GCF_042264695.1 of Kitasatospora sp. NPDC056138. Lineage (NCBI taxonomy): Bacteria > Bacillati > Actinomycetota > Actinomycetes > Kitasatosporales > Streptomycetaceae > Kitasatospora > Kitasatospora sp. NPDC056138. Next base: position 154,258 of record NZ_JBHJVK010000006.1, on the reverse strand, counting down.
ACACTGAGCCCCCCGACCGTGCCGGTGTGGTCCGGGACCACGGCCTCGCCCTTCCCGGCGGACCCGGCCGAGATCCGTGGGCTGTTCGTCCGACACCTACTGGAGCCGGTGCGGTTCCGGCAACTGGTCGAGGCCCTGTACGCGGACGGCTTCCGGGCCTTCGTCCAGCTGGGTACCGGGCAACTGGGCTCCCTGGTCGGCGACACGCTGCACGACCGGGATCACCTGGCGGTCCCCGCCAACTCCCCGCACCGCGACGGGATGGCCCAACTCCGCTGTGTGGCAGCCGCCTTGTGGACCGTCGGAGCGGATCCTGACCTGGCCGCGCTGCGCTCCGGCCCGCCGGGTGCGGGTGCGGGTGCGGGTGCGGCGATAGGTGCGGGTGCGGGTGCGGGTGCCGCCATGGCCGAGGCGGTCCGCCCGCATCCGGCGGTGCCGCTGGACCTGAGCGGAGCACTGGTGTCACTGGATCCGGCCGCACTGCCCTCGCTCCGCGCCGAACTAACCTCCGGCGTACCGAACTTCGCCCCGGCGGCCGCTGCGGGACCGGCTCTCGCTGCGGCACCGGCGGCCGGCCCGGCGTCCACGGCCTCGGCGGCCCGGCCGGACGGCACGTCCGGACCGGACCTGGCGGCACTCGCCGACCGGTTCCCCGGCGCGGCCGAGCTCGACGCGTTGCTGCGCGACACCGCGCGGACCGCCGCCGAACTGATCACGGCCGGACGGCAGACCGTGGTGCCCGCCCTACGGCCCCCTGCCGCCGGGGCGCAGCGGCCAGCCTCCCGTGCAGGCGTGGCCAAGCCGCCGGACGCGTCGGCGAGTTCGGCCGCCACGGCTCCCGCGGACGGGTCCGGCACCGCTTACACCGGTCGGCTGCGCATCTGTGCCGAGACCATGCCGTACCTGCTCGACCACTGCTTCTTCCGGCAGCGCCCCGGGTGGCCCGAGCTGGCCGACCGCTGGCCGGTGGTCCCGGCGACCACGATCGTGCAGCACCTGGTGGATGCGGCCGAACTCGCCCGCCCGGGGCGGGTGGTCACCGCGCTGCACGACCTGCGGTTCGGGCAGTGGGTCCCGGCCGCGACTCCGCTGGACGTGGAGATCACCCTCCGGGACGCGGGCGAGGGCCGGCTGGCCGCCGCCTTCGGCCGCTACGCGCGCGGCACGGTGGAACTGGCGGACGGTCATCCGCCCGCCCCCGAGGCCTGGCGGACGGATGCGGCGAGCGAACGGACCCCCGAGCTGACCGCTGCCGGGCTGTACGAACAGCGGTGGATGTTCCACGGCCCGGCGTTCCAGGGGCTGACCGAGCTCACCGCACTCGGGGAGGCGCACGTCCGTGGTGTGATCACCACGCCCGCCGCCCCGGGAGCGCTGCTGGACAACGTCGGGCAGCTGCTCGGCTACTGGATCATGGCCACCCGGAGCAGGCGCAGCGTGGTCTTCCCGGTCGGCATGCGCCGGTTGCGGTGCTACGGGCCGCCGCCGCGTCCGGGCAGCGAGCTCCACTGCCACATCCGGATCACCGAACTCGGCGACACGGCCCTGGAGGCCGACGTCCAGCTGGTGTCCGACGGGGTGGTCTGGGCCGAGGTGCACGGGTGGCAGGACCGGCGCTTCGACAGCCACCCCGCCACCCGGCCGGTCGAACGCGTCCCCGAACGCCACACCCTCTCCACCCCGCAGCCCGGCGGTTGGCTGCTGCTGCACGAGCGCTGGCCCGACCTGGCCTCCCGTGAGCTGATCATGCGCAACCACCTCGGTTCCGCCGAGCGGGACCGCTACGAGCAGCAGCCGCCGCGCGGCCGTCGTGGCTGGTTGCTGGGACGGATCGCGGTCAAGGACGCCGTCCGGCGGTGGCTGTGGGAGCACGGCGAAGGGCCGGTGTTCCCCGCCGAGGTCGAGGTGCAGAACGAGGAGAGCGGCCGGCCCCGCGTCGTCGGAGTGCACGGCCGCAGCCTCCCGGCACTCGACGTCTCGCTGGCCCACCGGGGCGAGGCGGCGGTGGCCCTGGTCCGGCCGTCGGACCCCGGCGGTACGGGTGGTGCGGGCATCGACCTGGAGGAGGTCGCCGAACGCGCTCCGGAGACCCTGCGGGCCGCGCTCGGTCCGGCCGAGCTGGAGCTGCTGTCGGCCTGCTGCGCCACCGGTGCGGCCGGCCTGCCGGCGCAGCCGGACGACGGGTCGCAGGCCCTGTGGTTCACCCGGTTCTGGGCTGCCAAGGAGGCGGCCGCCAAAGCCGAGGGCACCGGACTGCGCGGCCGCCCGAGGGAGTTCGCGGTCGTCGCCGCCGAGGTGGACACCCTGCTCGTCCGGGTCGTCGGGCCGACCGGGCCGCGTACCCACCGCGTGCACTTCGCGGATGTCGGGAGTCCCCCGGACCTGCCCGGACGCCGGTACGTGGTGGCCTGGACGGCTGCCACCACCGGCCGCCCGCCCGGCGGCGGCGACCCCCGGTACGCCACCGGCCGCCCGCCCGGCGACCACCTTGCCCCCACCCTGGACCACGAAGGGACAGCAGCGAAGTGACGACCAGCGAGCAGACGGTTCAACAGCGCCCGCCCACCGAGCAGGAGGTCCTGGACGAGATCACCGGCATGCTGGCCGCCGTGCTCGACGAGTACGGCCTGGCCGACGCCGAGGTCACCATGGAGACCCGCTTCACCGAGGACCTCGAACTGGAGAGCATCGATCTGGTGACCCTCAGCGGCCGGCTCCGGGAACGCTGGGGCGAGCACGTCAACTTCGCCGAGTTCATCGCGGACATGGAGCTGGACGAGATCATCGGCCTGACGGTGGGCCGACTGGTCGGGTACGTCGTGGACCGGCTGCAGAGCGCGGCGCGGGGCTGACCGATGTCCTTCCTCGACCTCGGCGGGCTGCGCCGGCACGTGCAGCGCCTCGCCCCGCAGGACGGCGGCCCGCCCGCCGCCACCGTCGTACTGGTGCACGGACTGCTCACCGACAGCCTCGCCAGCTACTACTTCACCCTCGGCCCGGCGCTGGCCGCCGCCGGGGTGGAGGTGCTGATGTACGACCAGCGCGGCCACGGCCGCACCGCACGGCCGGCGACCGGCTACCGCCTGGAGCACTTCGTCGACGACCTGGCGGCACTGCTGGACGCACTGGAGGTGGCGGCCCCGGTCCATCTGGTCGGCAACTCCTTCGGCGGCACGGTGGCGTTCGGCCTGGCCGTACGCCGCCCGGCGCAGGTGGCGAGCATCCTGGCGATCGAGTCCGAGCCGGCCTCCCGGGCGTGGGCGGCGAAGCTGGCGGGGATCCTGGACCGGGCCGAGCGGCAGCTGGTGCGGGAGTCGACGCTGGCCTGGGTCGCGCAGCAGCGCGGCGCGCACACCGCACGGCTGGCCCGGTCGGCCGGTCGGCTGCTGGCCCAGACCTCGCTGGCCCGGGAGGTCCCGGCCAGCAGGCTCCCGACCGAGTCGGAGCTGCGCTCGATCGGCTGCCCGGTGCTCGCCGTCTACGGCACCGAGTCGGACCTGGCCGAACAGGCCGCCTGGCTGGCAGGACTGCTGCCCGACTGCCGCACCACCCTGGTGCCCGGCCAGGAGCACTCCGTCCTGGTCGAGGCCCCGGCGAAGGTACGCGCCCTGACACTGTCCTGGCTGCGGGAACACGGCGTCGAACTGCGCGCCGTCGGTCTGCACGGCGTCGAACCGCACGGCCTCGGGCAGCACGGCGGTGCCGTGCAGCGCACCCCGTCCGACGGCCTGTTGCCGCCCGGCGGAAGGGAGTTGGAGGGCAGCACCCGGTGAGCCGCTACCTCTTCGTGGTCCCGCCGCTGGTCGGCCACGTGAACCCGCTGGTGGGCGTCGCGGCCGAGCTCGCCGCGCGCGGCCACAGCACGGCCTGGGCCGGAGAGCCGGAGCTGATCGGCCGGCTCGCCGGGCCGCAGGCCGAGGTGTTCCCGTGCACCGTCGCTCCGGATCCCGGTGCCGCCGCCCGGCGCCCGCCCGAGCTGCGTGGACCGGCCGCGCTGAAGTTCCTCTGGGAGGACTTCCTGGTCCCGCTCGCCGGGGCGATGGCGCCCGGCGTGACCGCCGCCGTCGAGCGCTTCGGCCCCGACGCGCTGGTGGTGGACCAGCAGGCGGTCGCGGGTGCGCTCGTCGCGGAGCGGCTGGGCCTGCCGTGGGCCACCTCGGCGACCACCTCGGCGGAGCTCACCGGAGCCCTGGACAGCATGCCCCTGGTCGACGCCTGGGTCCGCGACCGGCTGGCCGGCCTGCGACGTCGCCTCGGCGACCCGCACGGGACGGCCGACCCGCGCTTCTCGCCGCACCTGATCCTCGCCTTCACCACGGCGGAGCTGACCGGTGCGACCTGCGCGCCGGGCCGGGCGGTCCGCTTCGTCGGCCCGTCCATCACGGCGCGTCCCTCGGCCGGCGCCTTCCCCTGGCAGTGGCCGGACCCGGGCCGGAGGCTGGTCCTGGTCACCCTCGGCACGGCGAACCCGGACGCCGGCAGGGACTTTCTGACGAATGCACGGAAGGCGCTGCACGCGAGGTCGGAGCACCTGCAGGCGGTGATCGTGGATCCCGGCCGCCTGCTGGGGGAGCCCCCGCCGGACCCGGACGTCCTGGTGCTCCCGTCCGTTCCGCAGCTGGACCTGCTGGCCCGCGCCGCTGCCGTGGTCTGCCACGCCGGGCACAACACGGTCTGCGAGGCGCTCTGGTACGGGGTGCCGCTGGTGGTCGCCCCGATCCGCGACGACCAGCCGGTGGTGGCCGCCCAGGTGGTGGAGTCCGGGGCGGGTGTGCGGCTGCGCTTCGGCCGGACCACCGCGGACCGGCTCGGCCAGGCACTGGACGCGGTCCTCGGCGACCCCGCGCACCGGGCCGCCGCGCTGCGCGTCGGCGCCTCCTTCCGGGCCGCGGGCGGCGCGGCGTCGGCCGCCACCCACCTCGAACGGATCGTCACCGGAGCACCGCCGACCGAGGGGAGCGGACGATGACCGCCACCGCCGAACCACCCGCCGCCAAGGCGGTGACCCGCGCGGCCCGGATCGCCGCCCGGCGCCCGGACTACCGCAGCGACCTGGCCGACGGCACCGACCGGTTCTTCGGCGTCCGCCGCAGCGACTGTCCGTGGTGCGGTGCCGGGGACCTGCGGCCGCGGTTGCACACCTCGGACCTGGTGCAGCACAAGCCGGGACGGTTCGTCCTGGACGAGTGCCGCAGCTGCGGACACATCTTCCAGAACCCCCAACTGACCCCGGCAGGGCTGGAGTTCTACTACCGGGACTTCTACGACGGCCTGGGCGAGGAGCGCCTGAACGGGGTGTTCGGCACCCGTGCCCGGGTCTACCGCCGACGCGCCCGCTCCCTCCTGCCCTACGCTGCCCAGGCGCCCGCCAGGTGGCTCGACGTCGGCACCGGCCACGGGCACTTCTGCGAGAGCGCCCGGACCGTCTTCCCGGCCACCGCCTTCGACGGCCTGGACCTCACCGAGGGCGTGGAACTCGCCCGGCGGCACGGCCGGGTGACCCGGGCCTTCCGCGGTTCCCTCCCCGAGCTGGCCCCCGGGCTCGCCGGCCAGTACGACGTGGTCAGCATGTTCCACTACCTGGAGCACAGCACCGACCCCCGGCGGGAGTTGACCGCCGCCCGGCGGGCGCTGCGCCCCGGCGGGCTGCTGCTGATCGAGGTCCCCGACCCGCAGTGCCGCTACGCGCGCCTGCTGGGCCGCTGGTGGCTGCCGTGGCTCCAGCCGCAGCACCTGCACCTGCTGCCCGCGGCCAACCTGCGGCGCCGACTGGCCGAGCTGGGCTTCGCCGTCCTGCTGGAGCAGCACGGCGATCCGCACGACCCGGTGGACCTGCTGGCCGCCTGCTGGCTGCTGCTCGACGCGATCGCCCCGCCCGAGGACGCCCCCTGGCTGCCGACCGCACCTCCCGGGCGGTGGCGGCGCATCCTGCGCGGTGCGCTCTTCCTCGCCGCCACCCCGGTCCTCCTGCTCGCCGCCCTCCTCGACCGCCTGATCGCCCCCGTCGCCGGGCGCGCCGGACTGTCCAACGCCTACCGCCTGGTCGCCCGCCGGGACGGGTCCGAGCAGACCGCGGGCCGGGCCGGCCCGGCCGGCTGACCCCGCTGTCCCGCTGTCCCGTGAGTGCAGGGTGTCCGGCCCCGGTGCGCCGGCGGTCCTGAACCGCCGGTGGGGTGCGTCCGGTACCGCTGCTCCACCCGGACACGAGTCGGCCCGGACACGAGTCGGCCCCGGACCCCGTGGCGGGTCCGGGGCCGACCGGTGGCTGCTCAGGATGCCGGGGTGTCCTGCTCCGGCGGGAGGGTGGCGTCGACCACCCTCCGGACGAGGTCGAGGAGTTGCTCCGGTTCGGCCGCGGCGAGCTCGGTGAGTGCGCCGGCGCTGCGGGCGAGCAGGACGCCGGAGACGGCCGCCACCGCGAGCTCGGCCCGCAGGCGCGGCTGCGGCACGCCGTCCCGGGTGAGCCGGTCGTGCAGCGGGGTGACCAGCCGCCCGTACAGCTGTGCACGGGCGGCCTCCTGGACGGCGGGGTCGTCGTGCGGCATGACGGCGGCCCGGACCACCGGTCCCGGGCCGCGCTGCGCCATCCCCTCCAGCAGGCCGCGCAGCCGGTCCTCGTCCAGCAGGTCGGCGGGTGCGCCGTCGCCGAGCTGGGCCTGCATCGTGGCGATGTAGAGCTGGGTCTTCCCGCCGAAGTAGCGGGCGATCAGCGCCGGGTCCACCCCGGCGTGCTCGCCGATCTCCCGGGTGGTGGTGCGGTCGAAGCCGCGCTCGGCGAAGAGCTTCTGCGCGGCGTCGAACAGCAGCTCGCGGCTGCGGCCGGCGTCGCGGCGGCGCCTGGGCGCGGCCGGCTGCTCGGCGGGTGCGGGCCGCCCGGACATCAGCGGGGCCCCCGGTCGCCCGCGGCCGCCCGCGCCGGGTGCGCGAGCACCCCGTTCTCGTCCGTCGCCGCGTCGGCGATGCTCTCCTCCACCAACAACTCCTCGTCTCCGCCCGGACCGCTCGCCGCCGCGCTGCCACCCCGCCGGAGCAGGACGACGGCCACCACCGCGGCGGCCACGAACACCGCACAGCCGATCGCGGCGGCGGTCCCGTAGCCGTCGCCGGACGGCAGCACGTGCCCGGCGGCGGTGTGCGCCTGGAGCACCGACGCGCTCAGCGCGCTGCCGACGGCGTAACCGACATAGCGCAGGACCTGGTTGAAGCTTATGGCGCTTCCGGTCTCGTGGGCGGGAACCGAGCTGACGATGAGCCCGGGCATGACGGCGAAGGTGCAGCCGACGCCGAGTCCGGCGATCCCCATCACGAGGAAGAGCTGCCAGAGGCTGTCGCGCGCGAACGCGAAGGTCAGCATCGCCAGCAGCGAGACGACGCAGCCCAGCGGCAGCACCAGCCGCATCGAGGTCCGCCGGGCCAGCACCGGCACCAGCTTGCTGGAGGCGACGCTGGCGACCGAGAAGGGCAGCAGGACCAGGCCCGTGACGACCACCGAGGCGCCGAAGCCGTAGCCGGCCGAGGCCGGGGTCTGCACGAAGCGCGTCACCAGTGACATCAGCAGGTACATCCCGACGCCCGCGACCAGGCCGGTCACGTTGGCGGTCAGCACCACCCGGTTCCGGGCCAGCCGCAGGTTCACCAGCGGATGTGCGGTCCGCAGCTCGTGCACCGTCCACCAGGCGAGCAGGACGAGCGCGCCCACCGCCAGGCCGAGCAGGCCCGGTGAGGTCCAGCCCCAGGCCTCGCCCTCGCTGAGCACCAGCAGCAGGCAGGCGAGCGCGGCGCCGAGCAGCAGGGCGCCCGGTGCGTCCAGCGGCTTCGCCCCGAGGTGGCCGGTCGGCGGGAGGACGAACGCGGCGGCGGCCAGGGCGACGGCGCTGATGATCGCGCCGAACCAGAACCCGGCGTGGAGGCCGAGGGACTCGGTGATCAGCCCGGTCAGCGGGTAGCCCAGACCGACCCCGGCCACGGTGGTGATCGACAGCAGCGCCACCGCCGGGCGCGAGCGCTCTGCGGGGAGGCTCTCCCAGGCGGTGGCGATGGCCAGCGGGGTGAGGCCGAGGCCGGCGCCCTGCAGGGCCCGTCCCACGAGGAGGAAGCCGAAGCCGAGCGGCAGCGCCGCCAGCACGCTGCCGACGAGCACGACGGCCACCGAGCCGAGGATCACCGCCCGCCGCCGGGGTCCGTCACCGAGCCGTCCGACGGTGGGGGTGGCGACGGCGCCCACCAGCATGGTGATGGTCAGCGACCACTGGGCGTCGGAGAGCGAGACGTGGTCGGCTGCGGCGATCCTCGGTACCAGCGGGGCGCCGAGACTGCTGATCACCGCCACCACCATGCCCAGGTAGACCAGGACCGGTACCAGGGCACGTTGTCGCGACGGGTGCTGGGTCGGCGCTGACGCCATGGGGACCTCCGCTATGTCATCAAGTGATGTCTTCATATGTTGTCATCACTTGATGACAAGTGCCAGTGCGATGGGTCCCCCGTGGCGTGACGACGCCCGCCACGGCCGGGTGCGGGGCCGTGGCGGGCGAGGGGCTGCCGGGTGCCTGCCGGTCGGGCCGGCGGCGGGAGCAGTTATCCGCGCGGGTCGAGCGACTGCTGGACCAGCCGGACGGCGAACGGCAGCGTCAGCCGCACGAGCGCGCCCGCGCCGGCGGCGCCGGCGGCGCTGCTCGCCACCGGCTCCGCGTGGGCGAGGGCCTGCCGCAGGAGGCCGGGGGCGGACTGCTGCACCCGCCGCAGCGCGGGGCGCAGCAGGTCGACGGCGGGAACCTCGGGAACCGGGACGGCCAGCGTCCATTCGGCGGAGTGGGAGCGGGGCCAGGTCAGTTCGATGCGCACGGTCGGATCTCCTGTGCGGGTCGGGTCGATCGGATGCGGCCGGGCGTACGGCCGACGTGCTCCACCCCGAGCCCGGCGGTGCGTGGCGGGGGCGGTGGGGTGCCGTCAGCGGGTGCGGCTGCCGTGATCAGGCGGTGACGGGTGGGAGTGCCCGGGAAACGGGCTCCGGATTCGGCCGGGGACTCATCTCCCTCACCTCCTGGCGGCCGGGACACGCGCGGGTGTCGTCGAGATCGGGGCCGACGGCCCCGGTACGGCGGGAAGGCGCCCGCAACCGCCGGGACGCGCGCTGCGGCGACCGCTCCGGATCGGAACCGGGCAACCCGCTCGCGCGGACGTCTCTTCCGACGAGGTATTGACGCAAGTCGAGAATTGTCCGGATTGCGATAACTTGTCAACGAGATTTGGATTACACGAGGTCAAGAAGTGGCGGGCCGGTACCTGACGTGCGGCGCGCCCCGTCCCGTGGCGATCGGAGAACTCATGAGCGACAGCGCCGGTGCATCCTCATCCCCGGCGGACCCGGCGGACCCGGCGGACCCGGCGGAACCGCCGACCCGGCCGCATCCGGTCGAGGCGATGACGTCGGCGGTGCGCCACGTCCCCGGCGCCGCCATGGTCAGAGAGGTCTTCGACGGGGTGCTGGACACGGTCGGAGTGGTGTCACCGCACGCACGGCGCGTCGCCGTCTACGCGGGTGCCGGCCTGCTGGGCGCGGCGGGCGTGGTCGAGTGGCCGGTGGTGGCGGCGGGCGCGGCGGTGGTGTGGCTGACGCAGGCGCGCCCCAAGGGCGCGGACCGCGACAGCGGCACCGCGAAGGCCCCGTCGACCGCTCGCAGGCCCGCGGCCGTCAAGGCCGGTGCGGACCGGCCCAAGACACCGGCGCGCCCCAAGGCCGCGGACCGCGAGGGCGACACCGCCGAGGCCCGGTCGGCCGCCCGGAAGCCCGCGGCTGCCAAGGCCCGTGCGGACCGGCCGAAGACGAAGCCGGCCGCGAAGGCGGCCAGGACGACGAAGCCCGCCACGCGCAAGGCGGCGACGGCCAAGGCCCCGAAGAGCCGCACCACGGCTTCGGCGACCGGACGTCGGGCGGCAGGATCGCGCCGCACCGCGTCGTCCCCCGCCTCCGGCGGCGGGCGGGACTCCTGAGCGGGCCACCGCGCCCGGCCGCACCGCAGGGGCGGCCGCCGGACCCCGTGCTCCCGGTGGCGGGACCGCCCGTGCGGGACCACCGCCCGTGCGGGACCGCCCGCGTGAGAGCACCGGTGCAAGACCGTCCGTGCGAGAGCGCCCGGGCAAGACCACCCGTGAAGGTGAGACATGGTTCTGAGCCTGTTGACACGCCTGCCCGCGGTGGGGCTCGACCTCGCACTGACGGTGCCGACCGGGCTGGCCCGCCGCGTCCTCCCACCGGCCGGCATCGCCGTCCGGGCCGCGGCCGACGTCGCGAGCGCCGGTGCGCGCACCACCGCACACGGTGCCGAGGCGCTGTCGACCGCCGCGGTGCGGGTGAGCCGAGTCGCCCGGAACGCCGTCACACCGGGCCGGGGCTACTGGCGGGCCGGGTCCAGGGTGCACCTTCCGTTGCAGCCGGACCAGGGCTCCGCAGCGCTGAACGCGCGCCGGATGGAGGCCGCGGCCAAGCGGGTGGCGGTCGCCCTGGCGGAGCATCCGGACGTGGTGACCGCCTACTGGGACGGTGGCCTGGCGCGGCTGGTCGTCCAGATGACCGAGGACGCGATCACCGACCGGGTGGTGGACAAGGCGGCCGAGCTGGCCGCCCGGCAGGGGCTGGCGCGGCCGGACGAGGAGGTCCTGGAGCGCGTGCATCCGGGCCATCCCGGCGGCGTGCGGTCCGGCGCACTCGCCCTGGCCTGCGACCTGGCCGGCCTCGCCGCCGCGGTCGGCGCGCGGACGGCCCAGGTGAGCGGGGTACCACGGCTGGCCACCGCCGTGGTCACCCTGGCGCGCGAGGACTCGCGGGTACGGGGGGCCCTGCGGCGCAGGCTGGGCGCCCCCGGCGCCGACCTGGTGCTGGCCGCGGCCAACGCGGCCGCCCACGGCATCGGGCAGTCGCCGATCGCCTTGGCGGTGGACGCGGCGCTGCGGGTCGGCCAGCTGACGGAGGCGTTCGCCTGCGCCGCGGCGTTCGACGTCGCGCACGACGCCGTCTGCCGGCCCGGCCGGTTGAGCCTGGCCGGGGCAGAGGTCACCCGTCCGGCGCTGCGCCCGTACCCGAGCGACGCGTACGGGGACCAGGCGGTCACCACCAGCCTGGTCGGCGCCGCCGCGACCCTGCTGTTCACCCGCGACGTCCAGGAGGCGGCCGAGGCGGTGCTGGCCGGCACCCCGAAGGCCGCCCGGTACGGCCCGGCGGCCTTCACCGCGGCGCTGGGCACCGCCCTGGCCAGGGACGGCGTCCTGGTGCGCGACGCCGAGCGGCTGCGGCAGCTGGAGGTCGTCGACACCGTGGTCCTGCACGCCGAGGCGCTGCGCAGTACCCGGCGGACGGTGCTGGACGCGAACACCAGCGTGACCGACTGGGACCACGACCGGCTGTGGCGCGCCGCGGCCGCCGCGCTGGGCCCGCGCACGGCGGAGGCGGACCGGGACGGTGAACCGTCGATCCGGCTGCGACCGGTGCCCGGTCGGGGTGCCCCGGAGACGGGGCTGATGATCGCGTCGCTGCCCGGCCGGGACCTCGGCACCGTGCTCGTCGGATGGGAGCTCGACCCGCTGGCGGAGGCCGCGCTGGACGCGGCCCGCCGGGCCGGCCTGCACGTCGTGGTGGTGGGCGACGGCTCGCTCGGCGACTTCGGCGCGCTGGCCGACGAACGCGTCGAGTCCGACCGGCCGTTGGCCGATGTGGTGCGCGGCCTGCAGGACACCGGCCGGGTGGTGCTGACGGTGGCGCGGGTGCCGGACGCGGCGACGGGACGGCGTCCGGGCGGGCAGGCCGGCGAGATCCTCGCGGGACTGCTGCACAGCGATGTGGCCGTCTCGCTGACCGACGACCGGAGCGCCGTGGTGTGGGGCGCCGACGTACTGGCGCTGAACGGGCTGGAAGGCGCCTGGCGGCTGCTGGCCGCGGTGCCCGCCGCGCGGGCCGTCAGCCGGAACGCGAAGACCTTCGCCCAGGCGGGTGCAGCGCTGTCCGGGCTGCTGGTCGTCACCCGGGGGACCCGGCCGCACCAGACGGCCCTCCCCGCCGCGTTCCGGCTCGGCCCGGTCAACGCCGCCGCCGTCGCCTCCCTCGCCTCGGGCTGGTCGGCCGCACTGCACGTAAGTGCCCGCAGCACGCCGCACCCGCGGCCGCGGGTGCCGTGGCACGCCCTGCAGCCCCGCGAGGCGCTGTCCCGGCTGAGGGCCGCCGGGACCACCGTGCCCGACGCGACGACGGCCGTGCGTCAGGCGCTCGGCCGGGCCGTGGACCGGGCCGTCCTGCTGCCGGTCTTCACCCCGGCCCGGCTGACGCTCGGTCTGCTCGCCGCCGCACGAGCCGAACTCGACGACCCCCTCACCCCGGTGCTCATGGTCGGTGCGATCGCCTCCGCCCTGCTGGGTTCCACCGTCGACGCGCTGCTGGTCACCGGCGCGATGGGTGTGAACGCGGTGGTGGGAGGAGTGCAGCGGCTGCGCGCCGAACGCGCCCTGTCCACCCTGGCCGTGGGCCAGCGCCAGAAGGCCCGGCGCGTCGCGGACGGCGGCCGCGGAGAGTCGACCACCGTCGAGGCCGCGCGGCTGACACCCGGTGAGGTGATCGAGCTCTACACCGGCGACGTCGTGCCGGCCGACGCCCGGCTGCTGGAGGTCGACGGCCTTGAGGTGGACGAGTCCTCGCTGACCGGCGAGTCGCTGCCGACCGGCAAGCAGCTGGACGCCACACCGCAGGCGGCCGTGGCGGACCGCCACTGCATGGTGTTCGAGGGGACGACGGTGGTGGCCGGTCACGCCCGCGCCGTGGTCGTGGGGACGGGGGACGAGACGGAGGCGGGACGGGCGGCCCACCTCGCGTCGCGCGTCCCGACGGCACCGGGCGTACAGGCGCGGCTGCGCGAGCTGACGAACCGGGCGCTGCCGCTCACCCTCGCGGGCGGCGCCGCCGTCACCGCCCTGTCGCTGCTGCGCGGCCAACCGGTGCGCGAGTCCGTCCGGGGCGGGCTGGCCGTCGCGGTGGCCGCGGTGCCCGAAGGGCTCCCGCTGGTGGCCACGGTCGCCCAGCTGGCGGCGGCCCGGCGGCTGAGCCGGCGCGGGATCCTGGTGCGCACACCGCGCACCCTCGAAGCGCTGGGCCGGATGGACACCATCTGCTTCGACAAGACCGGCACCCTGACCGAGAACCGTCTGCACGTGGTCCGCACCGTCACCGCGCGCGGCGCCACCCACCCGGCCGGCACCCCCGAGGCGACGGCGGTGCTGCGGATCGCGGCCCGGGCCTGCCCGCACATCGCGGACGAGGCGGGAATCCACGCCCACGCCACCGACGAGGCCATCGTCGCCGCGGCCCCGGCCGAACCGGAGTGGACGCCGGCCGACGCGCTGCCGTTCGCAGCCAGCCGGGGATACGCCTCCGCCGTCGGCACCGACGCCGACGGCGCACGGCTGCTGGTCGTGAAGGGCGCGCCGGAGGTCGTGCTGCCCTGCTGCCCGGACGCCAGTCCCAGAGCCACCGGGACGGCCCGCTCCCTCGCCGGGCAGGGCCTGCGGGTGCTGGCCGTCGCGGTGCGCAGATCGGCGGGCGGGCCCGCGGCCGACGTGCTCGGCGCGCCGCTCCGGGGGCTGGAGCTCGTCGGGTTCGTGGCGCTGGCCGACGCGCCGCGCGCCAGCTCGGCCCCGCTGGTGGCGGCCCTGCGGCAGGCCGGCGTCCGGCCCGTCATGCTCACCGGGGACCACCCGCAGACCGCCCACGCGGTGGCCACCGCCCTGGGCTGGCCCGAGGACACCACCGTGGTCACCGGTGACGAACTGGCCCTGGCGGACCGGGCCGGCCGGGCCCGCCTGCTGAGCGGGTGCGGCGTCGTGGCCCGGGTCGCGCCCGAGCAGAAGCTCCAGGTCGTCGAGTCGCTCCAGGACGCGGGACACGTCGTGGCCATGGTCGGGGACGGCTCGAACGACGCCGCCGCCATCCGTGCCGCCGACATCGGGGTCGGCATCGCCGCGCGGGGCTCGGCGGCGGCCCGCAACGCCGCGGACCTGGTGATCACCAATGACGAACTGACCGTGCTGATCGACGCCGTGGCCGAGGGCAGGGCGCTGTGGCGCAGCGTGGCGGACGCGATCAGCATCCTCATCGGCGGCAACGCCGGGGAGGTCGGATTCTCCCTGCTCGGCACGGTGCTGTCCGGAGCCTCGCCGCTGTCCACCCGCCAGCTCCTGCTGGTCAACCTCCTCACCGACATGTTCCCGGCGATGGCGGTGGCGGTGACCCCCCGGAGCGGGGAAGCCGCTGCGGAACCCGGCTCCGAGGTGCCCGGGGCCGCCGCACCGGTGAGCGCGGGCCCGGTGGGCACCGCCGCACTCGGCGAGCCGCTGACCCGTCAGATCCGCCAGCGCGGTGTGGTCACCGGGCTCGGCGCCGGCACGGCGTGGCTGATCGGCACCCTCACTCCGGGTTCCACCCGGCGCACCAGCACCATGGCGCTGTGCGGTGTGGTCGGTGCCCAGCTCACCCAGACGGTCATCGGGCGGCACCACAGCCCCCTGGTGCTGGCCACCGTGCTCGGCTCGGCCGCCGCGCTCGTCAGCCTGATCCAGACACCGGTGCTCAGCCACTTCTTCGGCTGCACACCCCTGGGCCCGGTCGCCTGGACGGGCGTCGCCGCCGCCATCTGCGTCGCCGCACTGGGCCCGCGGATCGTGCCGCCCGTGGAACGCCTGCTGTCCGACGTCGGGTCACGGCTGCGCCCGGAAGTGACCGTCGTCCGCTGACGGCCGGCCGTCGACGGCGTGGTCATTCCGGGCCGGGCCGCCGCTTCGATACATGATCCTGAGCAGATGGCACACAAGTGGTGGTGCGACCGTCTCCGGCGGGTCGGGTGAACCGGAAGCGGCGTCAACTGATCGGAGGCGGCAGTGTCGAGTGTCAGTCGGATCCTTGTGACGGGGGCCGGTGGCGGTGTCGGGGGAGTCGGCCGGACGGTCGTCGAGGAGCTGGGTGCGCGGGGGGCGTCCGTGCGGGCCCTCGTGCACCACGACGACGAGCGTGCCGCGGCCCTGCGGGGCGTCGAGGGCGTCGAGGTGGTGGTGGGCGATCTCATGCGTGGTGCCGATGTGCTGGCGGCTCTGGACGGGTGCCGTCGGGTCTACTTCGGGATGAGCGTGTCACCCGGCTACCTTCAGGCCGCGACCACGGTGGCCGCCGCCGCCCGTGAGGTCGGCGGCCTGGAACTGCTGGTGAACATGTCGCAGATGACGGTCTCGCAGATGGATCTCGGCAGTACCGCCGAGTCCGATCAGCAGCGACAGCACTGGCTCGCCGAGAAGGTGCTCGACTGGTCGGGGCTGCCGGTCACCCACGTCCGGCCCACGGTGTTCATGGAGAACCCGCTCTTCGGACTGCTCGCGGTGGCGTCGATCATGCGGGACGGGACGATCCGGCTGCCGTTCGGCTCCGCGCGGACCTCACCGGTCTCCGCCCGGGACGTGGCGGAGGTGGTCACCCGGCTGCTGCTCGACCCGTCCCCGCGCACCGGCCGGGTCTACGAGCTGACCGGCGCCGCGTCGCGCGACATGACTGCCATCGCGGCCGAGTTCGCCGCCGCGTCGGGACGCGCCGTGACGTACGTCGACGTGCCCTACGACGAGTGGCTCGAACGGGATCTCAAGGGACTGGACCTGCCGCCCCACGTGTTCGACCACATCGCCACGATGGCCCGGTTGCACCGGCAGAACCGCTACGACAGGGCCACCGACGACGTCGGCGAACTGCTCGGCCGTCCCCCGGCGGGTTTCGACGGTCTCGTCGGGAACACGCCCGGCCTCCGCCTCGGCGGCCGTTCGGCGTAGGCGGACGGTGTGGATCCGGGCCGACGGGTGACGGTCCGGCAGCGGGCCGCTGCGGGAACACGACCGTGCCCCGGGCGGCCTGACGGGCGGTCTCACCGGCGGCGTCGGAGCCGTGGTCGTGGTCGTTCTCCGACGGCACCGGGCACAGGGTGATGCCGGTGTGCACCCCGGCCCAGGCGGACACCGATCGGACGCGCACGCGCACGCGGACGGTGCCCGGGGCCGGGGTGTTCCACGGTGTCCGTGCCGGGACGGGCCCGGCACGCGGGTCGCCGACCCGACGGGGGAGACCGGCTGCGGCCCTGGGACCCCGGCCGCCCGGGCGTCTGACGGGTCATCGTTCCACCGGTGGGCAGGGCGGTCGGGGCTGTCAAGGGCGCGGGTCGTGAACCGGCCGGTGGCCGGTGCGGCCGCTGACGTACGGGTGCGGCGTTGTGCCGGTCGCGTGCGGGGTCGCTCCTGGTCGGCGCGGTGGGCACCGGGGCTCAGGATGGCGGGAATCCGCTTCTCGTGTCATTACTAGGCGATGGTTGTTCCATGACCAATCCTTTACTTAAATGGATGGCGGGCGGAGAAGACGGCGGCTGGCACATGCCGCTCCTTCGACACCTGCGACCGGTACGCCAGGTAGGGCGTCCCGGCGGAACCCATCGGGCACGATCACCATCTGCCGGAGGACCCTGTGCATCATCCGATTCGGCTGCGCGACGCCATCGCCGAAGGCGGCACCACCCCGCTGATCGGCGTCTTCGACATGTTCTCCGCCTCCGTGGCGGCCCAACACTACGACGGGATGTTCGTCTCCGGATTCGGCTTCGCCGCCTCGTACTACGGCCTGCCGGACATCGGCTACATCGCCTGGCCCGACATCGTCGCCTTCGTCCAGCGGCTCCGGCTGGCCTTCCCCCGCCAGCACCTGCTGGTGGACATCGACGACGGGTACGTCGACCCCGAGACCGCCTGCCACGTCGTCCAGCACCTGGAGGCCATCGGCGCCTCCGGGGTGATCCTGGAGGACCAGCAGCGCCCCCGCCGCTGCGGGCACGTCGACGGCAAGCAGGTCCTTCCGCTGGAGGCCTACCTGGAGAAGCTCGACATGGTCCTGGCCGCGCGCCGCGACCTGGTCGTCGTCGCCCGCACCGACGCCACCGAGGAACGCGAGATCCTGCGCCGCGCCGAGGTGTTGGCCGCGACCGACGCCGACGTCATCCTGGTCGACGGCGTCCGCAGCGTGGACTGGATCCGCAAGGTCCGCGCCGTCATCGGGGACAAGCCCCTGCTGTTCAACCAGATCGCCGGCGGCAAGTCACCGCGCCTGTCGCTGCCCGAACTGACCGACCTGGGGGTGGACGTGGCGATCTACAGCACGCCGTGCCTGTTCGCCGCCCACAGCGCGATCGACCAGGCCCTGACCGATCTGAAGAAGACCGACGGCCGACTGCCCGAGTTCACCACCGACAGCATCGGCGTCGCCGAGTCCCTCGCCCTGCTGGAGAAGAACATCAGCCGGCGCCACCGAGTGGCGGCGCCGGCCGGGTGACCCGGCGGGCCGCCGCAGGTCCCGGCTCCGGTCGTCCGACCGGGGCCGGGACCCGGCCCCGCCCGGTGAAGGCGAGTGGATCCGGTGGGAGGTGAATGATCCTGACGGGCCGCCGGAGGGTCACATCCGACCCGGAACGCCCGGAGGCGATCAGGTGGGGCGACGGACCTCCGGCACCCCGAGGCGGCGTCGGGGCCGTCCGGGTGCCGGGCCGGGCCGGACGGCCCCCCGGCGGCGGCCGGACCCGGCGGCTCATGCGACGCGCCTGCCGCACCGGGCCGGCCGAACGCCACGCCGGGGCGGGACCTTCGGCCCGGGCCCGGTAGTGGGATCTTCGACGGTCGGCGCGGGGCCCACTGCAAAGCGGCAGCGGCAGGTACTAGGCTGTCCGCCATGCTGGAACCCGATGCGCTGCTCGTCGACATCGCCGCCATGGTGGAGTCCGAGCACAGCAACCAGATGCCTCTGACCGTGGTCGTCCCGGGCGCGGTCATCACCGGAAGGCTGGCACCGGAGGACCTGTGGCGGGAACGGGTGGCCGAGGTGCTCGCGACCTCGGACCACCTCAAGCCGTTCTCCGCCCTGTTCGCAGTCCCCGCAGCGGACCCGGCCGGGGCGTCCGCCGCCGACGGCCAGGTCCGACGGCCCACGCATCTGCACCTCCACCTCGCGAGGATCCTGCAGGGGAGTTTCGGGCTGCCCCACACCGGGGGCATGTACCGCATCGCCATCGCGGACGTGAGCAGCTGGACCGTCGGGGACCTCAGCTACTCGGACCAGTGACCGGGCGTCCCCCGTCGAGCGGGTCCGTCCCATCGGGTTCCCGTTCCTGTCGGGTTCCTGCGCGGGCGCCGTCGTTCCCCGGTCCGGGTGTGCCCTGCGGCCGGCCGGGCCCGGTCAGTGCGCCGCCCGTGCCCTGAGGGCGCGCGCCGTCTCCTTGGCGCTGTAGTCGGCGGGAACACCGTCGAACAGGATGAGATCCGCCTTCATGTGGTCGGTCCGCAGGTAAGCGATCCTCCCGTACGCGGGCGAGTGGTACCAGCCGTGCGCGGCCGCGCGGTCCGGGAACTCGATGATGATGACGTCGGGCCCCCAGGAGCCCTCGACCACGTCGATCTCGCCGCCGCCGTGCACGATGAAGCGGCCGCCGAAGGGCTCCAGCGTCGCCTCGATGCTCTCGATGTAGGTGAAGATGTCCTCGCAGGGTTCCACCGAGTGGACGTGGCAGAGTGCGTAGGCGGTCATGACTGCTCCTGGGGCCGGTGCGGATCGGTGTCGAGCGGTGCTCGGTGTTCGGTGCTCGGTGCTCGTGGTCCTGACCCTAGGCGAGCGCGCGACGGCCGGAATCGGTCATGAATAGGTAGGCGTACGTACACGCCCGCCAGTACCGGTCCGCACGCCGGACGCCGGTGCCGTGTTCGACGATGCGGGTCAACCGGCCACTCCCAGCGGCCGGTTGGAGAAACCCCCGCCCCGCCGGGGAGTCGGCTACGGTGTGCGCCATGACGTCCGTCCTCGTCGTCGAAGACGACCCCACCATTCGCACGTCCCTGATAGAGATCCTGACCGCCCACGGACTCCTGGTGCGCAGTGCTCCCGACGGTTTCGGTGCGCTGCGCGAGGTGACCCAGTGGCAGCCGGACGCGGTCGTGCTCGACCTGGGCCTGCCCGATCTGGACGGCGCCGACGCCCTGCGGATGATCCGCGGCCTCTCCCAGGTCCCGGTACTGGTGGCCACCGCCCGCGACGACGAGCGGGAGATCATCGACCTGCTCAACGCGGGAGCCGACGACTACCTGGTGAAACCGTTCTCCGGCGGACAGCTCGTCGCCCGGCTGAGCGCCGTGCTGCGACGCTGCGCCGTCGGCGCCGGAGCACTGGAAGCCGGCGAGGCAGGCCCGGCGGGCGGCGCGCCCGGTGTCGACCGCGCTCCGGTGGTCGCGGGCGAGCTGCGCATCGACCCGATGGCGCGCACCGTCCACCTGGCCGGCCGGGAGCTGGGGTTGACGCGCCGAGAGTTCGACCTGCTGGCCTTCCTGGCCCGGAACGCCGGCCGGGTCATCTCCAAGCGCCAGCTCCTCGCCGAGGTGTGGCGCCAGCCGTACGTGGACGAGCAGACCGTCGACGTCCATCTGTCCTGCCTGCGCCGCAAGTTGGGCGAACGGGCCTCGCGGCCCCGCTACCTGCACACCGTCCGGGGTGTGGGAGTGAAGCTGGTGTCACCGCTGTGAGGGCCACCCTCGCCATGGTGGCCCTGGTGGCGACCTCCATGGTGGCCGTGTCCTTCCTGGTCCCGCTCGCCCTGCTGCTGCGCACCCAGGTGCACACCCAGGCGACCACGGCTGCCCAGCAGCGGGCCGTGGCGGCGGTACCCGCCCTTGCGCTGTCCACCAGGCCCGCGGATCTGGCCCGGGCCATGAGCCGTCTGGACGCGTCGGACCGACTGGCCGTACACCTGCCGGACGGTCAGGTCATCGGCAGCGAACACGCCTCCGCCCGGATGCTGAACCGGGTCGTGCTGGACCGGGAGGCGGAGGCCCGAGACGTCCCCGGCGGATGGGAGTACCTGCAGCCCGTGCTCCTGGGCCGGGACCAGGTGGCCGTCGTCGAGGAGTTCGTGCCACAGGCCGAGCTGACCCGGGGCGTGACCAGGGCCTGGGCGACGATGTCCCTGCTGGCCGTCGGCCTGGTGATCGGCTCGGTCCTGGTGGCCGACCGTCTCGGTGCCCGGGTGGTACGCGCCTCCCGCAGGCTGTCCGGAGCCTCGGCCGCCCTGGGCGCCGGCGACCTGGACGCCCGGGTCGCGCCGATGGGTCCCAGGGAGCTCCGCGAGGCCGGCCTGGCCTTCAACGCCATGGCCGATCGGGTGAAGCAACTACTGGCAACCGAAAGAGAGTTGGTCGCCGACCTGTCGCACCGGCTGAGGACTCCGCTGACGGCGCTGCGCCTCGCGGCCGAGCAGATCGGCCCGGTCCAGGGCTCGGCCCGGGTGGCCGCCGCGATCCAGCACCTGGAGTCCGAACTGGACTCGATCATCCTGGCCGCGCGGGCGCCCCTGTCCACCAGGCCGGTGGGCCGCAGGGGCGGGTCCGGGCCGAGGGACACCGGCTCCTTCCGCCCCGACCAGCAGCTCGGCAAGCCGTGCCAGGTCTCCGAACTGGCCCGGCACCGGGTCGGATTCTGGTCGGTCCTCGCCGAGCAGCAGGACCGGGTGTGCATGTTCGAGGCGACCGACGAACCGACGCCGGTACGGCTGTCCGAGGACGACCTCGCCGCTGTCGTCGACGCCCTCGTCGGCAACGTCTTCCGGCACACGCCCCAGGGGACCGGCTTCGCGGTGAGCGTGCAGCGGACGGCGCAGAGCGTCGTCCTGGTGGTCGAGGACGGCGGGCGCGGCATCGACGACCCGGCCGGCGCGCTGTCCCGTGGCGTCAGTACGGGCGGGTCCACCGGTCTCGGACTGGACATCGCACGCAGTGCTGCCGACTCGACCCGGGGAAGCGTACGGATCCTCCGCAGCCCGTCGGGCGGCGCGCGCGTGGAGGTGGTTCTCGGCCTCGCCCCGGAGCCGCGCCGCAGCCTCGGCCGGCCCTGGGGCCACCGGCGCCGGCGTGCAGCGGAGAGCGGGCGCCTCAGCCGGCAGAGCTGAGTGGCGCCGCCGCGTGCGGCCCGCAGGTACGGGTGCAGGTGCGGGTTCCGGAACCGCCCGGCTCCGTCCGGTGGCACCGGCGTGCCTGCGCTGCGCGCGGGCCTGCACCTGTACGTGCGTACGTGCGTGCACCTGGCGTCCCGGCCCACCGTTGCGGGAGGCCGGGGCGGGCCGGCGCCGGCGGTCTGGGCCCTGTGACGACAGCCCTCGCACCACGGCGACCGGATCGACCGCGCCCTGCGGCCGTCAACCCGCCCGTGAGGGGCCCTTGTTACGGGGAGACCGCCGATCCGTCCTGCCGGGTGGGGCGGTGTGTCCCACCCGGCGGGATCGGTTCAATGATCGGTTTCAGTGATCGGTACGGGCGGCCTACCTGGGGGTCTCGGCCGCGCCCGGGTACCAGAGCCGACTCGATCCGGAGCCCGGCCCGTTCGGCCCGTTCGGCCCGTTCGGCCCGTTCGGCTTGTCGGGTCCGTCCGCCTTGGCCGCCGCTCTCGGCCGCACGCCGCTGCCCGGCCGGTTGCCGACGGGGGCCAGTACGACGACCACGGCCGGGAACCGGGGGTCGGAGGCCACGCGGATCGCACCGGCGGCGGTGATGGAGAAGACCTCGTCCGGAGAATCCGTGGGGGAGCAGGGCCGGACCCCGACAGCACCGTTGGCGCCGTCGTCGGCGTCCAGGCAGTAGGCCGGGTCGGCGAGGTTGCGGATCAGCCCGTCGCGGCCGAGGTTCCACCGCTGGGTCACGGCCCCGCCGCAGGCACTCACCACGACGTCCGCGCCGGCCTGCAGGGACTCGTCCCGCACGTCGAGGCAGAGACCCGACCCGGCGTTCACCAGCTGGAGGTATGCGTCACCCTGCTGGATCGGCGGGCGCGGGGCGGGTGCTGCCGGGGCGGTGGACGGCCCCTGTCCGGGCAGACGCGGGTCGCAGCCCGGGGTCGACACGGCGCCGGAGGGAGCGCAGCCCCGGGCGGGCGGGGACGACGGTGGCGGTGCGGCTGTCGGTGTCGCGGAGCCGTCGGACCGGTCGGCGGAGGTGGGGGATGGGGATGGGGATGGGGAAACGGTGGCGGTGGCCCCCGCCCCGACCGGCGGCTGACCGGGGGGTGCGGACGGGGGCCGGGGCGGAGAGAGAACGGTGAGGGCCGGTAGGCGGTGCGTCGCGGCGGAGGCGGTCGAGGCTTCGTCGTCTCCGGGCAGCACGGAGGTCACCGCGCCGGCCACCGCGAGCCCGATCAGTACCGCCGCCGACAGAGCGCCGGCCGCCGCCGCTCCTCGGAGCAGCCTGCCCTGGTGATGTCCTGCCGACCGGGCGGCGCCGACCGGTCGCCCCGTACGCGAGCGCAAGGTGTGCGAACGTCCGGCACGGGAGCGCCCGTGCACTGGACCGGAGGCGGGCATCGCGGGCCTCGCGCGGTGGCGGACACCTCGCGGGACCTCCGGCCCCGGCGGGTCGGCCGCTGTCGACGGCCCGGCCACCGGTGGTATCCCCGTAGCGAGAATCGAGATCGGCTCGGCAACGGAACGGTTGCCCATCCGCGTACCTGACAATGGTCTCCTACCTCCAGCAGGGTGGGGAACCGGGCGGTGCCCGCGCGCGTCACGGCGCCCGGCGGTCCGTGCGGTCGCTCCGTCAGGGCGAGTCCGTCAGGACCTGTTCGTCAAGGCCGGTTCGGCAAGGCGAGTCGGTGAAGGCGAGTTGGTGAAGGTCTGCTCGTCGGGTCTGCACATGAGCGCGCCGCGCATTCGGTAACAGACCGTCGGCTGCGGGCCGTTCGTGCCTCGGCCGGTCCTTCGGCCCCTGCGGGAGGGAGGACCGGGCTGCCGGTTGTCGTTCATACTGGCTGCTTCCTGAGCGGGTTCGCGTCGGAGTCCGTTCCGACGTACTGGGAGAACCTCCGGGCGGGAGCGGGATAACGGAAAGGTCCGGCAGACTTCTGCGACGGGTTCCCGTTATCCGTGCCGCCCTGTCAGGTCTCCCCCTCGTAGGGGAGCCCTGTGATCGGGACGCGTGCAGGACGAGTGAGGACAGGACAGCGGATGCAGGTTGAAGGCGGAATGGATACCGAGCTGGTGGTCGCGGCCGCGCGCGCCGGGGACGAAGAGGCCCGGGACCGGCTGATCGCCGGATATCTGCCGCTGGTCTACAACGTCGTCGGCCGTGCCATGAACGGCCACCCGGACGTGGACGATGTGGTGCAGGAGGCCATGATCCGCGTGGTGGGCGGCCTCGGCGGCCTGCGGGACCTGTCCTCGTTCCGGTCCTGGCTGGTGGCGGTCGCGATGAACGAGGTCCGCCGCTGCTGGTCGGCCCGCCGGGCCGGAACCGCCTCGACGCTCGACGGCATGGAGCAGGTCGCCGACCCCGCAGGGGACTTCGTCGAGCTGACGGTGCTGCGCCTCGGTCTGTCCGGACAGCGCCGCGAGGTCGCCGAGGCGACCCGCTGGCTGGACGAGCACGACCGGGATCTGCTGTCCCTGTGGTGGTTGGAGGCGGCGGGCCGGCTCACCCGGGCGGAGTTGGCGACCGCGCTCGAACTGTCCCCGCAGCACGCAGCCGTGCGGGTCCAGCGGATGAAGGAGCAACTGGAGGCCAGCCGCACGGTGGTGCGGGCCCTCTCAGCGACACCGCTCTGCCCCGAGCTGGCCGAGCTCACCTCGGCCTGGGACGGGCGGCCGAGCGCGCTGTGGCGC
This sequence comes from Kitasatospora sp. NPDC056138, assembly GCF_042264695.1. Lineage (NCBI taxonomy): Bacteria > Bacillati > Actinomycetota > Actinomycetes > Kitasatosporales > Streptomycetaceae > Kitasatospora > Kitasatospora sp. NPDC056138. Next base: position 130,523 of record NZ_JBHJVK010000006.1, on the reverse strand, counting down.
AAGCGAATAGCGCGGCACATCCGCTCCTGCCGCGAATGCACCCGCCTCGGCCAGGATCTCGTCCCGGCCGAGGGACTGCTCGCCGGACTCGTCCTGGTGCTCCCGGTGCACGGCTTCGCGGGCCACGGCCTGCTCACCGGTGGACTGTCGCTGCCCACCGGCGGACTCTCGCTGCCCACCACAGCCGCACCGGCGTCCGGCGCCACCGCCTCACCGGCGTCCGGCTCCACCGGCGCTCCCGGCACAGCAGCTCCCCACTCTGCGGCACCGGCCTCACAGCCCCACGGCCCGCAGGCCGCGCAGCAGGGTTCCCCCGGTGCGCCCCAGCACGGCGGTACGGATGGAGCAGGTGGCTCCCACCCGCGCGGTGCGCGGCGAGCGGCCCGCCGTTGGACACGGCACGGCGGTCAGGTGGCCGGTGTGCTCGCCGTCGCCGTTGCCGTCCTGGGTGTGGTCCGAGCGCTCCCGGATCGGGCCGAGCCCCCGCAGGCCGGATCCGCCCCCGTACCGACGCCCGAGACCGCCGCAGTTCTCGTCACACCCACGACGCAGACCCCGACGGTCTCCGCGAGCCCGGCGCCCTCGACCGCGACCGCCAGCCCGTCGCCCAGTCCGACACCGTCCGCCACGCCGTCCGCTTCCCCGTCGCCGCGCAGCCTGGAACGGCAACTCGTCGATCTGATCAACGCCGAGCGGGCGAAGAACGGTTGCCGGCCACTGCGCGTCGACCCGAGGCTGCACACCGCAGCCCAGCAGCACTCCCAGGACATGGCCGCCAACCACTACTTCGACCACACCGACCGGCAGGGCGGCCAACCGGACAGCCGGATCACCGCGGCCGGATACCGGTGGAGCAGGTGGGGCGAGAACATCGACCAGAACAGGAAAGCCCCCGGTGACGTGCTGAACGACTGGCTGGACGGAGCCATCCACCAGCAGAACATCCTCGACTGCCGGTTCACCGACGCCGGTGTCGGTACCGCGCCGTCCACCGGCGGCCTGCTGTGGACCCTCGACCTCGCCGCGTCCGGCTGACAGGGCCGACAGCCGCCTGACGGGGTCGGCTGTCGGCTGACGGTGGCTCAGCGCAACCTTATGGGTTGCTTAGAGGCTCCTGCGCCCACGGATTCCCGCATCGACCGGACCCTACGATCAGTGGTGCCGTCCTCCCCTCCTCCCGGAGGGCGGCACTCTCCCCCGTCCTTCGGTTCCCGCAGCGACCCGGCGCGGAACGGCGGGCGTGTCGATGACTCCTCCCTCACCTCGGCACGCCCGCGAGATACCACGGAGCCAGGAATCCATGACCACGATTTCCGACGCAGTGTCACCAGGCGGCGTCGAGGGCATCCTGTCGAGCGATGTCCGCAGGCGATTCCGCGCGTCCGTCCTGATACTCGTGGCGGCAGCCGCCCTCGCCGCAGTGATATCCGCGTTGGTCAGCCAGCCGGCATCGGCCGCCGCCCCGATACCGGGCTCTCCACTGGATGCCTACGACAGGCAGATACCGTACGACACGGGCGTCCACAGGATCGCCCGCCTCGCCGCGATCATCTCCTACGCCCTGATGGTGGCCACGGTCGTCCTCGGGGTGGTGCTCCGCATGCGCTACTTCCAGCGCAACGTCAACCGCCGCACGGTGTACGGGGCACACATGACGATCGCCCTCTCGGCGTTGATCTTCGGGGCGATCCACGGCCTGACCTTCACCTACCAGGGCGTGTGGGAGATCGGCACCGCCAATCTCCTGGTCCCGTTCACCGGCGGTCAGCAGCGGATACCCGTCGGACTCGGCGTCCTGGGCACCGAGTTGGCCATCGCGGTCGGGTGTTCCGTGTGGCTGCAGCAACGGCTCGGCTATGCAAGGTGGCTGACGCTCCATCAGTGGGCCTATGTCGCCTTCGGATTGATCTGGCTGCACGTCTTCACCGTTCACCCGGAGCCGCGTCACTTCAATCCCGTCGCGATCGGCGTCGCGGCCGGCGCGCTGACCTGCCTGCTGGCCTTCCTGATCCGCATCCTCCCCTCGCTGTCCAGGCTCCGCCAGGGGGCCTTCCCGAGCGATCAGGGTGCCGTCCGATGACCGTCCCGGAGGCGTGGCCGGGCGAAGCCTGGCAACCGCAGGGCGAACGGCTTCCCCAGGGGCAGTGGCCCCAGCAGGAGACCCTCCAGCAGTGGCAGTGGCAGTGGCAGTGGCAGTGGCAGTGGCAGTGGCAGCCGCAGGCGGCTCAACTGCTGCCGGAGGCCGTGCCGGGGTACGTGGCGGACGTCCGCGCCTACGATCCCGCTGCCGCCGAGGTCCGGCACCCCTGGTGGGCGGAGCCGATCGGGCCCACCGGTTCCGTTGCGTACGCCGAGCAGAATCCCCACACACAACAGCTGTTGACTGTTCCTCATGTACGGCCGCCCCATCTTGCGCCGACCGGCCACGAGTTGGGGGAACACCGGCACCCGCAGGGCACGGACCAGTTCCACGGCGGCGTGCTGCCGGCCGTGCAGCCGGTCCCAGCACCGACACCGACACCGACACCGGTACCGGTACCCGCTGCCGAGGAGTTCCTCTCCTCCTCCCGTCCCCGGCTGGTGCCCGAAGCCGAGCCGGTGAAGGTCAGCGTGGACAACAACCGTTGCCACATCTACGGCATCTGCCAGCAGGAGGCGCCCGAGGTCTTCCGGATCTCCGAGGGCGGTTCGCTGCACTACACCGGGAACGTGCCGGCGCACCTCGCGGCCCAGGCGCGGCAGGCGGTCCGCTGCTGCCCGATGCAGGCCATCGCCATCCGGGGCGGTTCGCCGGGCACCCCGGCCCGCCGTTCCCGTACACGTGCGGCGAGCCGGGACGGCCTGCGGCGGATCGTGGTCGCCGGGGGAGGGCTCGCCGGGCTGAGTGCCGCGAGCAGGCTGCGCGAGCGGGGCTTCGACGGCGAACTCGTCCTGGTCGGGGAGGAGACGCGTCGGCCCTACAGCCGTCCGCCCCTGTCCAAGCAGTTCCTGGCCGGTGAGCTGAGCGGCGAGGACCTCACCTTCCGGGCCGACGAGTCCCTCGACGCCCACTGGCTGCTCGGCACCCACCTGATCGGTCTGGACCCGGAGCAGCGGACCCTGCACCTCCGGGGCGGTGAACGACTGCCCTACGACGGTCTGGTGCTCGCGACCGGCGTCGACGCCAAGCGGCTGCCGCGGACTCCCGTGGTCAGCGACCGGATCCGCACCGTCCGCACCCTGACGGACGCGGCCGCGATCCAGCAGGCCATGCACGCGGCGCGGGCCCACCATGTGGTGATCCTCGGTGGCGGCTTCGTCGGCTGCGAGCTCGCCTGCACCGCCCGCGACCACGGCATGGACGTGACCCTGGTCGTGCACAGTGCTCCGCTCCTCCGGCGGGTGTTGGGCAGCCGGCTGGGGGCGGTCGTCGGGCGGATCCAGGCCCGGGCCGGCGTCGACGTCCGGCTCGGCACCGAGATCAGCGAGTGGACCGACACCGGTTCCGGGCTCCGCCTGCGACTGGACGACGGGGAGGTGATCGACGCCGACTTCGTCGTCCTGGGCCTCGGCAGCGTGCCGCGCACCGAATGGCTGCACGGCAGCGGACTGGACGTCGCCGACGGAGTGCTGTGCGATGCCACCTGCCACGCGGTGGACCTGACCGGCCGTCCGGTGCCCGGTCTCGTGGCGGCGGGCGATGTGGCGCGGTGGCCCAACCTGCGGTTCGACGCCACACCCCGGCGGGTGGAGCACCTCATCCACGCGGTCGAGATGGGACAGCACGCCGCCGACTCGCTGCTCCAGGGACCCGAACGGGCATCGAGGTTCACGCCGGTCCCGCGCTTCTGGTCCGAACAGCACGGGGTCCGCCTGCAGGCGGTCGGCATGCCCGCGCTGGGGGAGCGGATGGAGATCGTCGAGGGTTCGCTGCGGTCCGAGAGCTTCGTGGCCGCCTACCACCGCGACACTCCGCAGGGCACCCAGCTGGTGGCCGCCGTGGCCTTCGACATGCCGCGCCAACTGCTGGACCACCGCGACCGGATCGGCCGCATCGGCCCGCTCCCGGGGGCGTCGAAACCGAACAGGAGGAGGCGTCGATGAGCCGCCGAGCATCCCGTCGAAGGCGCCGGTTCCCCCGGCGGACCGGCAGCCTGCTGCCGTGGCTGCTGAGCCTGCCGGCGCGGGGGAACGTCCGTTGGCCCTTCATCGCCACCGTGATGGTGGTCGCGACGGGCCTCTACCTCCAGGTCATGCTGACCGCATCCCCGATGCCTCCGGGCCGGGCGCCCGCGCCCGGCAGCAGCAGCAGTGCCGCGCAGGCCCCGCACTACTAGAGCAGGTTGCCGAGGACGGTCAACGTCCGATCCATCCAGCCGAATTGACCGCTACGTCAATCGGATCGACTCTCCGTGGAGGAGCCTCAGATGACGTTTCCACGACAGTCCGGGCAGCATCGGTCCGGTGCCCGAAGGCGACGGGTCGCCGTGCTCGGCCTCGGCCTCGCCGGTGTACTCAGCGCGGGCGCCGCCCTGCTGGGGGTGTCCTTCGCGGCCACCACGCCGGGCGACCGGCCGGCGGCCGCCCCGTCGCCTGCCCAGCCCAATCCGAACTGCAGCCTCACGGTGCCGGACAACCCGCTCACGGCCCGAGGTCTCGCCACCCCCTACACGCTGACGGCCACCGATCCGGCCCAGGGCGCCTGTCACGAGTCCGACCCCAACCAGTCGGCGTTCGTCCAGGCCACCGTGCTCGACCCGGCCACCGGCGCCGTCTCCGTCTACAACCCGCTGGTCGTCGACCGGGGAACCGCCCCGGCCGTCGCACCCGTCGTCCCGACCCTGCCGGCGAACGCGGTGGTCGGCATCTGGTTCGGCTACAACGGCAACACGCTCTCCCTGCGCGGCCGGACCGCGGCCGGAGGGTGTGTCGGCGGCACCCCGGGAGGGCAGCCCTTCGGACAGTTCGCCTACTGCAACGCCCCCGCCTTCTTCAGCGCGGCCAACGCCGCCGTGCGGGCCGGCCGGCTCACCGTCCCGCCGCCCGGCACCGCCCGCGACGGCAAACCCTGCCTGACCACCCGTGACTTCGGTCTGGTCGACCAGGACCAGAGCGACAACGTCACCACCGAGTACCTGGCCACCGCCCGGGGCACGATCGCCCAGAAGACCGCGAGGAACTCCGCCGTCCTGGGCCGCGGCAGGACGATGCGCAACACCACCGCGCTCCTCAACGGGAGCGACAACCTGCTGCTGGTCGACTTCGAGGACCCGGCGCTGGGCTGCACCCCGTGGAAGGCCCCCGACCTCGCCGACCCCGGTAGCAAGGTCACCTCACTCGGCCTCAACGAGCTCCAGGCGGCCGAGTTCCAGAAGGACCCGGTCGCGCTGGTCCCCCTCAACGACCCCATGGTGACCGAGAACAACAGGCAGAGCCGGCAGAAGACCGATCTCTACCGGGCGGGCGTCGGCCAGCCCCGGCTCGGCGCCACCGCCAACGGCGACCCGAGGGCCTACTGCGCCGACCTGGCCACCCTCGGAGCGCAACGCATCAACCTCGACAAACGGTTCACCGTCAACGCCCCGTCCCCGCAGGCCGGCCAGAACCTCTTCGACTTCCTCACCCAGCGCCTGGCGGCGTCGCTCACCAACCTCGGCTGCCGACCCGCCGCGCCGGCCCATCCGTGACGACCGAGAGCCGTGACGACCGAGAGCCGTGACCACCGGGGGCCGTGGCTGCCGGGAAGTCCTCGGGTTCGCCGCCGGTCCGGCCGAGAACGGGGACACCGCCCTGGTCGGCGAGCTGCTGGAGCGGCTCACCGTGTCCGGCAGCGGAGCCGCCCGCCGCCGGCGGGCGTGGGCAGCGGCCGGCCGGGAGGGCCTGCCCTTCCTCCTCGTCCGGTGAGTCCCTTCCGGTGAGTCCTCGTCCAGCGAGCCTCCTCCGGTGGGTCGGTGAGTCGCAGACACACCGGGCCAAGCGTCGGCGTACCGGTCGGCCCCCTGTCAGCGGTGAACGCGAGGGGCCGACCGGTACGCGCATGTGCGGTCGGCCGGGCGGTCCGTGCCCCACAGGTGGGTCAGTTCCGGCCGGGCTGTCCACCGGTTCCGGCACCGTGGGACTCGATGAACGTCTTGAACTGCCGCAGGTCGTCGATGGCCTGGCGGTGGACGAAACCGAGCTTGGCGCCGACGGTCTCGGTGAGGCCGTGCGGAGCGTGGGCGAGCTGCAGCATCACCTTGGTCCGGCTGTCGTCGAGCCGGTGGAAGGTGACCACGCCGGCCTGGTGCACGTCACCGGCCACGGTGGTCCAGGCCACCCGTTCGCCCGGGATCTGCTCGGTGATCTGTGCGTCGAACTCCCTGGTCGCCCCGGCGACCTTGACCACCCAGTGCGTCAGGCCGGCGGCGCGCTGGTCGACGCGCTCCACGCCGTCCATGAACATCGGGAACTCCTCGAACCGCGTCCACTGGTCGTAGGCCACGGACACCGGGACACCGACCTCGATCGATTCCTCTACCTGTGTCATCGGATCTCTCCAAGCGGGAGGGACTGGGTCTCCTCGCGTCTGCCCGCTCGGGGGCGGGCCATGCCACCCGGGGTTCCCGAGGGCGGCAGGCCGGGTCCGGCCGGTGCGGGAGGTGACGCGCGCAACAGCGTCCGGTCGGATGGCTCACCGTCTGCCGGGGCGAACCCGTGACGATTCTCTCAAGTACCGGTGAACGCTTCGAAAGTCGTCCGTGTACGTCCATGGTCGTATGGAGCAGTCGCATCCACTCCGGTCGGCTGGAACCACAACAGGAGGCCAGTCGCCATGCCGGACCGCGGCACCCCCCGTCCTCTGCTCCGCCGCGCCGCTGCCGGCGGTGCTGCCGTGCTGTCGCTCGCGCTGGCCTGCGCCTGCGGGCCGTCCCACGGATCGGCGGCACAGACACAGGCCGGCTACGGGGTGAGTGTGACGCCGCTCCCGAGCAGTGACCCGAGCGCCCCCGCGGCCGCAAGCACCTCCGCAGGCGCAGGTGCGGGCATGGGTGTCGTCCTGGCCGCGAGCACCGTTCCGGGTGCACCGGCCGAGACCGGCCCGGCTGCCGCCCAGGGTGCGGCTGCGGCCCCGACCACGACCGCCGGCCCGACGTCCCCCGGCGCGGCCACCGCTTCCGGGCCCTCGTCGAGCACAGCGGCTACGCTGCCCTCGACCGCGGCCGGCACGCCGCCGGCCGCCGGCGCACCGGCCGCCTCCGCCCCTGCTTCCGCGTCCGGCCCCGCGGCCCTGCCGCCTGCGGCCGACGCCCCGAGTCACTCGATCGTCTACCACACCGCAGAGCGCGGACGGACCGTCGCGCTCACCTTCGACGACGGCCCGGGCCCGGCCACCGCACAGGTGCTCGACCTGCTCGCGCAGTACCACGCCAAGGCGACCTTCTGCCAGATCGGCCCGCAGGCCGCCGCCGACCCGGCGATCGTCAAGCGGATCGTCGCGGACGGACACCGGCTCTGCGACCACACCGTGAACCACCCGCAGCCGATGCACACCCTGCCGCACGACCGTCAGGTCTTCGAGATCGACGGGGCCAAGGACATGATCACCAAGGCCGGCGGACCGGGCACCAAGGTCGGCTGGTTCCGCGCCCCCGGCGGTGACTTCAGTGCGGACAACCGTGCGATAGCCGTCCAGAGCGGCCTGCGGCCGCTCGGCTGGACGGTCGACACCCGCGACTGGTGCCGCCCGGGAGCCGCCGCGATCCTCGCCACCGCGCAGCAGGAGCTGCACCCCGGCGGCATCATCCTGATGCACGACGGGGGTGGCGACCGCAGCCAGACCGTGGCCGCCCTGAGCCAGCTGCTCCCGTGGCTGGTCCAGCAGGGCTACACCTTCGACTTCCCGGCGAGCTGACCGTTCCCGGCGGGTTGCCGCCACAGCCTGCTCCCGGCGTGCCGTCGATCCGCACACGGCATCGGCGCGCCGAAGCGCCGGGAGCACTCCGCAGCATCCCCGCGAGGGCTGAGCCGGCTCACGACGTCCCTCGCTGACGGCCGATCCGAACTCCCCGGCCGGCCCGTCGCTCCTCGTCCCGGCCCCGGCCCCGGCCCCGGCCCCGGCCCCGGCCCCGGCCCCGGCCCCGGCCTTGGTCCTGGTCCTGGCCCTGGTCCCGGCCGCTCGCCGTGTCGGCGAGGAGCGTCTCCCAGTCGACCGGCAGCCGCTCGGAACCGGGGGCGGTGAGGGCGTAGGTCGCTTCGAGGAACGCCCGGAGGGAAGCCGTCCGTGCGGTGAGCAGCGCCGAGCCCTCCGGGACCCGCAGTTCGATCAGGCAGTGCTGTGCGCTCAGTGGCCGGATGCGCACGTCGCCGTCCCCACGGGGCGAGTCCAGCCCCGTGGCCAGCAGTTCGCGGCCGAAGGCCCAGGTGCTCGCCGTGCCGTCCAGGGTCTCGCTGGTGGGGAAGACCATCCGGACGGCGAACGCGTCCGCGGTGTCGTAGCGGAGCGCGGCGTGGAAGCTCCGGGTGGGGAACAGGTCGCCGATGAGCGTGAACTCGACCGTGTGGCGGACGGATGTGTCCATGGGGGCGTCTCCTTCTGAGGTTTGACCCGTACCCGGGCCCGTGCGACGTCGCGGCGTCTGCCCGGCACCGGGCCGTTCATTCCGGACCGTCTCGATGAACCGTCAGCACGGTCGCCCTGAGGAGAACCCGGGGTTCGAAGCCGGCTCCCGCACACGCCGAGCGGGGCTCACCTGATGGTGTGAGCCCCGCTCCCGGGTGGTTCCACGTGTGTTCTGCGGGTGGTCTGCGTGTGCGCCGGAGTGCCGCTGCCCGTCCGGCGCGAGCACCTACCGGGCGGCGAGCAACTCCTCGGCCTCCGCCGCCGATTCGACCGCCGGCGGCGATCCGGGCAGCGGGCGGCGAGCGCTCTCGGTCATCAGCCACACCGCGACGGCGCCGATCACGGCCGCCGCCATCATGTAGTAGGCGGGCATCATGCGGTCACCGGTGGCGTTGATCAGCGACGTGACGACCAGCGGAGTGGTCCCGCCGAAGAGGGACACCGAGATGTTGAACCCGATCGACAGCGCGCCGTACCGCACGTGCGTCGGGAACAGCGCCGGAAGCGCGGCGGGCATGGCGCCGGTGAAGCACGTCAGGAGCAGGCACAGGGCGCCGAGGCCGAGCATGACGGCCCACTGGTCACCCCGGCGGATCAGCAGCAGGGCGGGCACCGAGAGGAACAGGAAGCCGAGGCACCCCGCCAGCAGTACCGGTCGTCGGCCGAACCGGTCCGAGAGGTGCCCCACCGGACCGTTCACGACCATCATGAGCACCATGGCCGCGATGATCAGCAGCAGCCCGCGGGTGGCGCCGAAACCCAGTTCGGCGGTCAGGTAGGTCGGCATGTACGAGAGCAGCATGTAGTCGGTGACGTTGTACACGAGCACGAGAGCCACACAGAGCAGCAGCGCCCGCCACTGCCCCGCCAGCAGGGCCCGGAAGCCGGTCTTCGGACGCTGCTGCTCCGCGGACTCGGCCTGCTCCTGGAGCGCGCGGAAGGCCGGGGTCTCCTCCAGCCGCATCCGCATGTAGAGGCCGATCAGACCCAGCGGGCCCGCGACCAGGAACGGCAGTCGCCAGCCCCAGGAGAGCAGGCTCCGCTCGTCGAGGCCGAGGGTCATCGCCGTCACCAGCCCGGCGCCCGCCACGTAGCCCACGAGGGTCCCGAACTCCAGCCAGCTGCCGAGGAATCCGCGTCGGCGGTCCGGGGCGTACTCCGCGATGAACGTGGTCGCGCCGCCGTACTCGCCGCCGGTCGAGAACCCCTGGACCAGCCGGGCCACCAGCAGCAGCACCGGAGCCCAGACCCCGATCGTGGCGTAGGAGGGGATCAGGCCGATGCAGAACGTGCCGACGGCCATCATGATCATGGTGACGGCGAGCACCTTCTGCCGGCCGATCCGGTCGCCGAGCGGGCCGAAGACCATCCCGCCGATCGGCCGGACCAGGAAGGCGGCCGCGAAGGTCGCGAAGGTCGCCAGCAGTTGCGCCGTGCTGTTTCCCGCAGGGAAGAACACCTTGCCGAGGGTGACGGCCAGGTAGCTGAAGACGCCGAAGTCGAACCATTCCATGGCATTGCCCAGCGCGGCGGCGGACACGGCCCGCCGGAGCATGCCGGGCTCGACAACGGTCACCTCGTTCGTGGACAGCGGCTTCCGGCCGTTCGGTGGTGCCTGACGGGTCCCGGGGATCCGGTGTTCCATGGACGAGGAAGTTGTCGATGTGAATGCGCTCAACTGACTCACTCTTCGTGTTCGGCGATACGGACCGCAGGCGCCTAACCCTGTACGGGCTGCGTAAACGGAAAACGTGGCCCGTTGAGAGGGGGCTCACATCGTCACCGGACGTCACTGAAGGTGATCGCTGCTCCATCGAAGGCGGCCGGGGCCGGGCCAGGGGAGTCCGCTGCGGCGCCTGCGCCGGTGCCTGGTCCGGCGCTCGGCGCGCGCACACCCGGCGCGTAGCAGGGGCGGCCCTTCCGAACGCCGCCGGGCCGGCCGTCACTTCCGTGGCGTACCGGCCCGCTGGGGGCGGTTGGGGGCCGGCCGGTCGCCGAGCCCCATCCGTTCGATCTCTGCCGTTCGCCCCTTCGCCGGTTCACGGGCCGCCCGTCGTCGGTTCACGGGCCGCCCCGTCACCCGTCCACGGACCGTCCGGCGGCTTGCCGGGCCGACCGGCCGTGGCGTCGGCGTCGCCGCCCGGGGCAGCAGCCGGGTGGCGCGGTGGACCGGGACCTCGCACGGGCGCCCGGGTGGGACATGCCGGGGCGCCGGGCCCGATCCGCCGGTTCAGGCGGGCAGGCGGAGGACCTGGCCGGGCAGCAGGAGGTCGGGGTCCTCACCGATGGTGGCGCGGTTGAGCTCGTAGATGGCCTGCCAGCCGCCGGGGATGCTCCGGCTCTCGGCGATGTCGCTGAGGGTGTCGCCCTCCTGGACGGTCCGACTGTCGGCGCCGTCGGCACTGCCGGTGGCGTCGCTCTCCCCGGTGTCGTCGCTTCCGGTGTCGTCGGTCCGCGGGGCCGGGGCGGTGGGGGCCTTCTCGGTCCGCTCGTGGTGCCCGGTTGTCGCCGGGTACGCGTCGGCCCGGTGGGCGCGGGCACCGCACTCGGGCCAGGGCGAGAGACCGCGTTGCCTGGCGAGGTGTTCGGCGACGGCGATCTGCTCCTCGCGGGAGGCCAGGTCGGCGCGCGGCGCGTGGGCGAGCCCTCCGTTGGCACGCCACGTCGGCTGGTCGAACTGCAGCCCGCCGAAGTACCCGTTGCCGGTGTTGGTGTTCCAGCGGCCGCCGCTCTCGCAGCGGGCGATGTGGTCCCAGTCCACGCCATGTGCACCGTCGGTCGGCCGGGCGCCTGCGGCCTCGTCCAGGGAGACGGGTGCGGCGGTCGCCGGATGCGCGAGGGCGGCCGCCGCGCCGAACGTGCACAGCATCAGAAGCATTCGCCTGGAGGCGGAACGGGGTAGCAACGGACAGGCCAGCATGGGCACTCCACACCTTCGAGGACAGGGACCGGACGCCGTAGCGCCACGCCTCCACCCATGCACGCCGTCCGGCGTCCCGCGCCGCAGGCGCGGCCGGTCATTCACCCGCCCGGCCGCCACGCACCACCCGACCGCCGCGTGCCGCCGACCGGCGGCAGGGCGCTGCCGGGGTCGAAGCGGAGATGCGGGAGCGTCGTCCCCGGCACCCGGCCGAGGCCGGTGGCCGGAGAGCCGGGAACGCCGGAGACGCTGATGATCGACTCGGCCCCGGCGCGGCGGAGCGGGGGCGGCATCGCGGGGGTGGCGGCCGCTGTGCCGAACACGTTGGTGTCATGGGTCTGACGTGCCCGGGGCCCCGCCCGCACCTGGCGCCCACTTGCCGTTGGACGGACGTACGCTCCCGCCCGGCGCAGCGGACGCCCCGGGCGGGAGACCCGGCCGGGCCCGTGTCAGAAGGCCGGACCCGCGGGGAGGCCGGCGGCCGTGGTGTCGGTGATGGGACGGTCCTGCAGGACCTCCTCGGGTACGGCGAAGGCGTCGGTCAGGGTCAGGGCGTGCGGGACGAGGGCGGCGACGGCGGATTCGGTCGCATCGGGGAGTTGGCCGATGTGACGGACCGTCAGGTGTCCTTCGGCCAGGAGGTCCCCGCTGTGGGTGGCGATCCGGCGCAGGGCGAAGAGCTGGTGCAGGGCGTGCAGCAGGGACCGTGCCCCGGGGTGGTCGGTGCGGTCGGCAGCGGCCAGCAGGGCGTCGGCGGCCAGGCGGTTGGCGTGCGCCTCCACCAGTTCGAGGGCGGGGGTGACGGCGGCGTTCCAACGGCCGAGCGGGTCACGGGTGTCGGCGGCACGCAGCCTGGTGCGGGCGCGTCGGTGCCAGGTGCGCTCGACGTGTGCCAGGAGGTCCTGGCGGAAGGCCGGGTCGGTGAGCTCCCGGTCCTCGGGGGTGGTGCCGTCGGCCGGCTCCGGCGTGTGGTGTCCCAGCAGCATCTCGCCGGCGGCCTTGACCGAGATGACGAGGTTGTCGCCCTCGGCGGTGATCGCGCCTTCGTTGGCGGCCACCTGACCGGCGATGCCGTTGAGGAGGAACAGCCCCTGGGCGCCGCACCGTTCGCGGCACTCGGTCAGGACCTCGCGGGCCCGCCAGGTGATCCAGGCCTTGGCGACGGCGACCAGGCGCTCGCTCTCCTCCCGGTCGGTGGCGCCGGCCTGCGACCAGCTGCGTACCGCGGTGCGGTGCAGCAGGGTCGCGGCATAGGTGGTGGCCAGGGCGTCCAGCAGCCGGCCGTGGTGGCTGCGGTGGGCGAACAGCGGCACGCTCCCCTTGGCGGTCACACCGCTGGTGTGCCGGGTGTGGGCGTAGCGCACGGCGAGGGCCGTCGCGTGACGGGCGACGCCGAGGCTGGATGCGCTCATGCAGAGCTTGCCGGTGGTGACGCGGCCGATGGAGCGCAGGAAGCGCTTGCGGCGGCTGCCGATCGTGCTGGTGAAGGTGCCGTCCGGGGCAAGGCGTCCGTGGTCGGACTGCAGGAGCGCGTCATGGGGCAGGCGCACCTGGTCGAAGGAGGTCAGGCAGTGGTCGACCGGGCTGGTGGCCGTCTGCGGCAGCCGGCTGATCCGTACGCCCGGCAGCGGGCCGTTCTCGTCGCTGAGGGGCGTGAGGAAGAGGAAGACGCCCTGGTCCCTGCCGTCGGCGATGAGACGGGCGGCGACCACACCGGTCTTGGGGCCGCCGGTGCTGCTGGTGTTCGGCATGAACTTCCGCGCGCCCGGGGTGGGGGTGTGCAGGACGAAACCCCCGGTGGCCCGGTCGAGGGTGGCGGTGGTCTCCAGCTGGGCGGCGCTGTTGCCGTGTCCCGCCTCGGTGCACAGGAAGACGCCGGTGCGCCGCATGGCGGTGAAGTCGGTGAGGTCGCGCTGCCGGAGCGGATCGTGGTCCAGGAGGCTGCCGAGGAACAGGTTGTAGTGGATTCCCGCCACCGTGGTGAGGCCCCCGTCCACCGGCGCGGCCCACTCGTGCAGGGCGGTCAGCCGCTCCACGTCGCTCGCCAACTCCTCGGCGCTGTCGAGCGTTTCGTTGACCAGGTGCAGGCGCCGGTAGGACAGGGCGGCGCGTTCGTGCGGGGCCAGCCCCTCCTGGAACCGGAAGGGCTCGGTGCTGAACAGCTTGCGCCACGACGCGTGTGTCCGGTCGAAGCGATCGGCGAAGAGTTCCGCGGTCAGTGCCTCAGAGGTCTGGACATCCGAGCATGAAAGCATATGAGAAGACATGGTCATGCCACGACTAACGGCACCCCGTCCGAACGGTCACGCCTCCCGGCCGACTGCTCTCTGTGATCTCCACCACGCGGCTCGACCCGTCTGCGAGGGCCTTCCGGCCCCCGGGGTCCTAGGCCGGGGCCGGACCGTGATCGTGACCACCGGCCGCGGTGCCGGGCTGCCAGTCGCCGTCGAGGATGCCGAACACCTCGGAGTCCCGCCAGCCGTCCCGGAGCAGCGCGGTGTGCCGCAGCCGCCCCTCGTGGGTCATGCCGAGCCTGCCCAGCACCCGAGCCGACCCGATGTTGCGCGGGTCGCAGGTCGCGAAGATCCGGTGGAGCCCCAGGTCCCCGAACCCGCGCGAGAGGAGCTCCCGCCCGATCGCCGTGCCCACACCACGCCCCCAGACCCGTGGGTGCACGATGTAGGTGATCTCTCCCTGGCGGTGGCGACGGCTGCGGACGTGCAGCTCACCCATGCCGACGAGGTCCCCCTCGAAGCGGGCGACGTAGGCGAATCTCTGCTGCGGGGCGTGCGACCAGGCCTCGACGGCGGTCCGTACGAACGCGCGGGTCTGCTCCTCGGTGTTCGGCCCCCAGGGCTGGAAGCGACAGGCCTGCTCCAGGCCGGCCCAGGAGTGCACCGCCTGCCAGTCGTCGAGTGCGAGCCTGCGCAGCGTCACCGGGGATTGGAACACGGGCCGATCCTGCCAGATCCCGGACGGCGGGCGCCCGGACTTTCCGAGGACACCCACGGGCACCCGGGGACGGCGGAGGGGGACGGGTGGCCGCGGTGTGGCGCGGGGCGGCGCGCGGGTTCCGCGGTGCTGCGGGTGCAGGCTTGAGGCATGTCTCTCCGATCGCAGCTGGGCATCCGTCGTCCCTGGCGGCCGGGCCACGTACCCGCGTTGGTGGTGATCCCGCTCGCACTGATCGTCATGATCTGCGTCGTCGACATCCTGGCCCCGCCGCACGTCCACCTGGGGCCCCTGCTGGTCGTGGCGCCCGCGATCACGGTGGCGCTCGCCGGCGCCCGGCTGACCGCGTTGATCGGTGCGCTCGCGGTCGCGGCCCAGGTGGTGATCGGCGCGGCGAGAGGTGTGCTCGCCACCGGCAACATCCAGGCCCAGGTCGCCGCGCTGGTCGTGGTCTCCGCCCTGCTGGTCCTCTTCTGCCTGGTGCGCGACCGGAGTGAGCGGGAGCTGCACCAGGTGAGGTCGGTGGCCGAGGCTGCTCAGCAGGTCCTGCTGCGGCCGCTGCCCCGCCGAAGCGGTCCACTGGAGATCGCCTGCCTCTACCTCCCGGCCGAGGAGGAGGCCGAGATGGGCGGCGACCTGTACGCGGCCGCACGCACCCTCCACAGCACCCGGCTGCTCATCGGAGACGTGCGCGGCAAGGGCCTGGGCGCGATCAGCCATGCCGCCCTGCTGCTCGGCGCCTTCCGGGCGGCGGCCCATCGGCAGGCGACCCTGGCCAGGCTCGCCATCCACCTGGACGGTGCCGTCCGCTGGGACAGCAGCCAGTGGCACACCGATGCGGACCCGGACACCGACGAGTCCTTCGCGACCGCCATCCTGCTGGACATCCCCGACCACCAGGAGGTCGTCCACCTCATCGACTGCGGCCACCCGTCACCGCTGCTGCTCCGGGACGGCGGCGTCACCGCGCTCCCGACCGGAGCAAGCCATCTGCCGATCGGGCTGGGCGGACTCGTCGGCGGCATCGACTACGCCGTCGAGACGCTCCCGTTCGAGGCCGGCGACGTGCTCCTGCTCTTCACGGACGGTGTGATCGAAGCCCGCAACGCCGACGGCGCCTTCTACCCGCTCGGCGTGAGGGCGGCCGCATGGGGCGGGGAGAGCCCCCGGGAACTGCTGCTGCATCTGCGGGACGACCTGCTGGCCCATGTCGACGGCCACCTGGGTGACGACGCAGCCGTGGTCGCACTGCGCCGCCTGGCGGACTGACCCCGTCCCCGGACACGGCGTGCCTGTTCCGCCCGGTTGCCCGTTCGCCGGTTTGATCCGCCGTCCGCTGGTCAGAAGAGGCTCCGGCAGGGCGAGCGCGGTCCCGGGCGGTGTCCCCCCGGCTGCCCGGTACCGCGCCCCTGCCGTCGAGTTCCGACGGTGTCCTGCCGACCTGACAGGGCCGGCGGCACGGCGCTGCGGGTTGCTGCCCCGACCGGCCGGACCACCCCCGCCGGGCAGGGTGCGGGCGGTGGGCGAGTGGTCACCCGCCGCCCGACGCAGCCCCGGCGGTTCACCGACGGCCGGGTGGCCGGCGAGCGCGGCCGGGTGGTTCCCGAGGGGTCAGGCGAGCCAGGAGGTGGTGAGGGCCTGCACGGCCGAGCCGTCCAGGTCGGCGAGCTTGACCCCGTTGAACGCCCGGGCCGCGTCCGAGGTCTGGAGGCGGAAGGCGGGCCGGTCGGCGGTCAGCGCCTGGAGTACGGTCTCGGCGGCTTCCGCCGGGGTCTGGGCCGCGCTGGCGAACGCCGCACGGGTCCGGGCCACGTAGGCCTGCAGGGCCGGGGCGTACGGGCCGGCCTCCTCGACCGACCGGTCGAGGTCGACGCCGACGTTGGCGACGAACTCGCTGGCGACCGGGCCCGGTTCCACCACGCTGACGCTGACTCCGACGGAGGCCGCCACCGGGGCCAGGCTCTCCATGAAGCCCTCGACGGCGAACTTGGCCGCGCAGTACGCCTCGTTGAACGGCTGCCCGATGACGCCGCCGACGCTGGTGACGGTCACCAGGCGCCCACCGGTGGCCCGCAGGTGCGGCAGGGCGGCCTTGGCCACCTGGACGACACCGAAGAAGTTCACCTCCATCACCTGGCGGACCTCGTCCACGCTCTCGTTCTCCAGCGTCCCGACGTGCCCGGCACCGGCGTTGTTGACCACCGCGTCGAGCCGGCCGTGGTCGGCGACGACGCCGGCGACGCACTCGGCCACCGACGCCGCGTCGGTCACGTCCAGGCGGCGGACGTCGATCTCCACGCCGGCCTCCTCGGCCGCCTTGCGCAGCGCGTCGGCCCGCAGCGGGTCGCGCAGGGTGGCGACGGTGGTGAAGCCGGACCGGGCGGCGGCGATCGCGGCGGCGAGGCCGATTCCGGACGAGGTTCCGGTGATCAGGACGACCTTGGAGGACACGGTGGAAGCCATGGTGAGGCCCTTCGGGAGCGGGGGAAGCAAGGGTAGTTATCCAGCCTGGTAATTATGAATCATAACTACCTGGCTCGATAACTATGCCCAGAGATATTTGCCAATGTCAAGCATCTGGCTAGAGTGGAGGCATGCCTTCCTCTGCAGACGAGACCTCGGCCCGGGTGCTCAGCCTGTTCGTGGCGATCAACCGCCGCTACGCCCGCGAGTCCGAGGCCGCCGCGGCCACCTACGAACTGACCGCGCTGCAGGCCAAGGCGCTCATGGCGACGGTCGAACCGGTGCCGATGCGCACCGTCGCCGACCGGCTGCACACCGAGCCCTCGAACGTCACGGCGGTGGTCGACCGGCTGGAGGAGCGCGGCCTGGTGGAGCGCCGTCCGGCGCCCACGGACCGGCGGATCAAGCTGGTCGCGGCCACCGAGGCCGGTCGGCGGGCGATCGCCGAGCTGCGCGCCGCGATGCCCTTCGCGGCGGATCCGCTCGCCGCCCTCGACGCGACCCAGCGGGCGACCCTCTGCGAGCTGCTGGCCCTGCTGGCGGAGGAGCCGCAGTCCTGAGGGAGCTGGCCGAGATGGATGCGGAACCCGCATCCGGATGATCTTGAGCGGTCGAAACCTCGTGTTGAAGCCCTTGTCCAGGGCTGTTCTCGTGCCTGCAACCGGTGCGCCGGGGCGGGGGATCGCCGGGGCTGTGTGGCCGCCGTGCGCCCGGGGCGTCGGCAACTTCGGGGAGTGAGGTCCGGGCCGGCGGTCGGTGCTGCTGCTGCGAGTCGCGGGAGGCGGCCCGCAGCAGCCGACCGGGCTTACGGGCGGTTGTCCGGCCCGGCGGCCTGGGAGGCGATGGTGTTGCGGGGCTCGGGCTCGTCCCCGTACGGGGTGGTGATGAACTCGATGGAGACGGTGCCGCCCGGGTCGAGGAGGTAGAGGCCCCGGCCGCCGTAGTGGTGGTTGATCTCGGCCTCGAGGCTCATCGCCGGGTCGGCCCAGAAGCGGATGCCGCCGTCGTCGATGCGGGTCCTGATGGCGTCGAACTCCGCGTCGGTGACCAGGAAGGCGAGGTGGCTGCGGTTGATGGCGTCCGGGGTGACCAGGTCGTCGGCGAAGTCGATGCCGACCCGGTTGGAGGTGTTCACCTGGGTGAAGCGGGCCCAGTCCACGGGGGCGGGCGCGGCCATCAGGTCGGCGAGGAAGGCGGCGCTCTGCCGCCGGTCCTTGCAGTGGACGATGATGTGGTTGAGCTCGTTGGCCATGACGGTTGCTCCTGATTCGTGAGCAGGTGTCCCGGTCGGTCCGGCCTGGGCCGGTGGACCGGAGGCGGACGGTGACCGGGTCCTGTGCTGGGTCAGGGGGCGGTCCTGGGGGTGCGGCGGGGCAGGAGGAACGAGCCGACCGCGGCGCAGGCGGTGAAGGCGGCGGCGTACAGCAGGGCCCGGCCGTAGCCGGCGGTGACCGCCTCCGCCGCGGGCCCGGTGCGGGTGGCCGTGGTGTGGGAGGCGACGGTGGCGAGGAGCGCCAGGCCGAGTGCGCCGCCGACCTGGCGTGAGGTGTTGACCAGTCCGGAGGCGAGTCCGGCCTCGGCCCGGTCGGTTCCGGCGGTGGCGGCGACCGTCACGGGCATCATCGCCAGACCCATGCCGAGCGTGCACAGCACGAACGGCGCCGCCACGTCGGTGCCGAAGGACCCGTCGGCGCTGAGCTGCGACAGCCAGCCGAAGCCGGCCGTGCTCAGGGCCATGCCGCAGACCAGGAGGGGACGCGGCCCGGTCCGGTGGACGAGGCGGGTGGCGATCTGCGCGCCGAGGATGATCGCGAGGCAGCCGGGCAGGAAGCACAGGCCCGCCTCCAGTGCGCTGTACCCGAGGATCTGCTGCATGTAGAGGGAGAGCAGGAACCACATCGCGAACATGGCGGCGCCCAGGGAGAAGACGACCAGGTTGGCGGTGGCGAGGGTGCGGCGGCGCAGGATCGCGAGCGGGACCAGCGGGGCGGCCACCTTCGACTCGATGGCCACGAAGGCGGCGAGCAGCAGGACGCCGACAGCGCTCGGGACCCACACGGTGGGCGAGTTCCAGGCGTGGGTCTCGGTGGAGACGATCCCGTAGACCAGGGCCGTGAGGCCCGCGGTGACGGAAAGCGCGCCCGGCAGGTCGAGGCGGCGCAGGCCGCCCTTGGCGCCGCTCGCGGCGGGTACGTACACCAGCGCGGCGGCGGCGAGGGCCAGGCCGAGCGGCACGTTGACGAAGAAGACCCAGCGCCACCCGGCGTACTGGGTGAGTACGCCGCCGAGCACCGCGCCGGCCGCGCCGCCGGCTGCCATGACCGCGCTCCAGGCGCCCATCGCGCGGGTCCGGGCGCGGGGCTCGGTGAAGGTCGTCATGATCAGGGTGAGGGTGGCGGGGGCGAGGACCGCCCCGCCGACGCCCTGCACCGCACGGGCGCCGATCAGCAGGGCACCGCCGCCGGCGAGTCCCCCGGCGAGCGAGGCGAGCGTGAAGACGCCGAGGCCGGTCAGGAAGACGCGCTTGGCGCCGACCAGGTCGGCGGCGCGGCCGCCCAGGAGCAGCAGGCCGGCGAAGCCGAGGGTGTAGGCGTTGACGATCCACTGCTGCCCGGCCGAGCTGAGGTGCAGGGAGGCCCGCATGTCCGGCAGTGCGACGTTCACGATCGACACGTCGAGGACGACCATGAACTGGGCCGCGCAGGCGATCACCAGGATCGCGGTGGTGGAGAGGCCGGACGGACGGTGCGAGTCCGCGGTGGTGTCGGGGAGGGGCGCGGGCGCGGTGGCGGTCATGGAACCTCTCGTGCGGGCGTGGCGGATGGCCGGAGCGGGGCTGCCGACGGGCCGAATCAAGAGCAGCTACAAAAATATAGTAGATCTAATTTCCGGGATGGGAGGGTTAAACTTTTCCCATGCCGACCGCCGACTCCCTGGCCCCGCCCGCACCGGGCCTCCGCGTCCGCAAGCGGGAGCGCACCCGCCGTTCGATCACGGACGCGGCCTTCGCCCTCTTCGCCGAGCGCGGCTTCGACGCCGTCAGGCTCACCGAGATCGCGGCTGCGGCCGACGTCGCCCCGGCTACCGTGTTCACGCACTTCGGGTCGAAGGAGGAGATCTTCTTCAACCGTCGTGCGGAGTTCGACGAACACCTTCCCGAGGCGGTCGCCGATGCCGCCAACGGCGCCGAACTCGTCTCCGGACTGCGGGAGTTCTACGGATCGTCCGTCCGGCTCGCACTCGCCGACGAGTGGATCGGGCCGGCCCGCACCTTCGCCCGCATCCTGCTGGCGAGCCCCGCACTGCGCCGCAGCTACCTTTCGCTGGTGCGCGAGCGCCAGGACCTGCTGATCGCCGCACTGTACGACCGCGCCCCCGGCGGTGCCGACACCGCCGAGCTCGCCCTGTTCGCCGGTTTCGTCGCCGCCGTGGCCGGTACCGCGTTCGAGTCCCTGCACGCCGGCCTCGCCTCGGACGAACCGGCCGAACGGATCAGGCAGTCGGTGGACGAAGCGCTCGACCGGGGCTTCGCCCGCCTCGCCCGCGCCTACCCGGGCGACACCGTCCTCGACCGCCGCTGAATCCGGCTCCGGAGTGATGGGTCGTCAAATGCCCCTTGGCCAGCGCTGATTGACTCGCGTGGCGAGGTCGGCGAGGTCGGCGAGGTCGGCGAGGTCGGCGGTCGGGTCGGGACGGCGGGCGGAGTCAGGTCGCGCGTTCGATCCCGTCGAGCAGGTCCCCGTACTCGTCCAGGATGTGCTGTGCGCCGTTCAGGAAAGCGGCGCGGACCTTCTCGTTGTCGTCCCGGATCAGCTGGGCGACGTAGTCGTTGACGGGTATCCGCCGGGTCTCGGCGCCCTGCTTGGCCATCTCGGCGACCGTCTCGTCCATCCGTAGGTTCACCTGGGTCTTCGCCACCCGCTCAAGCTATCACCTGATAGCAGGCCGGGGGAGCCCTGCGGCGCGGGCTGCTGCTCGTCGCCGGCCCGCCCCGAGGGCGTGAGGGCGTGAGGGGCCGGTGCGGTCTCGGAGGCGGGGCCACATCGGCCGTGCCGGCGGGCGCGAGGGTCCCGGGTTGGGCCCTGGGTGATCGGTAAGGCATGCTGACGTCGAACAAACGGTCATGAGGGGTGGAACCTTGAAGCTTGCCGAGGCGCTGGCACTGCGTGCGGACGCGACCCGCCGGGTGGAGCAGTTGCGTGCGCGTGCTGTCGGCAGTGCCCGGTACCAGGAGGGCGAGGAACCGGCGGAGGACGCGGCACAGTTGCTGGCCGAGACCGGTGAAGTGCTCGACGAGCTCGAGTCGTTGATCCGCCGGATCAACCGGACCAACACCGTTGCCGAGCTCAGCACCGGGGGCACGCTCACCGATGCGCTGGCCCGCCGGGACGTGCTGCGGTTGCGGCACGCGGTGATCAGCTCGGCGGCGGACGCGGCAGCCGGCCGTGACCAGCACGGGGTCGTCCGACAGCTGCGGTCCGAACTGAAGATGCTCTCGGCCCTTCCGGTTGCGGAACTCCGGTCCCAGGCCGACGTCCTGGCCCGTGAGATCCGCGAGGTCGACATCCGGATCCAGCAGGCGAACTGGGAGGTCGACCTGCTGGACTGAGCAGGACCGGGCGATGTGGAGCAGGTAGTCGTCCACGGAGGCGTGCACAAGCCGCGGGTCGGCGGTTCAACCGGCCCTTCCTGGCGCGTGGAGAGCAACGCAGGGGTTCGATCCCCCGGAAACAGTGAAGCTCAACACCGCGCACAGGTGACCGTGCACAGCGCACACCACATCACCATGTGCAGATCCGTGACGGCGAGGGCGGGTTCGGGGCATCCACATCGCCGGCCTGGCCCGCGCGGCCGCCGTGCTGCGGCTGCGCGGGCCGACGGGTGCGCCCGGCACACCGGCGGCGTGGAGCTGCGGGACGTCGTGGCCGACACCGGCCCCGTCACCGAAGGCGCGGGGAGTGATCAACAGGCACGGGCCCGTCGTCGGAACGAGTGGTTCACAGCTCGTCCGAGGGCGTGCGGGGCGGGGCCGCTGACGAATCCGCGCCGCCGCCCACCGGTGTCCGGCCGGCCGCCACGTTCTCCGGTGCGCGCCTTCTCGCGAGGTCCGCACGGTTCACTCGGACGGTTCGCCCGAGCAGTTGACCCCTTGGCCGAGGGCGGGGCCGGTCGGTTGCCCGTGTCCGCGCCGGAATCCGCGCATCCAGGGAGTTCTCGCGGTGAGTACGCCGAGGCCGAGTGCCACGAGGTGCCCGGCGTCGGCGAGTTGCTGGTCGAGGGCCCAGGCGAGGGCCAGGGCGGCGGCCAGCAGCGGCAGGCCGTACCGGCGCAGCTTGGCGGGACCGGTCGCCAGCAGGCAGCCGGCGGTCGCGACCAGGCCGTAGCTGATGCCGACGTCGCGGGCGCGGGAGAGGGCGCCGGGGATGCCGGTGGTGATCATCACCCACATCGCGCCCTCGGTGAGCAGCGTTGCGCCGAGGTGTCCGATGACGAAGACGGCTGCGGTCCTGACGGCTCCCCAGCGCCACTCGGCCAGGCCGACCACGGCGGCCACGGCCAGGATGCCGAGCCAGGGCGGTACTCCGTCGACCACGAGACCGCTGCTGAACAGCGTCCACCACTTGCCGACCTCCATGTGGTGGACGTTGCTGCTGTTGTGGCGGATGAACCGGGCGCGTTCCGCGTGGCTCTCGGTGGACAGCCAGCACGCCACCACCGCCAGCAGCAGGACGTACACGGTCGTGAAGGGGAGCCGGGCCGGGAGCGCGGCTACTCGGCGGGCCTTGGACGTGGGCCGGTCGGGGCTGCGGTTCACGGTCGTTCGAACCGGGCTGTGCTCTGTCATCGCCTCGCTCGTCTGCTTGCTCCCGGCCGGGCCGGGTGATCACCCACCGTGGGTGTGGGAAGCCTAGCCGGGCGCACGGCACCGGCTGCGGGCTCCGGGGCGGCCGAGCCGCCCCGGAGAGCGGAGCCGGAGCACCGTGCTGCGGCCGCACCGACGGCCCCGGGCCCTGCTGCTGCCCGCCGCGCCGTGGAGACCGCCGCGAGGTGGCGCGAGCCGCTGCTTGCGAACTCGGCGCGGACGCACGCTTTTGGCGCGGCTCAGCGCGGCTCAGCGCGGCTCAGCGTGGTTCGGTGCGGCTCGGCGCGGCCGTCAGATGGCCCGTTCGCCCGCGCCCCGTTCGATCTGCTGCGGTTGCCTCTCGGGTGACCCGCGTCCGTCGTGTCCTGCGTCGGCGTCGGCGTCGCCGGGCCGAGGTGAAGGCACTTCGTTGTCCGAGGGATCGGAACGCGAATGCCGGGTAGCTGCGGGCGATGAGAAGAATCGCCGCGCTGGACCAGAAGCTGTTCCTCCGCGTCGCCCGGGCCCGGCTGCCCGGGGCCGAACGGGTGCTCCCGGCACTGACCACCGCAGCGGACCACGGTGTGCTGTGGGCGGCCACGGCGGCCGGCCTTGCCGTCGGAGGGACTCCGCGCGCACGTCGGGCGGCCGGGCGCGCACTGGGTTCGGTGCTGGTGGCCTCGACGCTGGCCAACATGGTGGCCAAGCGTGTCACCCGCAGGCCGCGCCCCCAACTGGCCCTGGTGCCCGTCGGCCGGCATCTGCGACGCACGCCGTTCACCACGTCCTTCCCCTCGGGGCACTCGGCCTCCGCTGCGGCCTTCGCGGTCGGACTGGGCATCGAGTACCCGCTGCTGGGGGCGGCCGTGGCACCGGTGGCGGCGGCAGTCATGCTGTCCCGCGTCTACGTGGGCGCGCACTACCCGGGGGACGTCCTGGCCGGCGCGGCCCTCGGCGCCACCACGGCGGCCCTGCTCGGCCGGTGGCGGCCGCACCAGCCCACCCGGCCGGTCGCACCGAGCGCCCCGTCACCCGGACCGGCGGTGCGGTTGCCCGCGCTGCCGGGTGGGCAGGGCCTGCACGTGGTGGTGAACGAGCGCTCCGGCGGCTCCGCGCTGCCCGAGCCGCAGGCGGACTCGGGTGCGGGTAACCCGGACCACGCCCTGATCCGTGACCTGCTGCCGCAGGCGGACGTCCGACGGGCGGACGGCGGCGACGCACTCGCGGACCTGATCACCCAGGCGGCCCAGCGGGCCCGAGCCGAAGGCGGCGCGCTCGGGGTGTGCGGCGGGGACGGCACGGTGAACCTGGCGGCGGCCGCCGCCACCGAACACGGCCTGCCGCTCGCGGTGTTCCCCGGTGGAACGCTCAACCACTTCGCCGCCGACGCCGGGCTCACGGACTTCGCCGCCACTGCGGCGGCCGTGGAGGCGGGCACCGGTACGGCCGTCGACCTCGGCGTGCTGACCGACGAGGACGGCGGCGCCCGACGCGTCTTCGTCAACACCTTCAGCATCGGCATCTACCCCGAGCTGGTGCGCCTGCGCGAACGGTGGGAGCACCGCGTCGGCAAGTGGCCGGCGCTCGCGGTGGCGGTCGCCAGGCTGCTGCCCACCGCCGAGCCCACCTCGCTGGAGATCGCGGGTCGCCCGCGCCGGGTCTGGCTGCTCTTCGCGGGCAACGGCCGCTACCACCGCCGGGGCATGGCGCCGAGCAGCCGCGAGCGCCTCGATCACGGAGTACTCGACCTGCGCATGGTTGACGCCGGCCACCGGTACGCCAGGCTGAGGCTGGCCCTGGCGTTCCTGACCGACACGCTGGACCGGACCCCCGTCTACCGCACCGCCCGGCTGCGCGGGCTGCGGCTCGGAGCACTGGACGGGGTGAGCCACCTGAGCGTGGACGGCGAGGCGGTGGGCGCACCCGACCGGCTCCGCCTCGCCACGGCGCCCGGAGCGCTGCGGGTCTACCACCCGTGACCGCAGTCGCGTCGCGGTCGGCCGGGCGCGCACACCCGGAGCCCCGGCCCGGCAGACGCTCTGTGCCCGGCAGACGCTCTGCACCCTGGACACGCTGTGTGCCCGGGAAGCGCCGTGCTCAGCGACGCCATCTGCCGCGCAGCTGCCAGGCGAGGAACTCGGCCGTCTGGTGACGCCAGAGCCACAGCGGCAGCCGGTGACGCGGCAGGTAGGCCCACAGGTCGTCATCCGCCTCGTTGCCGCGCGAGTACGAGCGCAGCAGCTCCAGGCAGCGCCGGTCGGTGACCCGGTGCAGCCGGGCGACGTGGGCGAGGGCGACGACGCCCTGGTGGCGCAGTCCGTTGTCGGAGGCCTCGAGGGCGCGGGCGATCCGGGGGAGGACCGCCGCCGGCTGGGGGTGGGTCAGGGCCAGCCCGATCACGGCGACACCGACCATGTCCTCGCCGCGTTCGAAGGCGGCGTCCACCTCCTCGGGCCGGTCCGTGCCGAGCAGCGCCGAGCTGTTGTGCCAGTTCATGCCCTGCCCGGACGCCGCCCGGTCGAGAAGGAACTCGCGCCGCCCGTCGGCGAGCCGGTCCCGGCCGAAGCCCTCCGGATCGCGGGCGACGTCCGCCGAAGCCCCGTCCCCGGCTGCCGCCAGCTCGTCGAGGAGGCGGGTCCGCTCGGCCGGCGGACGCGAGTACGACCAGGCGACCGCGAGGTAGGACCAGATCCGCCGGGCGTCGGGATCGTCGCGGCCGAGCTTTCGGCACAGCTCGCCGAGCTGCTCCGGCGCGGTCACCGGGACGTCCCTGATCCGGGTGAAGGGCCCGGTCGGTTCCGCGAGGTCGCAGCGGCGCAGGAACGCCAGCTCGACGGCGTCCTCGGCGCTCAGCCAACCGGCGAGGTGGCCCTGGCACAGCTCCGGCGCTCGGAGCGCTGCGGCGTACCGGACGAACTCCGCCGGGATGCGGAAGGGGGCTGCGGCCGTCTCGTCTGTGGGAAGCACCGGGCGAACCTATCGGATCGAACCGTGGTGACCCCCCGGAGCCGAAGCCGCTCGGTGACTCCCGGCGGCGACGGGCCGTCAGCCGCGGACCGGCCGGCTGCCGCAGCCACCGAAACCGGTCAGGCCGTCAGGTAGGACAGAGGGGAGTCGTCTCCCACCGCAGTGGCCCACTCCTCGTCGTCGTTGCCCCCCGTGCGTCCCCGTGCGTCCCCGTGCGTCCCCGCACGCCTGCCGGGCGCCCGGTCCGGACCGTCACCGCGGCGCCGCCCGGAGGAGGCCCGTGGTCGAGCGGGGCCCGGGCGAGGCCCGCGGGCGACCCCGTGCAGACCCGTGCAGGGGAGAGGGGAACGAACGTCACAGCCGTTGCCACCAGTGCATCGCGGCCCCGTGACCGGCGGGATGGTGCGTTGACGACCGGTTGCCGGGGAGCCCGGAAGGAGTGTTCTGCGGCCGCCGTCGTGGTGCACACGGCGCGTCGGGCGCTGATACTGAGTCAGCAGGTGGTAACGGAGCGCGCCAGCCACATCACGGTCCGGGGCCAGTGGATTTCGGAGTGGGACGCCTTCGTGGTCGTGGCCTCTTCATGGTCATGGCCTCCGGCGGCAGTACGGGTCGCACCGCGGTCGGATGGCACGACAGGTCACCCGGCCGACGGTGTGACGCCCGCCGAACCCGGACGGAGAGAGAGAACGCGGAATGCTGAACCGACGCCAGATCCTGACGGCCGCCACTCTCGGTGGCACAGCTGCTCTGATTCCATGGGGTTACTCCCTGGACGTGTTCCGGGATCACCCCGAGCGGTCGGCGCCGGGCGCGGCACCGCCAGAGCCGCCACCGGCGGGACCGGTCGCGTGGGCGGGTGACGGATCCGCCGCCCGCTCCGCCCTGTTCGCCCACGCCATGCCGATTCCCGCGATCCTGCGCCCGGTGTCGGTGACGCGGACCTCGGAGTTCTACCGGCTGCGGATGGCCGACACCCAGGCGGAGATCGTCAAGGGGCTGCGGACCACGGTCCAGACGTACGGCGGTACCTTCCCCGGCCCGACCATCCGCGCGGTCAGGGGCCGGGAGGTGGTGGTCCGGCAGACCAACGACCTGACCGTGCACACCGCCGTCCACCTGCACGGCGGTCACGTCCCCTCCCGCTACGACGGGCTGCCGATGGACCTGGTCGAGCCCGGCGAGACCCGCGAGTACCGCTACCCCAACAACCAGGTGGCGGCCTCGCTCTGGTACCACGATCACGCGCACGGCCTGGAGGCCGAGAACGTCTACCGCGGTCTGCACGGCGCCTACCTGCTCAGTGACCCGCACGAGAGCAGCCTGCCGCTGCCCAACGGTGAGTTCGACATCCCGCTGCTGATCAGGGACGCGCGCATCGAGGCCGACGGCACCCTCCAGTACGTGCGGCCGTACGACTGCCCGCACATGCTGGTCAACGGCAAGGAGCGGCCGTACTTCCGCGTGGCGGCCCGCAAGTACCGCCTGCGGGTCTACAACGTGTCACCCAACCGCCACGTGTCACTGCGTTTCGCCGACGGCGCGCACTTCGCCCAGATCGCCTCCGACGGCGGTCTGCTCGCCACGCCGGTCACGTTGAACGAGCTGACCCTGACAGGCGCGGAGCGGGCCGAGATCGTCGTCGACTTCTCCCGCTACGCGGTCGGCTCCTCGGTGGTGCTGATGAACACCGCCGCGCTGGACACCGAACGGCCGGAGGTGCTGCGCTTCGACATCACCCGAAGAGCCGAGGACCCGAGCCGGGTGCCGGACGTGCTGGCCACCCTGCCGCCGATCCCGAAGGGCACGGTGGAACGGGAGTTCCACATGTCGACCTTCCCCGACACCCGGATCAACGGACGCAAGTACGACCCGGACCGGCCCGATGTGGAGACGACGCTCGGCACCAGCGAGATCTGGACGATCCGCAACACCCTCACCCGTAAGCCGGCCGGGGTCTTCCACGCGCCGCACTCGTTCCACACCCATCTGGTGCAGTTCCGGGTGCTGGACCGCGACGGGCACCCGGTCGGCCCCGCCGAGGCCGGTCTGAAGGACACCGTCATCATCCACCCCGGTGAGACCGTCCGGATCGCCATGACCTGGGACGACTACCCCGGTGAGTACGTCTACCACTGCCACCACATGGTGCACTCCTCACACGGTCAGATGGGCCGGATCGATGTCCTGCCCGTGGAGTCCCAGGAGCCCGACGGGACGTCCAAGGGCATCACGAAGTAGCCGACCGAACGCTGCACCCGGCCGGGACCCCCTGACCGGAGAGCCGCAGCGAACTCCGCACGGGCCCGCCGGGTCCGTCCCGTACCGGTCACCGAACCGGCCCGCTGCCCTCCACTCGCCCATACGTCGGGTCCTCCACCGCCGCGGCGGAGGACCCGACGGGCCGGAAATCCGGACGTGTCGGACGCGCTGGTGGATGCGGCGGGTCCGCGCGCCGAACCTCGCCGCTGCTCGACCGGTTCCACGGTGTCGTTCAGGCGGTGTGGGCGGCAGCCCCCAGGGAGGCCGCGAAGTCGGCGAGGGCGACGAAGTCCTCGCCGCGCAGGCCGATCCGCGGATTGACGTGATGGAGCAGGAAAGGGGTGCTGTGGCGTGCGGCCACGTGGGCGTGGTCCGCATCGCCCTGTTCGTCGTCCACCCACGCGAAGGGCCGACCGTCGGCATACCTCACCAGCGGATCGGACTTCCAGTGGACCCCGTCAGGGCGCTCACGCAGCAGAGCGTCACCGAAGGCGACGAACGGCAGCTCGGGCAGGCCGAGCACGGGAGCGATCAACCTGTTCGCGTCGCTCATCCAGGTGGTGGCCCAGCACAGTTCGTAGCCGAGGGCCAGCAGTGCCCTCCCGTGTTCGGGATTGAGCCACAGCCTCGACGGCCTCCGACGGATGCTCGATCCTCCCGGCCCCGAGGCGGTGCCGCTCTCCGGGGGTACCTGAAGGGTGGTGTAGCCCTCGGGTTGCTTCTCCGGCTCCGCCGCGTACGGGTTGAGAGGGCCGTCGACATCGAGGAACAACAGTGGTCGGCTCACTGTCCCCCCGGTCCGTTCCCGATCCACATCTGCCGTGCCGTCGAAGCATATCCGCGTAGCGTGCTGCTCCGGCGCGAGCCCTGATGTGACGACCGGTCCGGCACGGGAACGCCGCCGTCGCGGCGGCCGCGAGCTGTCGTGGGTGGTCGGGGCCGGTTTCATCCGTCCGGGTGACGGTGTGCCGACAGCACGGCCGGCCGCCGGTAGTGGGCCGGTAGCCTCCGCCCGTGACAATCCTTCAACACGATGTTTCCGGGCGGGACCTGGCGATCACCCGGGCCGCTGTCGAGCTGTACCTCGTTCGGCAGGCCGAGCGCCTGCAGGTCGGTGGCACCGAGGACGAGCTGCGTGACTGGGAGGTGCGCGGGTGGGAGCTGCGCGCCGGCGACCGGCTGACGGACGCGGAGGTGCAGGGTGTGGTCGAGCGGGCCGCACACGTTCCGCTAGGGGGTGACGGCTGGCCCAAGTGCGACGTACTCCTCTTCGACGCCGACGCGTTCGCCGATCCGTCCGATGGACCCGACACCCTGGGTGCGGTCTGCCGGGCGCTGACCGCCGCCGGCTACCAGCTGAACGGCCCCGGGGAGTGGGCGCTGTCGTGACGGTGCCCCCCGCTAGGCATCCTGCCCCGGTCTTCGCCCACTCTCCGGCCGTCCCGTCGTAGGAGATGTTCGCGTTGAGTGGTCAGCGGGCAGCGGGCAGCGGGCAGCGGTGGAGTCGGCGTGGCCCGTGACCGGCAAGGACGGGGCGTCGGCTGGCGCGCACCGGTCGATCGCGCTGCTGTGAATACACCGGTCGGGTTGGTTCTCGGGCAACCGGTCACCCGGGTGCCTGCCGTCGGATGCCCTGTGCCTCCGAGCTGCATAGCGTGGGATTCGATCATGGATCCGGCGACGCCCGAGGACGACGTATGCGCGACGAGCTCTCTGTGACATCGATGGACCCGGGCGAGGGCGGCGCTGCAGTCGTCCGGGAGGCGGTGGGCCCGCCTGTGGTGGAGCCTGTGGAGGGCCCGGCCGTCGGAGTGGAGTCGGCAGGGGCCTCCGCAGTGTCCGACGCTCCTGAGCACACGCGCGAAGAGGGGCCCGACAATTCCGGCGACAGCTCGGACGCGAGCGTCGGCGCGAGCGCCGGCGGCAGGGGCGAGGGGGCGGCGAAGGTGCCGTCCGGGGCCGATACTGCCCATGAGGCCCGGGCGTTGTGGGGCCGGGGCCGCCTGGCTTCGGTGCGGGCCTGCTACGAGCGTGCTCCGACAGTGGCGTTGGCGGTGGTCATGGTCCTGTCGGTGGTCGTCACCTGGACGGTCGGCTGGTACTTCCTCAAAGCGGCTGATCTCGGCGTGGTGGCGGTGCCCGTCCTGGTGGTGGCGCTCGCTGCGCTGGTCCTGCCGCTGGGTGTGGCCGCCTACTTCGCCCGCCGCCTCAAGAACGAGCCCGAGGCCGTGGGCCCGGTACTGCTGGGGGTGTCGACGGCGCTGGCCAGCGGGGCCCTGGACTGTGTCGTACTGCTGGCTCGTTTCCTGTGCAGCCTCATCGGGGCCATGTGACGGCGGTAGCGCCGCGCCGATCCCGTTCGGGCCCTGAACCTTGGGACCGGCCGGGCGCGGCCGTCGGGCCCGCCAGGCCGGGCGCGTTCCGCCGCCGCGTGCGGACCCGTACGGACCGGGGAACCGCCGTGACCCGGAACCGCCGTGATCCGGAACCGCCGTGATCCGGAACCGCCGTGACCGCCGGTCCGAGGCCCACGCCCCGGCGTACGCGCCCTCCGGGGCCGCCGCCGTGTCGACGGTGCGGCGCCGATGAGGAACCGCGCCGTCGACACGTGGAGCCATGGCCTGGCCGCAACCCTGTCCTTCCGATCCGGGGCCTGACCCCGGGGGTGTGCGGCCGGCCGACTGTCAAGTGTTCAGCCTGCCGCCGCGTACAGGCCACGGCCGACCCGCTGGGCGCGCGATGCCTTGGCGAGGCGCTCCAGCGAGGTACGCACCGCGTTGATGGCTGACTGGCTGCCATCGCGCCCCAGGGCCTGGGCCACGTCGCGGGCCCGGACCGGCCCGTCCGCCGCAGCCAGGTGGCTCGCGATCGCGTCCGTGAGACTGGGAGTGCCGCCCGCCGGTGCCGGGGTGGCCTTGGGCGCAGCGGCCTTCCTCGTGCGTGTCGGCTTCTGGGTCTCGGTGTGCGTTGCGGCGGGTGCGGCCTTCTTCCTGCTCACCTTTGCAGGCTTACGGGTGCTGCTCTTGGCAGTCGTACGGGTCCTGGCCGTGCCGGTCGTGCGGCGCCCCTTGGCCCTGGTCGTGGGCTGCACGGCTTCCGTGGTCTCGGCGGTCTCGGTGTCCTCCGGGGCGGCCGCGCTCTCGGCGGCTTCGGCGGCCTCGTGACGCTGCTCGGCCTCTGCCACGGCCTCCGCAGCGGCGGGGCTCGGCCGGAGCGCGGGCGCCGCCACGAGTGCGCGCAGGCTGTCGAGGGCGGAGCGCACCACCTCCAGGCGCTCGGTGACGGTCTTCAACTCGCCCTCCAGGCGCTGCTGTTGCTCCTGGAGAGCCGGGAGTTCGCGTTCCAGCAGGGCGATGGTGGACTCGACGCCCTCGTCGGCGCTGAAGGTGGTCGGCATGGGTACCTCAATTCACGGGTTGTGGTCGGCCGCCGTGCAGCGGTCAGCGAATGTGGCTCCACGGCCCGGTTGGGCGTGGTTGCCGGAAACCTCCGGGTGACACAGCACGATCCCACTGTTGGGGGATTCTGTGAACCCGGCCGCAAGTGAGCGAGTGAGATCGAACAGCCGTGGCAGCCCGGTCGACGCCTGCCGGTTGCTGTCGCCAGGAGGTCGGACAGCAGGGTCGGAACAGCAGTTGGAGCACCCTCGACGACCGAGTCCGGTGGACGGGAACCGACACTGCGGGACCTCGGCCACCCACGGCGCTCCCCGGCCGTCGTTCGGTCGGCGGCCCACCGACGGACTGCTGACGGGCCACTCGCGGCCGACCCTGACCGGCCACCGGGACAGCCACTGACCTGCGGGAACCGTATGGTTCCTGCCTCGGACCCGACGTCGCGGCGGCGTGCAGCCGGGACTCCGCGGTCGCGACGTGCGACCGGCGCGGAGAACGCCTTCCTGCCTGGACCGGCCACACGTACTGCGACAGGCACCCCGTATGTAGCGGCCCGCCGGGGCCCCGCCGAATCGTGCCCCGTTGCGTCTCGTCGAGCCGCCCCGTCGCGTTGCGTCTGCGGCGCCAGGCCGGTGCGACGGTCGGGCGACCGGAGTCGAACTGCTCAAACCTCAGGGCTACGACTTCTGTTGCCCTTCAGCCCCCGCCGGCGCACATCCTGCTGGGCAGGAGCTCGATGGGGGATCGAAACATCGTCCGGTCTTCGTTCTCCGGAACGCATCTGCACGCTTCTCGGGGGGCCCGAACCTGTGGCGTGACGTTGGGAGAGGTGCCCTCGTTGAGAGCCGGGAGCCGGTTCTCGGGGGGTGTTGCTCTGTGGCTGGTCGTTGCTGAGTTCACAGAGCCCGAGGTGAGAAGTGCGAGCGTTTCCGATTCGAATGCCGTCCGGGGTGCGGTACTGGACAGTTGTCGATGACCGTTTGGAGGTTGTACGTCCGGCTGACCGTTGGCTTCGCCATTTGCGTTTCGGGCAGAACCGGGCGGAGCTACTGTAACGACCAAGGGCTACGCCGGTGATGCCGCCCTGTACCTCACCTGGTGCTTGCGGACGGGGCGGCAGTGGCCGGAGGCGGCACAGGACCTGGGCTTGTTCATGGTGTGGCTGCAGTACACCCGATCGAGCCGGACGGCAGCATCGGCACGGTGCGGATGGGGCCTGGAGCCGAGCCGGTGCGAGGTGAGCGCCGGGTCAACCGAATCCTGACCGGCGTCCGAGGGTTCCTCACTCACGCGATCCGCGACGGCGCGGCACCGAAGTGGGTGCTGGGCGTGCTCTACGAGCTTGCCGACACGCGAGGCCTGCCGGAGGAGGCGCGGGGCGAGGGGACCGGGCTGGCCTACCGGCTGAAGGCTCGGCACCGACTTCAGGAGGTCGAGGTCATGCAGGCCCTGTGCGCGCACCTGCCGTGGCTGGAGCAGGGCCACGAGCGCGAGATCCGGCTCGGCGTCGAGCTGGTCATCGACACCGGGCGCCGAACGACCTCGGCATCCGTCCCAACCAGGCCCGCAGCACCGCTCTCTTCCAGCTCGCCACCGAGATCCCCGCCGCGATCCTCGTCCGCACCCTCGGCATCCACACCGACGTCGCCGTCACCTGGCAACGGCTCTCAGCAGGAGACTGGACCAACTACGCCGCCCAGGTCAGCCATCGCATCAACCATCCCCACCGACCCGGAGACGATGACCATGCCCCTCGATGACCAGCACATCTGGGCTCTGCTGAAGGACCTCGACGACCCCGACCACATGGAGTTCCCTCAGCGCTACGACCACGCCGCGACCCGAGCTCGATTCGATCAGCTCGCAGCCAGGCTGGATCAGCGGTTCCGCTGCACCTGCACCGTCGACCGAGGCGTCCAGGACGCGAACCACCACGGGACCATCATCATCCCCACCACCGCGACGGCCAGCGGCGAGCACATCACCATCACGGTCAGCAACTACGGCAACCTCGTCGCCGTAACACTGGGGAACCCCGGCAACTACGACGAGGAAGAAGAGAACATCCTCTTCGAGAATGCCGACCGTCACCGCATCGACGACGAACTCGAAGCACTCGGCTACATCGCCGTCTCCGAGCACCTGCTCTGGACTCCATATGACGGCGTCCACAACCTCGGGTCCTACTTCGAGCCACGGACCTGGTGGGACCGCTACTTCGACTACGAGTGAGCCCGCTCCGAGCAGCTCTGCACGACAGGCATTCGGACACTTCCAATACCCGACGTCACCATTAGTCGGTGAACAGCGGCGCCGCGAGGCCGTCGAACGGGTCACCGCGATGCAGTTCGACCGCCACGGCAACCGGGTCTGGCGCACCGTCAAGGCCCTGCTGGACACGGAGCGCCTGCGCCGGGCCGTGGGCGAGGTCGCCGTCCCGTACGGGCTGTGCAGTGAACCGTCCAACGTCACCGCGGGCGGCCACGACTGCCCGGTCCGTTTCCGCTGCGTGGGCTGCGGCCACTTCAGCACCGATGTGTCCTACCTTCCCGACCTGGAGGCATACCTCGCCGACCTGCTGCGCAACCGTGAGCGCCTGGCGGCCGTGATCGACGCCGACGCGTGGGCGAAGGCCGAGGCGATGCCCTCCGACGAGGAGATCCGCCGCGTCCGCCGCCTGATCGGCCGGGTGAAGGACTCCGTCAACGAGCTCTCCGAGCAGGAGCGCACCGAGATCGAGCAGGCCACCGCCCTGGTGCGACGAGCTCGCAACAACGTCGTCCACCTTGGTCTGCCAGCCGTCCGCCAGCCACTTGTCTACTTCCGACCAGACAGGACCCCGTGACCACCACATCCATGGCCGACGCCCGTCGGGCGGACTCCGCCCGGCGGCGCCAGCGCGTCATCAAGGCTGTCGCCGCCGCCGTCAAAGCCGGCACACCCATCACCGTCTCCGGTATCGCCCGCCAGGCAGGGGTCGACCGCGCCTTCCTCTACCGCCACAAGGACCTGCTCGCCCAGGTCCACGCCGCCGATTCCGAGTCGAGGGCCGACAGCACCGGCCCCCTCGTCACCCGCGCCTCACTCCAAGCCGACCTGGCCAACGCCCAAGAACGCGCAGGCCGTCTCACTGCAAGGATCCGGACCCTGGGGGGCAAGCTCGCCGAGCTCCTCGGCGAGCAGGCGTGGAGAGACTCCGGACTCGGTTGACCCGATGACATCGACCAGCTCAAGCGCCGCATCACCGCCCTTGAACAGCAAGCGGTCGATCTCACCGGTCAACTGGAAGAGCGCAACGAAGAACTCCAGGCCGCCCGAGCTGCCAACCGCCAGCTGATCAGTCGGCTCAACACGAGCCACTGACCTCGGACGCGGGGGCGGTGGGACAGTGATCACTTCTCACCGCGCCCGCAGCGACGAGCTGGAACGCCTGCATGCCATCCATGGGGATGCCATCGGGATGCAGCCCGAATGCGGCCGCAAGAACGGCGGGGAGATCGGCCTCGGGGACAGCGACGCGCAGCTCCGCGAGGACGTCGGGAAAGTCGGCGTCATCGATGGCGCCCAGATACTCCTGGCGCAAGCGGTGGATGACCTCCACCAGCTCGGGCCTCAGCCGCATCCAGGCGCGGGACGTCCGGATCTCTTCCGCGACCTGGTCCATGAACCAGCGCATGACCTCGTACGGGATGTCCAGGTGCCGTCCTTGGGGATCGAAGCACACCGTCGGCTCGCGCGCTGGGTCTTCGTCGGGGATGATCGCGGTCACCACGGCCCGTTGCTCCCGGACGAGGTCCAGTTCCAGGTACCAGGCGTCGTCGGGCACGGAGTACATGGCGGTGATCGCGTAGTCGCGGCTGGGGTGCGTGACCATCGTTCTCAGGCCTTCGGGTCGATCGGCGGTGTGGTGTGGACCTCGGCGTCCGGGGCCAGCTTCAAGTCGGCCGTGGCGAGGAAATCGGTGAGTTCGATCCAGCCGCCGTTGGTTCCGACGTCCCAGCTGGTCCAGAGCCTCGACTCCTCGCCGTCTCAGGTGTCGACATCCTCGCTCGGATGCTGCTCGACAGTCCCTTCGCCATGCCGGTAGCGCAGGTACAGGTACTGACCAGTGGTCGTCCAGGCGTCCCACTGCGACGGGCGGCCCCCGGAGGTCTGCACCACCCGCGCGAGGGTCACATCCTCGTGCAGGTGGGCCTCGACAGCGCCCAGCTGCTGGTCGTGGGCGATGAGGAGGTCGTCCACGAGACCGAGCAAACGGATGCTCCCGCCGGGGAACTGGAGCGTGAGGCCGGCTGTGAAGCCGACCTTGCCGTCGTTGTAGCCGATCTGGCGAACCGAGCGGATCGTCTGTCCGACAAACCGGGTCACCGGAACATCCGGCGAATCGTCGGTCACGGTGACGCTTCCGTGCTCCTCCATCGGGTACGGTCCGTGCGGCTGGTCGGCACGCAGCGACAAGCCTGTCGAGGGCGTGTGGAACAGAACTGGTCCCAGCCCCTCCAGGTGAAGCCACAGGTGCACCAGCGACGGCTCGTCGTCAGCGTAGTGATGCCAGGCCGTGGTCACCTTCAGCAGTCGCCTCCCGATCAGGTCGGCGGCAAGCAGCTCCTTATCGATCACCCGCCGATGCTCGCACGGCCTCGCCAATAGGACACGCGAATTCCTGACCGGCTGCCCTCGCCTGGTTCGGCTCGCCGGCTCGGCCGACGACCACGGACGAGTGAGGCCAGTTGCTATCCCTTGCGCCACACCTGTTGTACTGCCTACCTTTCTCCGTCATAGCCACTGAGCTGCGAGGACCCGTCTAGGAGTCCGCCTCAGGGTCGGCGACCACCCGAGAACTGCAGATCTGCACGCACCGGAACGGGGCGGGTCGGGTCGGTCGCGGTCGTGGAGCGGGTCACCCGTGGTGGGCGGCTCGGCTGACCACTCAAGTCCGCTTCCGGCAGCGGGAGGCGCTGCGGGACGACCGCTCACCACGGTGTCCTGCGCCCCTGGCAAACGGCCCGGGGCACCGGACACCGTGGACTGCTGTTGTGAGCTGCCGTCAGCTCTCGTCGGCAGCGCGGCGGCGGGCCGCGACGACCAGGCCGGCGCCGACGGCGAGGGCAGCGGCGGAGCCGCCGACCTCCCCCCCGAATCCGTCGCCACCACCGGTGAAGGCGAGACGGTCGGTGCCGTCGGTGAGGGTGGTCACGGTTCGGTCGGACGTCTGTGTCACACCGTTGCCGGAGGCCGTGGCGCCGGCGGTCCGGGTACCGGTGCCGCCCTTCTCACCCTGGCTGCCGGAGTCCTTGTCCGGGGCCGGCTGCCGGCCGGCCGCCCCGTTCGCGTCGTCTTCCGCGCGGGCGGTGAACTGGCCTTCCTTGAGGAAGTTCAGGACGTCTTGGGGGGTGCCCTTCAGTGCGGCCTTGCCGGCCTTCTTCACTGCGGGGCCGCCGGCGTTGATGATCTGTGAGACGCGTACGCGGTTGTCGATTTCGCGCTGTTCCTGGAGTTCGATTTCGAGGAAGTGGCGCAGGTCCTGGGCGGTGCCGTCGAGTGCTTTCTGGGCGGCTTCGCGGACGCCCGGGCCGGTGTTCTTGTCGGCGAGGATCCGCAGGATCTCGACCCGGTCCTGTTCCTCGGTCGTCGAGGGCTTCTCCGGCTTGGTCTCCGACGCCGTGTCAGGAGCCGAGGCTCCGGACGGCTGGACGTTCTCGGCGGCGGAGGCCGACGAGGGGAGCAGAACCGCTGGTGCGAGCGCGACCGCCGTGAGGATCGCCGACACTCGGGCCAACTTCATCAAGCAAACCTACTTTTGGTGAGAAGTTCGCGAACCCCATCAGGATAGATAGTCTTTTACGTTTTCTATACCGACTTCTTTGATGGTCCGTCGGTACGACTGGATGCTGCTTCCGCAGTCGTGGGAACAGGCGAAGCCGTCGTTCTGCCGCGTCGAAGCGAGGTCGCCTCTTCCCGTGTGCGGGTGTGGCGAAGGAGGCTCTCAACTCGTCCATGGGGAGGGCTGATTCCGTACGGGCGGGTGATGGTCCCCGGTGTCGTCCCCTCCGGGGCAGTCGGTGGTTGATTCGGCGAACTGCACGAGCCGACGCCGCCCCGGCGGGGTACACCCGCTTCCACCGTGAACAGCCTCGCCCGATTCTCCTCCGGCGGCCGCCTTCGGTGCTCCCGCCGTCCGCCGGTTCCCGGTGGATGGCGGTCACTGTCGTATCGTCAGTTCTGCTTCACACTGCCGGACTTCGGGCGGGACGGTTCACGGCCTGCGGGTCCCGATGATGGTCGACAGGTCCGGGGCAAGCCGAACCTCGGTGGCGAACAGTGCCGGGTGGTTCAGCCAGGCCATCCGGGCGGTGTCCGGCTGCCCGTCGTGCATCGGGGGCCATTGGCCGAGCGGGGTGAAGTCGTCGATGACGATCGAACCGGCGGGCGTCAGCAGGCGTTCCGGATCGGCGGCGGGAGTCTGCTTTCCGTTGCCTCCGCCGTCGACCACGAGCACATCGAAAGGGCCGTGGTCGTAGATGCGGGTCCAATCGCCGTGGACGATCTCGACGTCGGGCACGTCGGCGAACAACTCGGCGGAAGATTCGACGAGTTCGAGGTCACGCTCGACGCTCACCACGCGTACGCCGGGTCGCCGTCCAGCGATCATCCACGCCAGGCCGACCCCGCATCCGGTTCCCGTCTCCCCGATGCTCCCGCGTGCACCTGCGGCCAGGGCGAACAGCAGCCGGCCCTGCTCCGGGCGACAGGACTTGGCGAATCCGGCCCGCTGGGCGAGAGCCACGGCCTTCGCGACCAGATCCGGCAGCTGAACCTGACCGGCGTAACCGGCAGTACCCTGAACAGACATGGCGTCACCGTTCCACGGTCCGGGAGTCGGAAATCCGTGCCCGGAGTTCGGAGCACGGTACGGATGGCCGGCAGTCGTTGACCATCGTGAGTCGTGTCGACGGACGAAGCTCGCCGGGCCGGTGGCCACAGCATAGACACGGCCCTGCGGCAGTCGTCCCCCGAGGGCCTGATGGATGACAGGGGTCAACCACGACCGCCGATCCCACGGAGGTGATCGGGACTGCGCTCCGGATCCGCTGGGGAAGTACGTCGTTTGACAGGCAGTCGGCCGGATCTCACCTCTGCCGTGCGTTGCTGCCGGGCGAGACGGTCCGCTGTCGACGTTCCGTGGCGGAGGACGGAGCGTGGCCGCCGGATCGGTCGGCGGGTGGGATCCGCCGTAACTGACCGGCCCGCGCCCGTCGGCGGCGCGGCGGGCCGGGGGCCGGTGCGGTGCATAAGGCACTTTCGCGTTCCGGCCCGTGATCCGGACATCGACGCAGGTGAGGCGCGTAGGTCGGATCGGGAGCCGATGCGCAGTCAGGTGCTGGTGTTGGAGCCCCCGTCCGCCCCGACCCCTGAGGCGTTCCGACCGTACGGTCCCGGCTGCCGGGGTGTCGGGGTGTCGGGGTGTCGGGGGAGAGGTTTCGTCGCGCGGCTCGCCACGGCCTGGGCCTCTTCGAGGGCCAGGGCGGCGTGCAGGAAGTCGACGGCACGCGGGAGTTGGTCGCCGCTCTGGTAGGGGAAGTCGGTGCCGAGCAGGAGCCGGTCGGCACCGTAGGACTCCGCAGCGAGCCGCACCGCGGGGGAGCGCCCGTGCGCGACGGTGTCGTACCACATCCGCCGGGCTGCCACGGTGGGCGGCTCGACCACGTCGGGCGCCTCCCAGCGGCAGTGCTCGTCGGCACGGGGCAGCAGCATCGGCAGCGCCCCGCCCAGATGGGAGTTGACGATCCGCAAGCGGGGGTAGCGGCTCGGATAGCCGGCCAGGATGAGCTGCATCGCCGCGATGGTGTCCTCCCGTCCGTAGGACGCCATCCGGTCGAGGTAGCCCTCGCTCCACAGATGCGCGTGCACATCGGTCCGCATGCCGCTGCTCCTGCCCGCAGGCCCTGCCGCCCGCCGACGCCGGCGCCGGTACCACCCGCGGCGTCACCCCGGTCCGGCCTCTCCCGTCACCGTAACTCCGTCGGCGGGCAGCTGTCGCCCGGCGCCGGGGCGTGCGTCGCCGGGGCGCGTCCCGGCGGGTGGCAGCGCGGGTCGGCGGGTGGCCGCCGTGGTGCTGCGCGGACGCCCCCGTCGAGGCGTCCGTTCGGGAGCGGGCTCTGCTGTCGAGCGGGGCCGCCGCCCGGTGTGCGGCACCGGCCGGACAGGTGCGGGGCCTCAGGGCAGGGCAGTCGGTGCGATGAGTGTTTCGATGCCGGCGCAGAGCAGGCGCACACTCCGGGCGAACTTCTCGTCGGTGTCGTAGGCGGATGCGGCGGCCACGGTCATCGGGAAGCGTTCGTGGAGGTCGGCGGCATCCTGGGCGCTGACCGTGAGAGCAGGTGGTTCGCTCTGCTCCTGCAGCACGAATCCGGTGATGTGGCTGAGCAGCGCGTCGGCGGCGATGCCGCGATGCTCGTCCGGCACCCCGGCGTCGCTCAGGGTCTGCAACAGTCGCTCCATCAGGGAGAGCGCTCCGGCGCTGAGCACCTTCGGGCTGTCGGCGAGCATGACCGCCCCGCCCGGATGCTGCCGGACGATCCGGCGCAGGGTGACGGCCTGGACCTCGACCCTGGCCTTCCAGCCGGTCCGGTCGGGCAGCGCGGCCAGTGCGGCACTGCCGGCGTCGTACGCCTGCCGGGCCACCCGGTCCGCCATCAGCTGGAGCAGCGCGCTCTTGCTGGGCACGTGGTAGTAGAGGCTTCCGGCATGTGTGTCGAGCCGCTCGGCCACCTGGCGCATGGACAGCCCGTGGTAGCCGGTCTCGGCGAACACGGCCATGCCCGCATCGATGATCCGGTCTGCGGTCAGCTTCATGAGCTCCAGCCTAACGGTACGTTTCCAACAGTGTTAGAGCGCTGTCACTGCCGGGGCCACTGCCACTGCCGAGGGTCGCTGTCGCCCTCGGGCCTCGGCACCTGCGGACGGAGTTCGAAACGGCGGTCCGGTCTGATCCTGGCCGGCCGGAAGAGGCGGGCGGTTCCGACCTTGGTGACTTCGCCGGGACCCTGATCCCGGTCGCCGGTGCGTGGGGGTTCGGCGCGTGGGGGTTCGGTGCGCGGGTTCCGGCGCGCGGACCTGGCCGGTCTGTTCGGGCGCCCCTGCCGGCCGTGGAGCGCCGGAGCGAACGTCGAGGAGTAGTCGGCCATCCGGCTCGTTGGTCATCTGCTCGTGAGTCATCCGGTCGTGGGCCGGGGACCTCGGCGAGGGCGCTCCACGCCCGCGCCGAGGTCCGTCCTTCGGCCGCACCGCTTCGGGAGCGGCTCCCTCAGCGAGTCCGGGCGCGCATGCTCGTACGAACGTGCAGGTGCCCCTCGTTCGGGAAAGCCGGCGGGTGGGCCGGAAGGACCGAGTGGTGGCGGAACGCGGACTTCTCCGCTACCCGGCAGGAGGCGTGGTTGTCCGCTCCGTGGATCAGTTCGAGGCGTTCGAGCGGCGTCGCCCGCTGCGGATCGAGTGCCCACAGGGAGACTGCCTCAAGGGCCCGGGGTGCGATTCCACGGCCGCGCGCCTCAGCCGAAGTCCAGTAACCGACCTCGGCCGAGGGCTTGCCGGGAGCGATCTCCTTGATCACGACGTGGCCGACCGGGTGGCCGCCATCGCCCTCAGCGGTTCCCCGTTCGAGGCTGTCGGTTTCCCGTTCGAGCACGGCGAAGCTGAGTCGCGTGCCGGAGTCCCACGCCTCGGTCTGACTATCGATCCATCGCCGGGCCTCAGCCTCGCCGTCGATCGAGGTCCGCAGCCAGCGGCGCAGGACGGGGTCCCGGAACGCCGCTGCGAGGACCGCCGCATCCTCGACTCGCCAGGGACGCAGGTGCAGTGCGGGCGCGGAAGCAGTCGGCGCAGCAGACAGGACGACAGTCATGACATTCCCCGTTCGAGTCTTCAGATGATCGGATACACCTTCTCAGGCCGGTCGAACCCCGGTGACGCGTGGTCATAAGTCACTGCCGGTGGCCCCGGCGCCTCGGCCCGGAGAGAGACGCTCTCCCGGTAAAGGACAAGGGCCACGCTGCTTCCTTTATCCACACACCGTGGGATACCCCTGACAGGGACGAGCGGCCGGCCACCGGCCGCACCACGAGAGGGAGACGCACCATGGACGACGGACTGTCAGCGGGCTCCGCACCGACCCGGAACGGCCCGGGAGCGGAGAAGCCCGCCGCCGAGGGCGGTTGGTACGTGGACGACCGCTGTACCAACTGCGATGTCGCCCGACAGCTCGCCCCCGGACTGATCGGCGAGGTGGACGGCCGCTCGGCAGTGCTCCGCCAACCGCACGGCGAAACGGAGAGCAGGCAGCTGCACGCCGCCGCGTACGCCTGCCACACCCGGTCGATCCGTCACCCCTCCCGAGCGCTCGATCCGGCGCTGGATCCCTTTCCGATGGCCCTGAACGACGACGTCCACCTCTGCGGGCACAACTCCGGGCGCACCGCAGGCGCCAACTCCTACCTGCTGCGCCGTCCGTCCGGGACGCTGATGATGGTCGACACGCCTCGCTGGAGCAACGCACTGGCCGCACGGTACGAGGCCCGGGGCCCGGTGACCGATGTCCTGCTCACCCACCGCGACCACGCCGCGCATGGCCGACGCTACGCCGACCGACTGGGTGCCAGGCTGTGGATCCACGAAGGGGACCTCGAAGCCGCCCCGGACGCCGACCGCGTCCTGCGCGGCACCGAACCGGTCGAGATCGCCGAGGGAGTGACGGTGTACCCGCTCGCCGGGCACACCCGGGGAAGCGTGCTCTACATCGCGGACGAGCGGTACTGCTTCAGCGGCGACAGCTTCTACTGGTCGCGCACCACAGCGGACATCGAAGTGGCCGAGAGCGTCACCTGGTACTCCATCGAGGAGTTAGCCGCGTCCCTGGCCCGGATCGCCGACCGGCTCCGCTTCGAGTGGCTGCTGCCGGGCCACGGCGACCGCCAACAACTCCCCGCCCGGGAAATGGCCCTGCGCCTTCGCCGACTGACGGCACGCGCACAGTCGCTCAAGCCGCGCCCGATCGACTTCTCGGCCGTGCGCTGGTGACCGCCCGACCCTGCCGGGAGGTCCGGACATTACGGCCCGGTGGCCCGGTGGTACGGCTTTCGGCGGCTCGGCGGCTCGGCGGCTCGGCGGTTCGGCGGCTCGGCGGAACCACGGCCACCGTCGACACCCCGGCGCCTCGGGGCCTCGCACCTCGGGGCCTGCTTC
The DNA here is from genome assembly GCF_042264695.1 of Kitasatospora sp. NPDC056138. Lineage (NCBI taxonomy): Bacteria > Bacillati > Actinomycetota > Actinomycetes > Kitasatosporales > Streptomycetaceae > Kitasatospora > Kitasatospora sp. NPDC056138. Next base: position 87,903 of record NZ_JBHJVK010000006.1, on the reverse strand, counting down.
GGGTGCGGTAGATCCCCGGATGCCGCACCCACGCCCGCGGCCGCACCCGCACCCGCACCCGCACTCGAAGTCGCGCCCGTAGCCGCCGGTCGTGGCGAGGGCTCTCCGGTCCGGCATCCGGTGCGGCAGGACCGAACGGGTCGTAGCCTGGCCGCAGCCGACCCGGACGTGAAGGAGTGATCATGCCCCTGTCGACTCCGTGGGCCGCCACCGTGCTCGCGCTCCTGCTCACCGGCAGCACGACGCCACCCGGGGCGGCCGAGCCGCAGAGCACCGTCCGGCAGCTGGCCGGGCAGCGCGTCATCTACTCCTATCGCGGCACCACGCCGCCCGACAGCCTGCTCACGGACATCAGGGAGGGCCACGCCGCCGGTGTGATCTTCTTCGGCGAGAACTTCACCGACCCCCAGCAGTTCCGCACCGCCGTCCGGCAGCTCCGCCACGCACAGGAACGGAGCACGGCGAAGCTGCCGTTGCTCCTGATGACCGACCAGGAAGGGGGGCTGGTCCGTCGGGTCCCGGGAGCTCCGGAGCTGTCGGCTCGGGAGGTCGGGCAGGCCGCCGTGCCCGTGGCCGAGGCGGGGAGGGCCGGCGTCGGTGCCGGGAGGAACCTCGCGGGCCTCGGGCTCAACGTCAACCTCGCCCCCGTCCTGGACGTCTACGACACGCCCGGCAACTTCATCGACCGCCACCACCGCTCCTACGGCAACGATCCGACCCGGGTCGCGGCCCTGGGCAGTGCGTTCATCACTGCCCAGCAGGACAGCGGCGTCGCGGCCACTGCCAAGCACTTCCCCGGCCTGGGATCGGCGCCCGCCGACAGCAACACCGACGAGGGACCCGTCACTCTGTCGGGTGACGCGACCTCGATCCGCACCGTCGACGAAGCGCCCTACCGCTCGGCCCTCGCGACCGGTGTCCGGCTCGTCATGCTGTCCTGGGCCGTCTACCCCGCCCTGGACGCCGACCGCCCGGCCGGTCTGTCGACCGCCGTGGTGCAAGGGGAACTGCGCGAGCGGCTCGGCTACCGGGGTGTCACCGTCACCGACGCCCTCGAAGCCGGTGCACTGAGGGACTTCGGCAGCACGGGAGAGCGGGCGGTCGCCGCCGCGGCGGCGGGCCTGGACCTGATGCTCTGCTCGGCCATGGAGCCGGGCCAGGGCGAGGAGGCAACCACGGCCCTCGCCGATGCCCTGGCCTCAGGACGCCTCGAGCGGGCCGCCTTCACCGCTGCCACCGACCGGATCAACGCACTGCGTGCGAGCCTGCGCTGACCGCCCGGACTCGGCCCACCCGGCGGTGATCCTCGCGAACACCGAACCCGCGAGGATCACCGGTGGGACATCCGTTCCGCAGCGGATCAGTCGCCCGTCCCCTGTTGAGCGGATGCTGTGCGTGGACCTGGAAGGTTCATTCGCCGACCGGCCTGACGCCGTCGCCGGAGGCGGAGGTTGCGGAAGCGGAGGTGGTGGAGGCGGAGCTGGTGGCCGTGGAGGCGCCGGGAGTCTCGGCATGCCGCCGATCCGTCTCGTCTGCCGGTGACGGAAGCGGGACGTGCGGGACGCGCCGGGTACGGCGGTCCAGCGCGGTGGCGACCCTCTTGCCGAGCCGCTGGCCGGGCAGCTCGATCAGCTTGTGGGTGAGCTGGCTGGCCACCAGGACCGCTGCCAGGAAGAACGCCGGGAGCAGCCAGCGTCCGTGCCCGGTGGCCGGGAAGCTGATGACCTTGTCCTTCAGCCACCAGGTGCCCCAGAGGATCGGGATGTGCACCACGTAGACCGAGTAGCTGATCGAGCCGAGCCAGGGCAGCACCCTTGGCCAGCGGCGGTTGCGCAGCAGCATGCCCAGGCCGAAGGTGGCCCAGGCCGCCACGTAAGGCAGCGAGAAGCCCTCCCAGGTGCTGGTCCAGGTCCGGCTCTGGGCCGCCTTGTCGTTGTACAGGTAACCGACCAGGAAGCCCGAGGCCAGTACGAACAGGCAGCAGGCCGCCGCCAGCCGACGGTTGATCTGGTGCTTCTCGGCCCGGAAGATCGCGGTCCCGGCGAACATCGTGGCCAGGATCATCATGCTCTCGAAGAACGTGGAGCGGGCGTTGACGAAGAGCAGCGCCGCGCCGAGGCCGCCGAGCACCATGGCGCCGATCCGGGTCGCCTTCGGGCTGCCGATCAGTACCAGGACCAGACCGGTGGCCATCAGCACGGCGGTGGCGATGATGATGTAGTGGGTCGGCGCGGGGTCGACCCAGGGCGCCTTGGGGGTGATCAGCTGAGGTGTCCACCAGGCGCCGAGGAGCAGGGCGGCGCCGGCGAAGAAGGCCGAGATCGGAGCGCTCTGCTGGTGCCGGCCGTTGACGAACAGCGCACTGACGAAGAAGTAGAAGACCATCTCGTAGCAGAGCGTCCACATCGCACCGAGGGCGCTGGCTATGTTGGTCATCTCGTGCAGCAGCGTGAGGTTCGCCAGGTAGGCCCAGAACGGGCGGTCGGTCACCTGGCTCGGCACGGCGGAGTAGTGCCTGGGGAGCAGTACCAGCGACAGCGTGACGACGATGATCACCAACGGGTAGATCCGGAAGATCCGGCCGACCCAGAAGCCCCGGACGTCGCCGCGCCGCTCCAGCGAGGCGGGCACGATGTATCCGCTGACCAGGAAGAACAGCATCACGGCGTAGATGCCGAGGTCGAATCTCTTCCCGAAGTCCGCGCCCCACGGGAACCAGTTCAGCAGCCCGAAGTGGTGGACCGCGACCAGCAGGGCGGCGATTCCGCGCAGGCCGTCGAGCCAGCCGAGGCGGGCCGCGGGCGGGGCGGGGGCCTTGCCGGAGCCCGGGTCCGTCGCTCGGGCCGCCCCGGCGGGCTGGAGCCCCGGTGCGGCCTCCACGGGAGGCGCGGTGTCGTTCAACATTCCCCCAACGGTTGTTCGTTCCAAGGTATGTGATCGTCAGTCAGATGCGACCCTGAATCCGGGTGCGGTGACCCCGTTCGGCGGCTCCGGATCCTCGGTCGCGGGCTCGGCCTGGGTGATCGGCTGGGGCGCGAGGAGGGGGTGGGCCGGCTTCGGGTGTGCACTGCCGCATACGGGGTATGTATACCTGGTATGCAGCCCGGTCTCAAGACGCGTTCCTGAGCAGGCTAGTCGTCCTCGGAGCTGCGTTCGGTCTGCGCTCGTTTCGTCTTCGGCCCGTGGTCCTGGCGCCTGGACCACGCCGTGGTGGGCATCTCGCATGAGAAGTGGAGTCGTGGCATCCGCCCGCTCGGCCGGCCGTACCTGTCCCGCGCCCGTAGTGTTCATCGACAACCACTGAACTGTTTCACCGGCGTTCAGCCGACCTGCCGGGTGGCGCCGGGCGGCGGCGATGTCGATCCGCACGCTGCTGGGGATACAGCCCGCCAGGGTCCGCCCGGCCCCGGTCGGCCGGTCGGCCGGTCGGTTAGGGCCTCGCAGCTGGTGCGCCCGTCGGGCATGGGGCTGGACTCGATCCCCACGGACTGGAGGCCGGGGGCTGGTTGTGGAAGGTCCGCAGGAAATCCTCTGGGTGGTGAGGGGCACGGGCGGGCCCGGTGGCCGGCGCCCGTGCCCCGCGCGGTGTCAGCCCCGGGGCAGGACGACGTTCTGGACCTGCGGCACGTGTCGCCAGTCACTGGAGACGATGCTCGCGTGGGCGGCGGCGAGCTGGGCGGTACGGGACCTGGCCTGGTCGGTGGTCGGGTCGGTGGCGCTGATGGCCGGCGCGACGTTCTGGGCGTCGGTCATCACCAGCAGGTAGTGCCGGGTGTCGTACCAGCCGGTGTCGATTCCGTTGAGGTAGGCCGAGGCGTCCCCGTCGAAGACGACGAACCAGGGACGGATGCTGGTCTCCGCGTACGCGGCACGGGGGTCGCCCGCAGCGGCGCCGTGCACCACCGGGAAGACCTGGGCCTCGCCGACCCGGCCGGCGCCGGCCAGGTCGCGCAGGTAGCGCGAGTACTCGACGTCGGTGTGCAGCGTGTCGAACGGGTTCTGCTCCTCCACCGTCCCGGGGATGACGTCCACCAGCACACGTCCCGCGAGCGAGCCACGGGACGGCCAGTTGCCGGCCCTGGCGGCGTCGTCCAGGGTGGCGTACGAGCCGCCGCCCGGCTTGGCGAGCAGGTCGGCGGGGCGGAAGACGGTGCTGCCGAGGTGGGCGTGGATCAGCGAGTCGAGCTGCGCGGGGCCCATGCCGTGGTTGGCGGAGAAGCCGGCCTTGAGCTCCAACTTGACGACCAGCGGTCCGGCTTGGGGGTGGGCGGCGAGCCAGACGCGTATGTCGTCGAAGCAGTTCTCCAGGTTCTTGTTGGTACCGCCGCTGTAGAGCTGGTCGGCGCTGCTCGCGGTGACGCAGTTGTTGCTGTTGCCGAGCGGGTTGGAGTGGCTGACCTTCCACTCGTGGGTGATGGTGTCCGTCCAGGCGTCCAGCTCGATCATGCCGGTGCCGGTGTCCAGGGACTGGGCCAGGTACGAAAAGGCCGCAGGGTCATAGGTGTTGTGCAGGCCGACCGTGGTGGCGGAGGCGAACGGAAGGTCCGCGGAGCCGGTGGCCGTGGCCTGCTGGGCGGGGACGACGGCGGCTGCCACGGCGAGCATGGCGGCGGCGATGGTGCGGCGTACGGTCAACGGTGTCTCCTCGTCGGGTCGCCCGGAATCGGCGGGCGGGTGGCGGCGGCCCGGCCGGGTCGCTCAGGGCAGCATCGACCATCCGAGCGGATTCGAGGTGACATGACAAGGAATTATGCTGATCGGTGATCAGGAAGTCGGTACTGCGGGCCGAAGTCCGCAATGGCATCCGGCTTCCGGCTTCCGGCATCCAACCTTCGGTGTCCGGTGTCCGGTGTCCGGTGTCCGGCGTCCGGTCCCGTCTGGACCGGTCTCGGCGGAGGCAAGGCCCGCCGGAGCGGTCGGTGGTCGGAGTGATGGCAGGATGGGGGAGATGACGACGAACCGTGGGGGACCCCCGGAACCCTCCATCGCAGACCCCGACTCGTGGTCCGCCGGGAACCCGGTCCATGACGACCTCCTCGCGGCGAAGGCACTGGTGTACGACCCGGGCGGGTTCGCCTGCTCACGGCCGGTGGCCGAACCGGAGAGCGCCGACTACGGGGCGTACGGATTCACCCTGGACGGATACGCCGTCAGATTCCGTGCGGCCAGGACGACCCCGACGAAGGTCGGCCAGTTCGTCACCGTGTGGCAGCGGTCCGAGGACGGTCCGATCCGGCCCTTCGACGCTGCGGACGACGTCGACCTCTTCGTCATCAGCACCCGCGACGGCCGACACTTCGGGCAGTTCGTTCTCCCGCGCGAGGTGCTCTGCGAACGGGACATCGTCTCGAGGAACGGCACGGGCGGGAAGCGGGGGTTCCGCGTCTACCCGCCGTGGGTCACCACGACGAATCGCCAGGCCCGCGCCACGCAGACATGGCAGCTGAACCACTTCCTCCCCATCGACGAGGACGGGTCGGTCGACCCCGCCCGCGCCCGGGCGCTCTACCACCCGTGATCCGTGTGCTCCGGACGGCGTGGCCCGCAGGGTGCGGATCCACTGCTGGCCCGCTCTCCCGGGCGGTGGTACGGCCCTGACTGGTGGGTCCGTTCCGGGGTCGGTGTACTGGGAAGAGCCGGTCGGCCCTGTCGACGAGCGGGACCGGCCGGCGCGGGCCCGGGCCGAGATCCTGTCGCGCCGCCGGACTCCGGCGGCCCCGGTCGGCGTGCCGGAAGAGGATGGCCTCGTACTTGCCGGAGAAGCAGTTGTTGAAGGTCCTGGGACCCCCCGGCCTCGGTGGCGATCTCCTCCACCCGGACGTTCTCCAGCCCTCGCTCCTGCGCGAGTCGCAGGGCCGCCTAGCTCAACGCCTGCCGGGTCGCCGACTTCTTCCGTTCGCGCGGGCCGGGCCCGGGGCCGGGCCGGTCCTGTGGCTGCTCGCTTGCCATGGCATCAGCTGATGGGAACCTGCGCGGCACGCGCCCGGCGAGCCGCTGGCCGTCCGGATCGCCGTCCGGGAGGGGGAGTTGGAGCTGCGCTGCGTCAACTTCAGCGCCACCGCCGTCGCGCCGCCGCGCCGGGGCGGCGGAAAGGGCCTGCGCGGCATCCGGGAGCGGGCCTGCCTGCTGGGCGGCGAGGCCGACGCCCGGCGGGAGGGCGGGGAGTGGGTGCTCGCCGTCCGGCTGCCGCTCCGGCTGAGCAGGTGACGATCGCAGCTCGCCCCGGAGTCGAGTGCCGGCCTGGCCCTTGGGCCAGGGGCGGTCTGGCCCCGGGGTCGGGGCGGTCTGGCCCCGGGGTCGGGGCGGTCTGGCCGGGATTCGGGGGGTCGGCCTGGAACCGGGTGAGGATCCGGGCCGACCCCCGTGCTGCTGTCGGCGCGTGGACAGGTCACGGGCACGGGCCCGCCGGCCGTTCGTCGGACGGCCGCGCCACACGGCACGTGATCGTCCACTGCCGGGATCCACGGTTGCGGCAGACCTCAGCCGAGGGCGACGGTGAACAGTACGAAGGCGAGCACGATGACGCCCACGCGGACGTAGTGGAACCTGTCCCACCGCCCCACCTGCTGCTTCCAGTCCGTGGGCACGCCTTCCTGCGACCACGCCGCGACCCGCGAGTTGATCGGCACGAGCAGCAGGATCGACATCACCACGCTCAGCACGAGCAGCACCGTGCCCGTGACGACGAGCGCCGCGCCCGCGCCGCCCCACGCCACTGCGGCCCACACCGCGCCGAGGGCGACCGAGCCGATGTACCAGAACGGCATGATCCGGCCGAGGACGCGCGCCCCGTCGCTGCGGGCGGCGACTCCGCCGTCGTCCGGGAGCCGGTCCAGGATCGGGTTGACGAACGCCGCCACCGCGAACTCCACGCCCACCATCAGTCCGACCATGACGACCGTGACGACGGCTAGTACGTCCTGCATGTCCCCTCCCAAGGGCTGTCCTAGCGTCGCTAGGTTCTGATTCGATGCTAGGCGTGCCACCGCTTGATTGTCTAGCGGTGCTAGGATCGGGTCATGCCGGTACACGAACGCAAGGAACGCGAGCGGGCCAACCGCCACAGGCTGATCGTCTCCACGGCCCGCGAGCTAGCCGAGACCCACGGCTGGGACGCCGTCACCACGCGTCGGCTCGCCGAGCGGATCGAGTACAGCCAGCCCGTGCTCTACAGCCACTTCCGGGGCAAGAACGAGATCGTGGGAGCGGTCGCGCTGGAGGGGTTCGCCGAGCTGACGACCGCACTGCGGGCCGCAGTGCCGGAGGGGTCCGCCGGCCGGGGGGCGGTGGCCGCGCTGGCCCGCGCCTACACCGACTTCGCCGCGCGCAACCACGCCCTGTACGACGCGATGTTCAGCCTCGACAACGGCCTCCCCTTCGCCGACGAGGCCACGCCCGCACCGCTGCGCGAGGCGTTCCAGGCCCTGCTGGACCCTCTTGTCGACCACGCGCACCCCGACGAACCGGGACTGTTCGTCGAGACGTTCTGGGCCGCACTGCACGGACTGGTCACCCTCACCCGAGCCGGACGCCTGCCCGCCGACCGGGTCCCCGACCGCCTCGCGCTCCTGGTCGACCGCTTCGTTCCCCGCTAGGGCCCGTCTCAACGTGAGGTCAGGATCCGGTCGTTGATGACGGCGATGTGGAGGGCGGCGATGCGGAGGGCGGCTTCGTATCGGGCGGCGAGCCCGTCGTGTCCGGCGGCGACGTCGCGGTGGCGTGTGAGTCGGTTGACTCCGGAGACCTCACTTGCTCCACGATCACGACACGCCTGTCACGCCGGACGTCGAGGCGGGCCCTGGGCGCCAGGTGCCGAGGCGTGACCGATGAGCTCAGAGCGGGTTGAGGCGGGCCTTGAGCAGGCAGAACTCGTTGCCTTCGGGGTCGGACAGGACGTGCCACTGCTCCTCCCCGGTCTGGCCGATGTCGGCCGGGCGCGCACCGAGCGCCAGTAGGCGTTCGAGCTCGGCGTCCTGATCGCGGTCGGTGGCGTTGACGTCGATGTGCAGCCGGGACTTCCCCTTCTCCGGCTCATCACTGCGACTGAGGACGATCGTCGGCTGCGGACCACCGAACCCTTCGCGCGGGCCGATCTCCACCGAACCGTCGTCCTCGCGGCCGAGCACGACGAAGTCCAGGACCTCGCACCAGAACCGCGCCAGCATCTCGGGGTCGCGGCAATCGAGCACGAGCTCACTGATACGACATGCCATGACGAAACCTGCCCTCAGCCAGGGAACTGCAGGGGAGGCCGCACGCGAACCTTATGGGCTCCCAGCAGTGACAACAATCCTGCGACCGTACCGGAGGAGGCGAGCACGGGCGAACTGTTTTCCAGGGTCGGTCCTGTCCGGGCAGCCGGGCAAGACCGTCGGCCGTGCAGTAGGGAAGCCGACTCTGGGACACGACCCCAGGCGTACCGGTGAATTGGTGTGTCGGTGCATCGACCTGAAGTGTTGTCGACACTGCCACCGGAGCGGCCGCACTGCTGTCCGCGCATCGGGCCGGGTCCGTTGCGGACACCGTCCAGGGCCACGGGGCGGTGATCCCTGCCGCGGCCCGGTGCCGACGGTCGCGTCCCAAACGGGTGACGGTCCGGTGTGGCGGGCCCCGGCGGACGAGGCCCCCCGCCCGTGGTGAACAGCGCACCGGAGGCCGAGCCGTAGCTCTCGGGGTCGTTCGCGGTCCGTGGTCCCGCGCCGGGCAAGGCCGGCCGAACGAAGCCCAGCCGAACGAAGCCCAGCCGAACGAAGCCCGGCCCGGCGCCGCACACCGGCACGGGAATCCGGGCCCCGGGACGGTGGGGCCGACTTGGGGGCGTCCGTCGGCAGGCGGCCGGGTGGACCGCGGGCGGTGTCGGGCTTCACCCGGATGGACGCCTGGCACTCCTTGTTCCACCGGCGCCCTGCGAACCCGGACGGAGTAGGGCGGAGCGGGGTCGACGCGACCGCAGGCGCCTTCGACACTCGCCCGCCGCGCTCCGGTCGGGAGGCCGGGAGAGGGTGCGGCTCCTAGCTTTGGCTACGGATCGATCGGCACGTTGAGCGAACCGTGACCACCCTTCCCGGAGGTTCACATGGCCGTGCTCGCCCTCCTCATACCCCCGGCTCTCCTCGGCGTGGTGCTGCTGCTCGGCCGGTGGGAGCAACGGTTCACCGAACCATCGCCGGACCGTCCGCAGGAACCGCCGTCGCCGGGCGACCCGGAAACACACGAGGCGATATCCGGGCCCACCGACGACCCCGACCAGTCCCTCCCGTGACCGCGCAGCAGGCGGAGCGGACCTCACCTCACAGCAGAGCGGACCTCACCTCACACGGGGCCGTCACCCGGACACCGCCGTCGTCCCCCTGAGGCCGGCTCCCGCGTCGTCCCGCCCATGCGCGGGGCGGCCCGGCGTGTGACCCGCACCCGATCCGTGCGTCGAAGGCGACGGCAGGCCGCTTCGGCAGGCCGCTTCGTGCAGGACGTCGCTTCGAGCGGTACGTCGCTTCGAGCGGTACGTCCAGGACGTCGCGCCGAGTGCGACGTCGCTTCGTGCAGGCACGCCGGTACCGCAGGACGAGCACGTCGCTCGGCGTCATCCTTGCGATGTAGGCGAGCGGTGTAGCCGCCTGATCGTTCAGGTGGATGTACCGGGCCGGGGCCCTCGGCCACAATGCTCGGGTGATGAACGTACAGGCAGTAAGCCGCCCAAGAGAGTTGGTCGATCGGATGACCCGTCGGCTCGGGCGCCTGCCGGGTCCGGTCAAGAAACGCCGGCCGGGTCCGACCCGGCGCAACTGGGTGTTCGACGTGGTGCTGGCACTGTTCCTGGCCCAGACCGGCGCCCGTTACGCGACGATCATTCCGATCACCGGGCCCGTCGCCTTGGTGGGTAGCTCGCTCCTGGTACCGCTGACCGCGATGCCCCTGGTGCTGCGCCGCAGGTTTCCGCTGGCCGTGCTGTGGACGGTGCTCGTGGCAACGCTGCTGATCAGGGACTATTCCCCGGACATCGCCTACTGCGCCGGAATCGTCTGTATCGTCGCTGTTTACAGTGCCGCCGTCTACAGCCCGCACCGGGTGCCGATGCTGCTCAGCCTGCCGGTGGCAGCCGTGGTGCTGGTGGTGCTCTTCATGGCTGCGAAGCTGCCGCACTTCCCGAACGGTGTGGTCGCGGTCCTGGTACTGGTGCCGGTCCTCGCGGTGGCCTACGAGATCAGGATGTGGCGGCGCCGGGTGGAGGAGGGACGCGCGCGACTGTCCGCCCTGGAGCGGGAGCAGGTCGAGGCCCTGAAGTGGGCGATCGAGCACGAACGCGCACGGATCGCACGTGAGTTGCACGACGTGGTGACGCACAACGTCAGCGTGATGGTCATTCAGGCCGGTGCCGCCCGCAAGATCATGGACACCGCCCCGGACCGGGCCCGCGAGGCGCTCCTCGCGGTCGAGACCGGCGGACGGGCGGCGATGGCCGAGCTGCGCCAGGTCATGGGACTGCTCACGATGGACCACGGCGACGACGGCGACGGTGAGGGCACCGGTCCGGCCGCCACGGCGGAACTCACCCCGCAGCCGGGTCTGAGCCGGTTGGAGGCCCTGGTCGCCGGAGTCAGGCAGGCGGGGCTGCCGGTCGGGTTGACCGTGATCGGGCCGCAGCGCGCGGTGCCACCCGGCATCGAACTCGCCGCCTACCGGGTGGTGCAGGAGGCGTTGACGAACACCGTGAAACACGCGAGCGGGGCGAGTGCGGCGGTGACCGTCGAGTACGCCGGGAAACACCTGCGGGTGGAGGTCACCGACACCGGCGGCCGACCCGCTGCCTCCGCGTCCGCAGGCAGCGGACGCGGGCTGATCGGCCTGCGCGAGCGCCTCGCCGTCCACGGCGGAACCCTCCGCACCGGACCTCGCACCCGTAGCGGCTTCCGCGTCGAAGCACTGATACCCCTGGAGGCGTCGTGACCGAGTCGCTGCGCGTCGTGGTCGCGGACGACCAGGCGTTGGTGCGCACAGGCTTCCGGATGATCCTGGAGTCCGAGGGCATCGAGGTGGTCGCCGAGGCGACCAACGGCGTCGAGGCCGTGGAAGCGGTCCGCCGGACCCGGCCCGACGTGGTCCTGATGGACATCCGGATGCCGGAGATGGACGGGTTGGAGGCCACCCGGCAGATCGGCAGTCGTGACGCGGACGGTCCGCGGGTGATCATCCTGACCACCTTCGACCTCGACCGGTACGTCTATGCCGCACTGTCGGCCGGGGCGAGCGGCTTCCTCCTCAAGGACGTCAGCCCCGAACACCTCGCCGGCGCCGTCCGCATGGTGCGCAGCGGTGACGCGTTGCTGGCGCCGGCCATCACCCGGCGCCTCGTCGAACGCTTCGCGCGCGGCGACGGCGACACCACGGTGGTCCACCGCGACCTGGCGGCGCTGACCCCGCGCGAACTGGAGGTCATGGGCCTGCTCGGCCGAGGGCTGAGCAACGCCGAGCTGGCCGGCCGGCTCCAACTGTCGGAGGCGACGGTCAAGACCCATGTCGCCCGCATCCTCGCCAAACTCCGGATCCGCGACCGTGCCCAGGCCGTCGTCGTCGCCTACGAGACGGGGTTGGTCAGCGTCGGCGGAAGCGCGGCCACCCGGTAGTCTGCCGTGGCGAAGTGGACCGGGCACCGCGAGCCGTCCTGCCGGGGCGCCACCGCTCGCGCCAAGTCGCCTGCTGCGCAGGTGAATTGAGGTTGCTTCCGGTACGGGTTTCCGCTCCCGGTGGCGCTGTGGTGAAGTCGGGTGCGGCGAGCGCGGCCGGGGCCGCCGCCCGGGCGGCGATCTCGCCCTGCCGAGGTGACCGGGGCGCAGGATTCCCTGTGCCTGTGCCTGTGCCTGTGCCGTTGCCTGCACTGCACTGCACTGCCCTGGCCCCGGCCCCGGCGGTGCCGGCTGCCGGTCAGGACCCGGCTGCCGCAGGGGACTCCTCCGCGAGGGGGTGGGCCGGGCCGACCACCTCGATGTACAGCGGGTCGCCGCCGGTGGGCGGCGCGGTGTCCGTGTAGGCGATGAGCCGGTCCGGCAGGCCCTGGTCGGGTTCGGGCGTGAGCTCGACACGGTAGTCGTGACCCCGGAAGACGGAGCTGTGGAGCCGCACCCGGGCCCGGTCGGACCCTGCCGCGCCGGAGAGCCGGAACTGGCGCGGGCGCAGCACCACGGTGCCGCTGCCTGCCGTGCGGGCGCCGGAGGTGAGCGGGAGCGGGCCCAGGGCCGTGTGGGCCCGGCCGCTGTCGAACCGGGCCCCGAGCAGGTTGGCCTCACCGAGGAAGCGGGCGACGTCGGCACCGGCCGGCTCCCGGTAGAGCGCCTGGGGCGATGCCTGCTGGGCGATCCGGCCGGCGCGCATCACGGCGATGGTGTCGGCGAAGGCGAGCGCCTCCTCCCGGTCGTGGGTGACCAGGATCACGGTGGCTCCGGCGCCGCGCAGGGTGGCGGCGACCTCGGTGCGCAGCTCGGTGCGCAGCGTGGCGTCGAGCGCGGAGAACGGTTCGTCCAGAAGCAGCAGTTCGGGGGCGGGAGCGAGCGCGCGGGCGAGTGCGACGCGCTGCTGCTGGCCGCCGGAGAGCTGGTGCGGGTGACGCTCGCCGAGCCCGTCGAGCCCGACCAGGGCGAGCAGTTCGGCGACGCGCTCCCGGCGGGCGCCGCGCGCCAGCCCGAAACCGATGTTGGCGGCGACCGTCAGGTGCGGGAACAGGGCGCCGTCCTGGGGGACGTAGCCGATTCTGCGCCGCTCGGCGGGCAGCCGCCGGTGTCCGTCGTCCAGCAGCCGTCCGCCGAGCAGGACCTGGCCGCGATCGGCCCGGTGGAAGCCGGCGATGACCCGCAGGAGGGTGCTCTTGCCGCAGCCGGACGGCCCGAGCACGCAGGCCAGCGCACCGTCCTCGACCGAGAGGTCGACTCCGGACAGGACGTCGGCGCGGCCGTGCGAAGCGTGCAGGCCGGTGATCGAGAGGCCGCTCATCGGTTCTCCGTGCGGGTGTCGGGGCCGAGGGTGCGGCGGGTGAGCAGGAGGACGGGCGGGACGGACATGGCGACCATCAGCGCCGCGTAGGGGGCGGCCGCGCCGTAGGCGAGGCCACTGGTGTAGATCCAGAACTGGGTGGCCAGGGTCTGGGTGCCGGTCGGACGCAGCAGCAGAGTGGCGGTCAGTTCGGAGCCTGCGGTGAGGCCGACCATGGCGACGGCGGCACCGAGTCCGGGCAGCACCAGCGGGAGGGTGACCCTGAGCAGGACTGCGGCCGGGCGGGTGCCGAGCGAACGGGCGGCCTCCTCCACGCCGGGCGGCACCTGGGCGAGGGCGGCGCGCACGGCCGTCAGGGCGAGCGGGAAGAAGAGGATCACATAGCCGGTGACGAGCATCGCCGGCTGCTGGTAGAGCGGCCGGGCGTAGCGGATGGCGAAGTAGACGACCGAGAGGGCGACCGCGATGCCGGGCAGGGCCCGGGTGAGGTAGGCGGCGCGTTCGGTGGTCCGGGCGAGCCGGCTGTCGCGCCGCCAGGCGTAGAGCGCGACGGGGACGGCGGCGGCGGTGGCGGTCGCGGCCGCCGCGAAGGCGTAGCCGAGGGTGGTGAGCGCGGCGGAGAGCACCGAGGCCTGGGGGAGCGTGGTGGAGCTGCCGACCACGAGCCAGTAGCCGAGCGCGTACAGCGGCACGCCGAGGGCGGTGGCGACCAGTGCCGTCAGGGCGCCGAGGGCGGGAAGGGTCCAGCGGCCGAGGCGTGCGGGCGCGGCGCGACGGCCGGCCGTGCCGTGGCGGGCCGTGCGTCCTCGGCGGCGGGCGGTCCCGGCTTCCAGGGCGACCAGCAGGAGGGCCAGCAGCACCAGCACCAGGGTGAGCAGGGAGGCGGAGGCGGCGTCGAAGCCGAGCCTGTACTGGGTGAAGACGGCGGTGGAGAAGGTGGTGAAGCGCAGCATGGCGAACGCGCCGTACTCGCCGAGCAGGTAGAGCGAGACCAGCAGCGCGCCGCCGGCCAGGGCGGGCCGGGCGAGTGGCAGGGTGACCCGGAAGAGGGTGGCCACCGGTCCCTTCCCGAGGCTGCGGGCGACCTCCTCGGCGGCCGCGTCGCTGCGCCGCAGGGTGGCTGCGACGGGGAGGAGGACCAGCGGGTAGAGCGAACAGGTCATCACCAGCACCGCGCCCCAGTAGCCGTGCACGGAGCGGAAGAGCGAGACCCAGGAGTAGCCGCGGACGAACTCCGGCACGGCGAGCGGCAGGGTGAGTGCCACCGTCCACCAGCGCCGTCCGGGCAGGTCGGTGCGCTCGATCAGGTAGGCGGCACCGAAGCCGAGGACGGTCGTCGCCACGGTGACGGCGGCCGCGAGGGTCACGGTGTTCCAGAGCAGGGTGGCGATCAGCGGTCGGCCGAGCAGCCGCTGGGCCTGGGCCCAGCCCGACTGCGCGGCCTGGATGCCGACGAAGGCCAGCGGCGAGGCTACGACGGCCACGACCGCGACGGCGAGCAGCGGGAGCAGGGCGGGCGCCCGCCACCGCAGGAGCGGTGACGAGCGGTCGGGCCCTGCGGGCGAGGTGGTGGTCACGCGAGGAGACCGGTGTCCTGGAGCAGCTGGAGGGCCTGCTTGCCGTCGCCGAGGTCGGTGACGGACGCCAGGGCCCCGATCGAGTCGAGGGGGGCGAGTTCGGCCTTGCCCCGGACGCCGGGCACCAGCGGGTACTCGTAGCTCTCGGAGGTGGCGATCAGCTGCTGGGCCGGGGCACTCGCCAGGTACGCGAGGAAGTCCTGGGCGGCCTGCTGGTGCTTGCTGCCGCTCAGGACGCCCGCGCCGGAGACGTCGACCAGTGCGCCGGGGTCGCCCTTGGCGAAGTAGTGCAGTGTGCTGTGGGTCGCGGCGGCGGTCTTCTCGTCGCGCAGCCGGTACCAGTAGTAGTGGTCGATGACGCCGCCCTCAACCTCGCCCGCGTTGACGGCGACCGACAGGTCCTCGTTGCTCTCGTAGACCTTGGCGTTGGCCTTCAGGCCCTCCAGCCACTTCTTCGCGGCGTCGGCTCCGATCGACTTGACGACCTGGGTGACCACCGGCGCGAAGTCGGTCTCGCTCGGCGCGATGCCGAGCCGCCCCTTCCACTCCGGCTTGGCCAGGTCGAGCACGGAGGTGGGCGGCGCGGTGTCCGCGGCCTTGCCGGCGGCGGCGATGAAGGCCGAGCTGCGGGCGGAGATCCCGACCCAGTCGCCCTTCGGCGAACTGGCGGCGGCCGGGACCGACTTGAGGGTGCCCGGCAGGACCGGGGCGAGCAGGCCCTGGCCTTCCAGGGTGGTCAGGGCGGGCGGGTTCTCGGCGTAGAACACGTCCGCGGGGGAGGACTTGCCCTCCTGCAGGAGCTGGTTGGCCAGCTCGGCCTCGTCGCCGGAGCGCACCTGGACCTTGATGCCGGTGCGCTTCTCGAAGTCCGCGGTCAGCGCCTTGACGGTCTGCTCGTGCTGGCCGCTGTACACGGTGATGGTTTGACCGGCCGGTGACTGGCCGCCCGCCGCGGACTGGGCGGAGTCGGACGTGCTGCCCGAGCTGCCGCAGCCCGCCAGGGCGAGGAGCGAGACGGCGACGGTCGACAGAGCCGTGACGGCGCGTCTGGATCTGGGCACGGTGAGGGTCCTCCGCGGGAGTGGGGCACCGGCCGACGGCGGAGCCCGTGGTGTGGGGTCGGCTGAACCCATGGCGCGCCGCCGTTTCGACCTCGGCCGGGAAAGCCGGAGCGAGACAGGCGGGGGAGACGGGGTGGCCGCGGCGACGCCCTGGGTTAGCGTAGGCATACCTTAGCCAGAATCGGGCATTGCGTCTACGTGGCTGTAGTCGCGAGGTGCGAACCGCCGGACGGCGCGGCTCGGCCCGTGCCGCCCCGCCGGGCCTCCGGGGGCGGCCGGCCGCCCGGATCCCGCGTCGGATGCCACCGGTGTCGGCGGTGTCGTCGGTTCAAGCGAACCCTCCGTCCGCCCTGGCGCCTATCCTGACCACATGATCAATGGCGGACACGTCATCCTCCACAGCCGCGATGCCGAGGCGGACCGGGCCTTCTTCCGGGACGTGCTGGAGTACCCGCACGTCGACGCGGGCGGCGGCTGGCTCGTCTTCAAGCTCCCGCCGACCGAGATCGCCGTGCATCCCACGGACGGTCCGCTGGTGCAGGAGTTCTACCTGATGTGCGACGACGTCGAGGCGACCATGGCGGAACTGGCCGAAAAGGGCGTGGAGTTCACCCGGCCGCTCACCGAGGCGCGCTGGGGGCGGCTGACCAGGCTCCGGCTGCCGGGCGGCGGTGAGGTGGGCATGTACGAGCCCCGCCACGAGACCGCCGTCGGCCTGTAGTCCCACCGGCGCCCTCGGGCCCCGGCCCGGCCGGGGCGGATCCGGGCCGAGGAGCACCTGAAGCACCGGTCTGTCGGGTCGGCGGGTGCGCCGTGGAAACGGCGCTCCGCCGCCACGGCACATCCGCTGATGCCACGTCAATTCTTCAGGGTGGTGCGTCAGTTCTTCAGGTCGGCGACCCACTCGTCGACGGTCAGGACCGCAGCCTGGCGCGGGAAGACCTTCTCGGTCAGTACCCGGTGCACCTCGGGGTCGACGTCGGCACAGCCGTCGGACAGTACCGTCAGTCCGAAGTCCAGGTCGGCGGCCTGGCGGAGGGTGGAGAGCACCACGCCGCTGGTGGCGATACCGCTGAGCACGAGGTGCCGGATGTCGCCGGCGCGCAGCACCAGCTCCAGGTCGCTGCCGACGAAGGCGCTGACGCGCTTCTTGGTGACCACGGCCTCGCCGGGCAACGGGGCGGCATCCGGGTGGATGGCGGCGTTCGGGTCGTCCGGGGTGAAGGCGCCGGCCGGCAGTGCGGCGAAGGCCCGGTTGCGGGAGCTGACTTCGAGGTGGCCGTCGCGGAAGCCGATGACCACGTGGACCACCGGGATTCCGGCGGCGCGGGCGGCCTCGATCGCCGAGCGCAGCCGCGGGAGGTAGCCGGCGTCCTGGACCCGGGAGGTGATCCCCAGCTGGACGTCCATTACGAGGAGGGCGCTTGCTGACACTTTTCCTGTCCGTTCGTCGTCTCGGCCGGGGTGACCGGTCCGGTGGTGCGGTGTTCGCCGCGCAGTGCCGAGGCGAGCGCGCCGACCAGGGCCATCGCCGCGGCTGCGCCGAAGACGGTGGTCAGGCCGTGGTGGAAGGGCCCCGAGACCAGCTCGGGGAAGAACCGGTGGCCGGTGAGCGTCCGGACGCTGTCGGCCGGGAGGGTCTGCAACACGTCGCTGGGGCCCAGCAGATGGGCGACCGGATTGTTGCCGAGGAAGGTCGCGAACAGTGTGCTGACCGGCGGCAGTCCGGCCACCTGGTCGGCCGTGCCGGCAGGAACGCCCTGCGCCTGCAGGCCGCTGCTCATCGCCCGGGGCAGTGAGCCGGACAGTCCGGAGACCATCAGCGAGAAGAAGAGCCCGATCGACAGTGCGGTACCGGAGTTCTGGAAGGTCGACCGCATGCCGGAGGCCACCCCGCGCTGCCCGGCCGGGACACTGCCCATGATCGCCGAGGTGTTGGGGGCGGAGAACATCCCCTGGCCGAGCCCGCTGACGAACAGCAGAGCGGCGAAGGCCGGGTAGGAGAAGTCGACCGGCAGGGCGACCAGTCCGACGAACGAGCCGGCCACCAGCAGCAGCCCGGTGGTGGAGAACATCCGGGCACCGAAGCGGTCGGAGAGGTACCCGGAGGCCGGGCCGCCGATGAGGAAGCCGACGGTCAGCGGCAGCATGAAGATGCCGGCCCACAGCGGCGTGCGCTCGAAGTCGTAGCCGTGCAACGGCAGCCAGATGCCCTGCAACCAGATGATCAGCATGAACTGCATGCCGCCGCGGGCGATGGCGATCAACAGCGCCGCCAGGTTGCCTGCCGCGAAGGCACGGATGCGGAACAGCCCCAGCTGGAACATCGGTTCGGCGACGCGGGCCTCCGCCACGCAGAAGGTGACCAGCAGCGCCACCCCCGCGGCCAGCCCGCCGAGCACCCAGGGGCTGGTCCAGCCGGTGGAGCGGTCGCCGTACGGCTGGATGCCGTAGGTGACGGCCGCCAGCAGGGTACCCGCCCCGGCGGTGAAGGTCAGGTTGCCCACCCAGTCGATCCGCCCCGGCTTGCGGGTGCCGGTCTCCCGCAGGCTGCGGTAGGACCAGAAGGTGCCGACCACACCGAAGGGCACGCTGACCCAGAACACCGCCCGCCAGTCGACGGCCGCCAGCACGCCGCCTGCCAGCAGGCCCAGGAACATCCCGGCCAGGCCGGTGATCTGGTTGATGCCCAGTGCCATCCCGCGCTGCCGGGCCGGGAAGGCGTCGGTGAGGATGGCCGCCGAGTTGGCGGTGAGCATGGCGCCGCCGACCGCCTGCACCACCCGGAAACCGATCAGCCACAGGGCCCCGCCGCCGCCCTTCAGCGGATCGAGCGAGAGCGCCAGCGAGGCGCAGGCGAAGACCGCGAAGCCCAGGTTGTACATCCGGACCCGGCCAAACATGTCGCCGAGCCGGCCGAGGGCGACCACCAGTACGGCGGAGACGAGGGTGTAGCCCAGGATCATCCACAGCAGGTAGCCGATGTTGCCGGGGGCCAGCGGGTCGAGCCCGATGCCGCGGAAGACGGCCGGCAGGGAGATGATCACGATGGAGCCGTCGATGGTCGCGATCAGCACGCCCATGGTGGTGTTGGACAGCGCGACCCACTTGTAGCGGTCCGGGGAGGCGGGCTGCGCCTCGGGGGTGCCCAAAGACCCCGGGCCCGTGGATGTCACAGGTGCTCCGCGAGTCGTTCGAGCAGTGGCAGGGTGCCGAGCAGCTCGCGCTGCTCGGCCGGGGTGAGTGTGGCGCTGACGGCGTCGGCCAGCCGCTGCACGGACCTCGAGCGGCGGTCGGTGACGATCCGCCGGCCGGCCTCGCTCACCGAGATCAGCGACCGGCGTCCGTCGGTCGCGTCCTGACGGCGGGTCACCAGGCCACGCTCCTCGAGCCCGGCCAGGGTGGTGGCCATCGCCTGCGGGCGCACCCGCTCCAACTCGGCCAGGATCCCCGGTGAGATCGCGCCGTCCCGATCCAGCCGCGACAGTACGGACACCTCGGAGTGGGTGAGTTCGCCGACCGCGTGGGACTGGCGCACGCGGCGGGCGATGCGGCCGACGGCCAGCCGCAGCGCGGCGGCGACCTCGGCGGGGTCGATGTCGGCGACGACGTCGGTGGCGCTGTCGGTGGCGCTGTCCGTGCCGGTGTCGGTGGCGGCACCGGTGGCAGTGGCGTCGGCAGGGGTTGGGTTCTGCTGCTCCATGGATACTTACAGTAGCTTAATCAATCAGATGTAACTACTTTTTGGTGAAGGCCTGTCGGTGGCCGCGCGGCTGGACCGCTCGGGTACGGGGGATGCGATGCGGTGCGGTGAGGCGAGGTGAGGGTGCGATGCGGTGCCCTGTGCAGGTCGGCCCACGGACGCATCGCGCGGCCCGCTCCGGACGTCCTCCGGCTCTGCGGCAGATCCTCGGGAAGTCCTGTGCGCGGGGGTCCACCTGCTGGAGGCAGCAGGCACGCCCGCGAGATCGCGTCGCACAGCCCGGACGTGGCAGTGGCCCTCCGGCAGGAGTACCCGGCAGAGGGCCACGAGGTGTCGTGCGGGAGTTCAGCCTCGCGGATCGGCGCTGTCGGTCTCCGGGGGAGTGGGGTTGCCGTGCTTCTCCAGTACGTCCAGGGCTTCGCGCAGGTCCAGGTCCTTCTCGGTGGTCTCGGGGCCACTGGCCCGGCCGAGCCGGAAGTGGCCGTCGGGCGTGAGCACGACCTGGAGCGTCCAGTCGAGAAGGGACAGTCGCATCCCGCTGTCCGGCTCCCGGGCGACGTCCCATCCGTACAGGTCCGCTGTGGCGAGCAGGTAGTGGGCATCGGGGCCCAGGGGGGTGTCGGCCATGGTCCGATGGTCGCTGCAATCCCGGTCGGACGCCACCGGATCCCACCGCTCGCGAGCCGGAACCGACTGCTCGCGCACCGGAACAGGCCGCTCGCGCACCGGAACGGACCGTCCGTGAACGGGGTCCCGGCGCCCGCGAAGAGGAACAGGCAGGAGCCGGGATACCCCCATGAGGCCGAAAGCCCTCAGTCATACCGTGCGGGAATCGTGAACCTCGGCAGAATCGTGTGTGTGGCGGGCTCGGCCGCGCCGCAGTCGCCTATTCGAGAGGACCATCCCATGCCCGAGTTCCACCCGGAGCGCGATCATCTGATCGTCAAGCCGATCGGAGAGCCGACCGACCAGGACGCCGAGACGCGCAGGGGCGAGGTGATGGCAGTAGGACCCGGCAGGTCCCTGGAGAGCGGCAAGCCGCATCCGGTGGACGTCAAGGTCGGGGAGAAGGTCCTCTTCACCGGGTTCTCCGGAGCGGAGATCGAGGTGGACGGCGAGACGTACATCGAGATTCCCGAGCACGAGATCCTGGCGGTCTCCGCAGAGTAGGGGCCGGCGTACGGGACGTCGCCGACGAGCCCACCGCGACCGCCGGGAGGCGGAGCGCGCCTGCGGCGGTCCGGACGAGCCGGGTGACGACTCCCCAGCGACGGACAGGTCGTCGGGCCCCTTCACGGCGGCCCGCCGTCACCCGAACGACCGGAGGCCGGTGAGTGGCCGCCCGCACCGGCCCGGAGTTCGACCTGCCCGCCCGCCCGTCCATACCTGCCCGCCCGTCCGCACCAGCCCGCCCGTCCGCACCTGCCCGCCCGCACCGGCCCGGGTTCGGCTCCTCCGGGTGCGGCAAGCCCGAGCCGACGACACGGTGCTCCCGGAACAGCCGCTGAACCTGCTTCCCCCACCGACCACCCTGACCCCTTTGAGTTCTTGGAGATTCCCGTCATGACCGAGCAGCCGCAGGCCCAGATCGGCGTCACCGGATTGGCCGTGATGGGTCGCAACCTGGCCCGGAACTTCGCCCGTCACGGCTACCGGGTCGCCGTGCACAACCGCACAAAGGCGAAGACCACGGCACTGTTGGAGGAGTTCGGCCACGAGGGCGAGTTCGTGCCTGCCGAGAGCCCCGAGGAGTTCGTCGCGGCGCTGCAGCGCCCGCGCCTGATGGTGATCATGGTCAAGGCCGGAGCGCCGACCGACGCGGTCATCGACGAGCTCGTGCCGCTGCTCGACGAGGGTGACGTGGTGGTGGACGGCGGGAACGCGCACTTCCTCGACACCCGAAGGCGGGAGGCGGCCCTGCGGGAACGCGGACTGCACTTCGTCGGCAGCGGGATCTCCGGTGGCGAGCAGGGCGCACTGGAGGGACCGAGCATCATGCCCGGCGGCACGGTGGAGGCGTACCGGGTCCTGGGGCCGCTGCTGGAGACCATCGCGGCCCAGGTCGACGGCAAACCGTGCTGCACCCACGTCGGGCCCGACGGCGCCGGCCACTTCGTCAAGATGGTCCACAACGGCATCGAATACGCCGACATGCAGCTGATCGCTGAGGCGTACGACCTGCTGCGCCACGGCGCGGGCCTCCAACCGGCCGAGATCGCCCAGGTCTTCCGGACCTGGAACGGCGGGCGCCTCGAGTCCTACCTGATCGAGATCACCGCCGAGATCCTCGCCCACACCGACGCGGCGACCGGCCGGCCCTTCGTCGACGTCGTGCTGGACCAGGCCGAGCAGAAGGGCACCGGCCGCTGGACGGTCCAGAGCGCCCTGGAACTCGGGGTGCCCGTGAGCGGGATCGCCGAGGCGGTCTTCGCCCGGGCGCTCTCCGGCAGTGTGCCGCTCCGACAAGCGGGGCGAGGCCTGCCCGGCCCCTCCGAGACCTGGCTCGACAGCGCGGCGGCGGACCGCTTCGCCGACGATGTCGAGCAGGCCCTGTACGCGTCCAAGATGGTCGCCTACGCCCAGGGTTTCAACCAGATCCAGGTCGGCAGCGCCGAGTACTCCTGGCAGATCGATCCCGGCGAGATGGCCGCCATCTGGCGCGGTGGCTGCATCATCAGGGCCCGGTTCCTGGACCGGATCAAGGCCGCGTACGACGGGGACCGCGAGCGCCCCACGCTCCTGACCGACGATCACTTCCGCGAGGCGCTCGGCTCCGCGCAGTCGGCGTGGCGACGGGTGGTCTCGACGGCGGCCCAGCTGGGTGTGCCCGCGCCCGGCTTCGCGACCGCCCTCGCCTACTACGACAGCCTGCGGGCGGAGCGCCTTCCGGCCGCCCTGGTCCAGGGGCAGCGCGACTTCTTCGGCGCGCACACCTACCGGCGCGTCGACCGCGACGGGACCTTCCACACCCGCTGGGAGCAGGACGGCCGCCCGGAGGAACAGCGCTGACCCCCCATCGGTTCCAGCCCCGCGTGTGAAGCTCCCGCGAGCAGTTCCCGCGAGCAGTTCCCGCGAGGGCGGGCGGGGAACGGGCCGTCGGCCGGCTATCCCGAAGGGTGCCAACGCCCGTGCTGTCCAACGGTGTTGCCAGCGGCGAGCGGCGCGGCCCGGTGGTGCCCCTCGGAGGAGCTCCACCAAGGGGTGTAGGCCGTCCAGGCCGTTCGAGACTGTCGAGGCCGGCTGCCGGAGCGCCTCCGCTCGGTGGTCGGCCCCGCCCACTGCCGGTCACCGGGTGGGGGAGCGTAGGGTGCGACGGACAGGTCGACAGCTGGAGGGGACGCGTCATGACCGGTGGGAGTGCCGACGCAAGTGGCTCAGCCGTGCCGATGCTCAGTGGTGTTCGCAACTTCCGTGACGTCGGGGGGCTTCCCACGGCCGATGGCCGCTCGGTGCGGCACGGGCGACTGTTCCGCAGCGGACACCTCGCCCGGGCCACTCCCGACGACGTCTCGGCGCTGGTCGGGCTGGGCCTGCGGCTGGTGATCGATCTGCGGGGTGCGGCCGAACTGGACGTCGACCGCGCCGACGTCGCTGTCCCCGGTGCCTCGCGACTCACGCTCGCACTCACCGACCCGGCACAGGGCGCCAGGTTCTACCACCTGCTCCGGGAGGGCGACCTGGCCGCGCTGCGGGCCGAGCTCGACGGTGGCGGCGGCGAGGCCAGGATGATCGCCGCATACCGGGACCGGGTCCTCGGCCGCACCGAGGAGTTCGGTCGGATGCTGCACGCCCTGACCGAGCCCGGCGGGCTGCCCGCCCTGGTCCACTGCGCGGCCGGAAAGGACCGGTCGGGCTGGGCAGTCGCCGTCGTGCTGCTCGCGCTCGGCGTCCCGGAGGACGTCGTCATGGCCGACTACCTGCGCAGCAACGACCCCACCCAGGCCCACCGCTTCACCCGCGCCGACGGCACGGTCCCCGAACCCGGTTCGGAGCTCTGGTCGCTGCTCCGCCCGATCTTCGAGGCGCGCCCCGCGTACCTGCGCGCCGCCCTCACCGCGGTGCGCACCCACTGGGGAGGACCCGACCGCTACCTTCGTGAGGGCCTCGGCCTCAGCCCGGACCGCCGCGCCGCCCTGCGTGAACTCCTGCTCACCGAAGCCTGATCCGACAACGGATGCACGGCGGACCCCCGGTGGGCCCGCGACGACGGTCCGGCCCGTCGCGGGCCCACCGGGGAGTGGATCCCACGGTGCCGGGCGTCAGCCGATCGTGGCGCCGTACACGCTGAGCGCGGCGGTGACGGGCTGGAAGAAGGTCTCGCCGCCGCTGGTGCAGTCGCCGCTGCCGCCCGAGGTCAGGCCGAGCGCCTGGTCGCCGGCGAAGAGCGCGCCGCCGCTGTCGCCGGGTTCGGCGCAGACATCGGTGTCGATCAGTCCGGAGACCGAGCCCTCCTGGTAGTTGACCGTGGCGTCCAGGCCGGTCACGGTGCCGCCGTAGACGCCGGTGGTGCTTCCGCTGCGCTGCACGGACTGGCCGACGGTGGCGTCGCCGGCGCCGGTGATGGGCTGGGTGGTGCCGTCGTACAGGTCGACGGCACTGGTGTGGTCGGCGTTGGGGTCGGTGTAGCGGACCAGTGCGTAGTCGTTGCCGGGGAAGGTGGCAGCCTCCACCGAGCCGATCTCGCCACCGCCCTGGGAGTCCGACCAGCTCTGGAAGGCGACCCCGCAGTGACCTGCGGTCAGGAAGTACGGCTGCCCGTCCTTGACGACGTTGAAGCCGAGTGAGCAGCGTGCGCCGCTGGACCAGATGGCGTCACCACTTGCGACGAGCGGCCTGAACGTCCCGGTGGAGTGCCTGAGCCGGGCGGTGCCGCCCAGGGACGCGACCGTCTTCTCCAGCCGCTCCAGCTTCGTGCCGGTCACGGTGCGGTCCGCCGTGACCACCACCTGGTCGGTGCGCGGGTCGATCGACCAGGCGGTGCCCGGGATCCGTGCCCGCTGTCCCAGGGTCCGGGCCGAGCCGCGGAGTTCGGCCAGCGAGTGCGCGACCACGCGGGCCTGCGCTCCTGCCCGTTGCACCCGCTGGCCCGCCGACGCAGCAAGGACGTTGACGACGACTCTGCCGCTCGCGGCGTCGATATAGGTGCCTCCGGTGCCGTTCTCGCCCAGCTGCGAGCCGAGTTCGGCGGCGAGGCGCGCCGCGGCGGCCGCCGGGAGGCTCTTCGGAGTCGACACGGTCGGTTGCGCGGCCTGGGCCGACACCTGCGGCAGCAGGAGCGCGGCGGCGAGAACGGTGGCTCCGGCGGCCGTGAGAACGGCGCGGCGCCGGGTGGGCGGTGCGGTCCGTCGAGTACTCAACTCGGTTCCTCCTGTGGGGGCGGGCCCGGTCATGCGGGCCCGGAGGGCGCCGGTTGGGGGTGGCGCCCGGAGTCTTACCGCGTGCATGCCAAGCGGTGTCGCCGAGTATCCCGATGGCGTTCGGGCGGCCGCAAGGTGATGGCTCCGCCGCACTATCAGGATTCTCACAGCTTTGACGGTCGGCCCTGAACTACGGTCGTTCCAAGACGAGTTGACGTGAAGTGATGGCGACGGACGGCCAAGTGCGCAGCCCTTCCGCGCCGGGTGTCCGAGGTGGGTGTTCCGCGGTACGGGTTCCTGGCAGGTCCGGGAGGGCCACCAGGGTGCTCGGGCTCTGCCGTCGGTGCGTCGCCGCCGCCCGTCCGCCGCACCTGCGCCGGTCCGCCCACCTGCCGCACCTGCGCCGACCCGCCCACCCGCCGCACCTGCGCCGGCCCGCCTGTCTGCCCGTCGGGTGACCCGTCGGGTGGCCCGTCCGGTGGCCCGATCGGCCCCTCCGCCGGGATCCGGGGCACCTGGGCGGGTGCGCCCGGCAGGCCGCGCACGCGGTGGGGCAAGAGACTGCTGACAGGGGCGGCCCGCCGCTGCGGCACCGGTACGCGGTGAGGACCGCCCGTA
The DNA here is from genome assembly GCF_042264695.1 of Kitasatospora sp. NPDC056138. Lineage (NCBI taxonomy): Bacteria > Bacillati > Actinomycetota > Actinomycetes > Kitasatosporales > Streptomycetaceae > Kitasatospora > Kitasatospora sp. NPDC056138. The sequence goes on along the minus strand of NZ_JBHJVK010000006.1, from coordinate 62,606 downwards.
GGCAGCGAAAGGTGCGTCCGTGTCCGGTTCTCCCGTGCTCGACGAAGGCGACGCCGTAGAACTCCTCGCCTACCTGGTGACGGCGGCCCGTACCCAGGTGGACGAGGCGGCCGAGTACGCGCCCATGCGCCTGCTGACCGCGGCCGGCCGACTGGCCGCCATGATCGAGCCCAGGGCCGGCGCCGGACTGCAGCCCCTCCTCGCGGACATCCGCCGGGGATTCTCCGAGACGACCGTCGGCGCCGGTGACCCCGAGGGCTACGTCGAACGCCTCGACGCGCTGTGCCGCTCGGTGGCCGAACACCTGGTCGTCTCCCTGGGACTCGACCGGGACCTCGACCAGGGCCTCGACCGGGACCTCGACCGGGACCTCGACCGGAACGGAACGGACTCGTGAACGACACCGTGCTCCGGGCGATCCGCACCCGTCGGGTGGTCAGGGTCCTGACGCCGGAGCCGGTCGACCACCGGCAGCTCACGGCCGTGCTCGACAGCGCCCGCTACGCGCCGCACGCCGGCAACCGGCGCCTGCACCGCTACGTCGCGGTCACCCGTCCGCCGCTCCTGCGGGCCCTGCGCATGGTCTCGCCCGGTATGCTCCAGCACCCGACGGCGGCGATCGTCGTCTGCGTCGACTGGCCACAGGTCCGGAGCTACGGGTTCCCCCCGGCCAACCCCGGCCCCTACATCGACGTGGGCACCGCCGCCGCCACCCTGCTGCTGGCGGCACACGGCATCGGCCTGGGAGCCGGGCCGGTCACCTCGTTCAGCCGTGCGGCGGTCGCCACGCTGCTCAATCTCGCAGACGGCGTACGCCCCGAGTTGATCGTCTGTCTCGGCCATCCGGCCGCCGAGCAACTGCCTCCCGTCCGGCGTCGGGGCGGTCCCGCCTGGGAGGACCTCATCCAGTGGGAACGGGGCTGACCCGGACCGGGTTGGAGCGGCCGCGCCTGTGGCGCCCACGAGCGGGCGGCCCGGTGCCGACACCGGTCCTGGAACGGGGTGGGCCGCTCGGTCCCGGTACGCCCACCGTGTGGTGGGCTCGTGCGGCTCGGCCGCGGTGGAAGGACTCCTCGGCTGGGGTGGGGGCGGTCGGGACGACGAACTCGGTGCAGTGGATCCGACGGCGAGAACGGTGATCGGCCGGGGCGTCCCGGCCCCGGCCGATCACCGCTCAACTCGGCTCCTGTCGCGTATCAATGACGGACGGTCCGGTGGCCGAGTCTGCTACTTGATGCCGAGGTTCTGCAGTTGGGCCAGTGCGTCGACCTGGGTGCGCTGCGGGACGCCGATCAGAACCTGGGGGGAGTCGATGTCCCCGCTCGGGCAGAAGCGGCCGTCCTTGACGGGAATGGGCAGGGTCAGGACGCCCCCGTTGCGGACCATGACGAGCAGGTTGCCGGTCGTGCAGCTCGCGTTCGGGGCGATCGGCGGGGAGGAGAGCCAGGTGACGGGCTGGTAGACCGAACGTCCCACCGGTACCACGGTGCCGTGCGCCCGGTCGGTGGAGAAGATGCCGTCGCCCAGGACGCCGGTGGTCAGCCTGGTGAACTCGCCGCTCGTGTGGTCGGTCCGCAGATCGGCGGGCCCGTACATCACGCAGTCCTGCGCCGAGGTGTTGGTGAGCTTGACGACGCCGCTCCACCGGGAACCGGCACTCTCGTGCAGGCCGATCATCTTGGGCGCGATGTCGCTCTCCAACTCGGAGTTGCCGCACAGCGCGACGTCCGCGCCGCTCGACTGCGCCGGCGAGCCTGCGGCAATGGCGGGGCCGCTGAAGGCGGTGAGGGTGAGGACGGTGCTCGCGGCGAGAGCCGCAGCGGTGAACAGGCGGCGGTGAGCCGACATGGTGAACTCCCTTGCTTGTCCGGCCTGTTGGATGCAAGCGACCGGATCTGCGGTTGTTGTTACTCCTTTACACGTGGCCCAGGTCCGCCCGGTCGCGCCTGTTGCAGTCCTGTGACAGACGGGTTGTGCCGGCAGGGGGAGGCGGAGGGAGGGCTCGCTCCCGACCGTACCGTTCGTACGGGTCGCGACAGCCGATGTCCCACTGAGGTCGGAGTAGTCATATCGGATGCTCGACTGAAAGCTGACTGTCGGTCAGTATCGAGGACGACGTCGCGATCCATCCCTGACTTCGACCTGCATCCGGCGGGGGTCCCACAGTCGCTGCTCGACGGACCGTCACCGGCCCTCCCGGAGGTCACCGTCCGGCTTCCCTGAGTTCCACCGCTGGGCTCGTGGCGGAGAGTCGGGCCGGGCGCAGCCCGTCAGGTGGGACCGGCGCCCACTCCTGTGGCCCCGGCCCGGCGTCTGCGGAGGGCGGTTCCCGGCCCGGTGCCGAGGAACGATGGCCGCGTCGGGTCAACGCCACCGCCAGACCGGTCGAGAACGAGCCCCGCCGGGTGGGCCTGCCCCGAAACGCAAGACAGCAGGGCCTCCCGCCACTCGTAGGGGATTCACACCCGCGAGTTGCCGAGAGGCCCTGCCTTCACGTCCGGACGATCTCAGGATCGTCCCGACCGGAACCGCCGTGCTACCACCGGGCGGTCTGCTCGGTACGACTCCAGCCACCGAGCGACTCTCCGGGACACGGGACGCGGGACACGCACGTCGTGACGGCGCTGGGTGGGCCGGGAGGCCCCGCCCGGCCGGTCCGGGCCGGTCCGGGCCGGCCGGGCGCGGACCGGCCGGCTCGACTGGTCAGGTGCCGAGGACCTGGGTCCAGAGGGTGCCGGAACCGGCTATGCCGGTCTGCGTCCAGCTGCAGTTCAGGATGGCGGCCCGGTGGGGAGCACTGCCCATCCAGCCGTCGAAGACGGCCTGTGAGCTGGTCGCACCGCTGGAGATGTTCTCACTGGTCGGGATGCTGGGGCTGAAGCCCGCGCGTGCGGCACGAGTTGCGATGTCGGACCCGTCGGAGCCGGTGTGCGAGAAGAAGTTGTTGTTGGCCATGTCCGTGCTGTGAACCTGGGCGGCCTGGGTGAGTTGCCCGTTCTCGTTCAGTGCCGGACAGCCCTGTTGGGCTCGTGCGGCGTTCTCCAGCGCCAGGATCTCGCCGCCGGAGGTCTGCGGCGCGAGGTTGGTCCCGGAGGGGGCGGCGCTCGCGCCGGTCGCACCGGCGAGCAGCAGCAGGGAGGCGGCGCAGGCGGCGGCGCACGCGCCGCGGATACGGTAATTTGTTGCATGCATGACATTACCTACATTCCGGCGTGGGTGAACTTGGACGCGCAGTCGTTCAGCGCACACGACGCGTGAGGTCAGGCCTGGGCCCGGCGGCACCACTCGCCGTACGCTGCGCGTCCGCATGGAATTGACGAGGCCGCGAGCGAGGCGGCGGCTCCACGCAGGACGTGCCGTCGCGAAGACCCCTGCTCGTTACCCGTGGCCAGCCCGCGGTGGCAGGCCATGGGGTACTGGCTGCCACCGTTCTGGGCAGTGGTGAGGTTCAGGGTGCTGGAGCGGACCTCTGGTGCCGCCGGTGACACGGACGCCGACGTCGTCGTCGAGGCGTGAGCGGAAACCCGTCCGCCGCGGCACCGGGCAGCACGTTGGGGAAGGCGAAGAGCGGCAGGCCGAGCTCGGAGAGAGTGGGGGCTGCAGCGCATGGCCTTGTCCCTTCATGGGCTGCTTGCGAGTTCAGTCTAACGGCCGAGGATGCGGATCTCCTGTTCGAAGAGCCGTGACACACGCTCGCCCGACCTCGTGGCTCTCCGTCGAGCAGGGCTTCCGCCGTGCGAGCGGAGCAGCATGCCGCAGGGTAGTTCGAGCGGCAGGCCGTCACGGGCGCCGACGCGAGAACCCACCGCCCGGCCACGCACCGCCGAGCCGCACACCGCGGGCCCGCGTCGAAGCGAGAACCAGTCAGCTTCCAGGGGGCGCCGGATCCGGTCGGGCAGGATGCGCCCGGACTTCCTGGGGCCGGCGTCGCCGGTGCCGGACGGCCGGTGCCGCGCGGTCCCGTCGCCCGCCCGCCCGGCACCGCTCCGACATCGGTGCTTCCACTACCGCTCGGACCCCACGGCCTGGCCGGCCTTCGACCAGTTGTCGTGCAGCCGCTCCAGGTAGGAGCCGGCCTGGGCGCCCGGGTGCGCTCCACGGGCGAAGGCCAGCATGTTGCCGGCCCCGGCGTTGTAGCCGAGGGCCAGCAACTCGCCCTCGGTGTACGACGCGGACCAGTGCGAGGGGAGTTGGGCTGCCAGGTCGTGCAGGTACCAGGCCGCGGCCTCGATGGCGAGATCCGGGTGGTCGGGCAGTTCCTCCCAGGTGCGGTCGGCGAAGTCCCGCCCCTGCTTGGTGTCGTCGAAGGCGGCCCGGTGCATGTTGGCGATGCCGAAGGCGGAATCAGGTTTGATGCGCTGCCAGGCGCGTTCCAGCGCGGGGTCGTGCGGCTTGTACGACTCGTTGTAGAGGATCGCCTCCAGCAGTTGCGGGTCGACTCCGGCCCTGTTCGCGGAGGTACGGACCTGCCCGGCGAAGTCCGCGGGGTCGTAGGAGGCACCGCCCGGCGGTGGGGCGGACGGGTCGGCCGTAGGGGTGGGGGACGCGCTCGCCACCGCCGTCGGCCGCCCTGACGCCGAGTCCGGGCCGGGGCGCACCGACGGATGGCCGCCGCGTGCCAGCAGCCAGATCACCAGGGCGACGGCCGCCGCGGCCAGGAGCCGCCCGAGTCCTCTGCGCTCACTCATCCGTTTGCCTCCCTTGCCTCCCTGCTGCCAACGCACCGCCGACGGCCATGGTGCCGGGTCGGTGGGTCAGGTCGGTGGGTGGGGTCGGGTCGGGCCACCGGGCCTACTGCGGCACGTCCCCCGCAACGCTCCCTGTGACCCACGGCGTGGGGCCGGGGCGCAGTGCCCCGGCCCCGTCGCGTCAGGTGGTCGGCTGCCGCCGGTCGATCACCGTGCGCAGCTTGCCGCTGGTCGGGGTCCGCTCGAAGCCGCCGGCCCCGGAGGTCTCGACCGTGCAGGTGAGCAGTCCCTCGCCGACCGCGGAGCCCAGCTCCCCGATGGCGGTCAGCAGGACGGCGCGGGCCTCCTCGGGAGCGGGCGCGTACCGCTCGTCGAGCCGGACGGACAGCTCCTCCCGGTCGCCGCCCGAGGTCAGAATCAGCTGCAACTCGCCCCGGTAGCCGAGCTGTTCCTCCGCGACCTCGACGAAGCGCCGGTAGTTGAAGAAGTACGTGCCGACCCGGACGACGTCTCCGTAGCGGCCCAGCAGCTCGATCCGCGGCGTGTGGCTGCCGCACGGGCACACCCCGTCGACGGCGCGGCCGAGGTCGCCGATCTGGTAGCGCTCCAGGCGCTGCCCGGCCCGGGTACGGCTGCTGAAGACCAGACGTCCGGGCTGTCCGGCGGACACCGGCCGGTCGGCGGCCGGGTCCAGGATCTCCAGGGTGTGGAGCTCGCTCAGGACGTGGTGGACCGAGCCCTCCGAGTGGGTGCACTGGTAGCCCAGTGGCCCCAGGTCGGTGCTTCCGTAGGCGGCCGAGCGGATCACCTGGACGCCGAAGTCCTCGGTCAGGACCCTGCGCTGCTCGGCGGTGAAGTGCTCGCCGCCGTAGAACACCTTCCGGATCCCGCCGTACTCGCGCAGCAGCTCGCCCTGGTCGTGGAGCAGCTGCCACAGGTAGGAGGGCATGCCGAAGAGGGTGTCCGCCCGGTACGCGACCAGGGCCTCGGCCACGGCGGCGTGGTCGGGGCCCGCGGCCATCGGGATCTGGGTGGCGTTGAGGCGTTCCAGGATCGAGAAGAAGCTGATGAAGCTTCCGTACATGCCACCGCAGTAGAACAGGTTGGCGGCACGGTCCCGAGCCGGGTCGAAGCCGGCCGCGAGAAGGCCGTTCGCGGCGGCGCGCATCTGCGTGTCGTAGTCGTCGTTGGTGAACACCGACAGGGCCGGGGCCCCGGTGGTGCCACCGCTGCGGAAGTACAGGTGGGCGTGCTCGGGAGCGAGCGTGCGCAGCTGCTCCTGCACTCCGGCCTTGTCCAGCAGCGGGCCGGTCGGAGCTGCGAGCGGGGCGGCGGGGGCGATCAGGTCGTCCAGGCAGGCCGTGGCGCCGAAGGACTCGTCCGCCTGGACGCTGACCCGGCGGCTGTAGCGCTGGAGCGCGTAGACCCCGTCGTGGGGTTCGCCGTGGTAGCTGTCCAGCATCGCCCCGACCGGCGTGACCCGCAGGACGCCCGCCGCGATGACGGCGTGCGAGAGCCGGGCGATGTCGGCCCGGCTGCCGGCGATCGCCGCGGTCTGCAGGTAGCGGCGCATCGGGCGCAGGGTGGCGCTGACCGCCGTGCGGGGCAGCGGCTTGACCCAGATGCTGCGGTGCAGCGGCGAGGCGGCGAGCGCGGACCGGGTGTCGGCCAGCACGCGCCAGGAGCCGTCGTCGGCGGTGATGACCCTGGTCAGTCCCAGGTGCTGCTCCAGGCCGGTGACCAGCTCGGTCGTGGTGATCTCGGCGTACTCGGCCGGTTCGAGCTCCGGCGCGGGGTACTTGGCGGAGACCGCGGCGAGCCGGGTCGCGAAGCTCTCGGCGAAGGCGAAGAGTTCGTCCGTGTCGTCGGTGTCGAGGTAGACGACCTGCGGGCTGGAGCAGGCCTGCTGCTCGAAGCGGCAGACGTCGGCGGCGAGGGCGTCCTGGGTCGCCGGGTCGGACCACGCGTCGCGGGTCAGGTAGGCGAACGAGACCTTGTGCCCCCACTCGACCAACCGGCAGCCGGCGGGCACGAGTTCGGAGACCGCCTGGACGGCGTCCTCGCCGCCCCAGACCGCCACGGCGTCGGCGGGTGCGCAGAGCAGGCGCAGCCACTCCGTGCGGGCCGAGGGGAAGCGCAGGACGACGATGCGCCGTGCGAGCGCTCCCGTCGGGTCCGCGGCGGCCAGTTCGGCGAGCAGGTGCTGGGCGAGGAGGGTGTCACCGCTGCTGGTCTTCAGGACGTTGAGGTTCCCGGTGAGCAGCCCTTCGACGACGCTCAGCGGTGCGACGGCGGCCGCGTTCCCCGGGGCGATGTGGACCAGCAGTCCGACCGGGGCCCAGGCCTCGAACACGGTCTCCCGGGCATCGGGACGCCTGAGCCGCTCGGGGTGCAGACCGCCGAGTTCACGCCGGAGCTTGCGCTCCAGCGCCTGGCGGTCGAGCACGGCGGCGAGTTCGGCGAGGGTGGCGGCGGCCTCGTCCGGGTCGGTGCCGCCGTCGACGAGGTGAGCGGTCAGCCGGGTGTGCACCGGGCTGCCGGGCGTGCGCAGCGAGGCGCCGACCGCCGCGCAGGCGTTCAGCACGGTCTCGGTGGACAGTGGTTCGGCCAGGCTGCGCTCGGCGAGCGCGGGCAGTTCGGCCAGTCGGCGGCCGGCCTCGGCGTCGTCGATGAACGAGCCCTGCCAGAAGTGGGGTTCGGTGGTCACGACATTCCCTTCAGGAGTTCGGCGGCGGCCGCCGCGCAGTTGCGGTTGCGGCTCACCCCGGCGCGGCCGTGGATGGTGAACCACGGTGTGGCGAGCGGGCAGGGGCAGTCCTGCGCGGGGTGCAGCGAGGCGAGGTCGCCCATGACGACGCTCTGCGCCGGCACCGAGGTGATGTAGGGGGAGACCAGGTGCAGGAAGCCGCGTTCGCCGTAGGGGAGCGGCTGCAGGGTCCGGGTGTCGCGGACGGCCGCGCGGGACCAGACCGGTACGTGCAGCCGGTGCTCCTCGCACTCGATGTACGGCACGCAGTGCTCGACGGAACCGAAGGTGTCGCGGATGCGCCCGGACGGGATGCCCAGCTGCTCGGTGACCTCCGCGTAGAAGTCCTCCTTGGCGATCTGCCGGTCGGTGTGGCCCTTCCAGCCGCCGCCCAGCAGCACCAGGGAGCCTTCGGGCAGCCGGAGCGGCGGCATGCCGAGGGCCCGCATCCGCTCCAGGGTGAAGTGCAGGAACGCCGGGAAGCCCAGGATCCGCACCGGCAGCCCCTCCTCGGCGTACCGCTGGAGGGCGCTGATGCAGCCGTGCACGTCGAACTCGTGGCCGCTGCCGGTGTGCCGCAGGGCGTGCGTGGTGTGCCGGGCCGGGGCGAAGTCGCACAGGTAGTTGTCGGTGAACGAGGTGCCCAGCTTCAGCTTCTCGGCCGGCTCGTAGCTGTACAGCAGGTAGTTGACGGGCTGTTCGGGGGTGATCCAGCCGTAGTGGTCGAAGATGCGGGCCACCATGCGCTGCGCGGAGCGGATGGTCCAGGTGTCGAAGAACATCTGCGACTTCTGGCCGGTGGTGCCCGACGAGGTGAGGTGCAGGAAGACCTCCTCGCGGGGGATGGAGAGCACTTCGTGCCGCTTGAAGAAGTTGGCGTGCACCAGCGGGGTGCGCACCGCCTCGCCGACGGTGGGCGCGGGAGTCTCCGGCGGCCCGTCCAGCAGGGAGGCGAAGAACGGTGAGCGCTCGGCGTGCCAGGCGTTGGTCTCGGCCATCGCGGCGGCGAACAGCGCGTCGCTCTCGGGCCCGGCCGCGTACGGCGAGGCCAGGTCGCACAGCTGCTGCACGTGCGGGAGTGCTGCCGGGTCGGGAACCTCGACGGGAGCGAGATGGGGATTCATGGGGCAACCTCGTGAAGGGGCAGATAGGTAGCGGTCCAGGCGGTCAGGTAGGCGCTCAGGTACGGCTGGAGCAGCCCGCTGACGGCGGTGGTCCGGAAGTCGATCTGACGGCTGGTGCGCGAGAGCACCACGTGGTCGTGGAAGCGGTCGCCGATCCGGCGCATCGCCGGGTAGATGGCGCTGGGGATGAACCCCGAGGCCAGGAAGGCGCTCAGCCCCGCGGTGTCGGACAGCGGCAGCAGGGTCTCGACGTAGTCGGCACCTGCCCTGGTGACGGCCGCCATCAGCGGTTCGAGCGCGTGGGTGACCGCCGCCGGTCGGGGGTGCACCGCGACGAGCGAACAGCTCGCCGCGACCGGGTCGAGGTCGGCGTACACCTCGAACGAGCCGTCCGCCGGGGTCAGCACCGTGTTCGGGCTGTGCAGCGGGAAGAAGCGTTCCGCCGGATCGGGGAAGAGCTCCAGGAACCGCCGCCCAACGAAGCCGGGCGCGGTGACGACCTCCAGCTCGGTGGTCGAGGGCATGAGGCGGACGGGCCGCGCTCCCGCGTCCGGAGCGTCGGCCGGTCGCAGGGCGCCGTAACCGATGCCGGTGCTCCTCGCCGCGGCCTCCAGCAGCGGTGCCAGGGCGGCGGGCGTGCGCTCGACCGCCTCCCGGCGGTCCAGGACGCCGTCGGCGTAGCGGGCGAACAGTGCCAGGCTCTCGCACCCCGCCACCTCGACGGCGTTCGGCATCAGGCCGAGCGGCCGGAACCCGTTGCGTGCGAAGACCTGCTGGGGTCCCTGGGTCACCACGCGGACGGTGGCGTAGATCGAGTCGAGGGTGCCGGTGGCGAAGGCGTCCGCGCACACCGCGCTGGTCAGCCGTCCGGCCAGCCCGCCCTGCCGGTGCTCGGGGTGGACCGCCAGGCCGACCAGCTTGCCGACCCGGCTGCCGTGGTCGGTCTGCACCACCACCGATCCGACGGGCTGGCCCGTCTCGGACCGGCGTGCGGTCAGCCAGTGGGTGTGCGGGTCGGCGATCAGCCGCCGCATCTCCGCGGGGTCGCTGCCCAGCGCCACCGGGTAGCCGTGCCCGTAGACGTCGAAGTACAACTGGCGCAGCTGGGCGATGTCCTGGAGGGTCGCGGGGGAGAGGGTCACGGTCACGACTGCGCTCCTGCGGGTACCGGGCCGGCGTCGGGCGCCGCGTCGGGGAGTACGGGCGCGGCGGGGTCCGCGGCCTCGGAGAGGTCCCGGCTGCCGTTGCCGAGCCACCACAGCGCCGCCGCGACCGGCACCAGCCCGACGGCCTGCACCAGGCAGAGCGAGCGCGGTGAGAGCTGGTCGCCGAGGATGCCGAAGAGCAGGGAGGACAGCGGGAAGGTGGCGCCCAGCAGGGCCTGCATCACGGCGAAGAACCCGGGCTTGTCACCGGCGGGCACCAGCCGCTGGAACAGGGCGACGAAACGCACCCCGATGACGCCCACGCACCAGCCCGCGACGGCCATCGCCCCGACGGCGGCGGCCTGCGCGGCCAGCAGCCCGGGAAGGCCCAGCGCGGCGGCCATCAGCGTCAGGCAGCCCGCGCCGACGGCGGTGGGCGAGCCCGGCAGCCGGCCGCCGGTGAACGACCCCGCCAGGGTGCCCACCCCGAGCGCCGCCTCCAGGGCGGCGACGGTCGAGCCGTCGGCGTGCAGCACCGAACGCGTGTACAGCGGCATGACGACGAACACGGCGGTGGTGAACAGGTTCGCCGCGGCGAAGCAGAGCAGTACCCGGCGGACGAAGGGTACGTCGGCCAGGATCTGACGCAGCGTCCGCCGGGGGGGTGGCGGCCTGGTCGGCCCCGGGCTCGGCGGCCGGGGCGGGGAAGCGGGTCGCGCCGATGAACGCGGCCGCCAGCAGGTACGCGCCCGCGCAGCCTGCCACGATGCCCGCCAGGCCCCAGGCGTCGACCACCAGCGGGCCCAGCAGTCCGCCCGCCAGCCCGGCCAGGGACTGGGTCGCGAGTTCGAAGCCGGTCGCGGCCTCGATGTCGGCGTCGTCGACCAGTTCGGGGATGGAGGTGGTCAGGCAGGGGTCGAAGACGGCCTGGCAGCCGGCCAGCAGCAGCGCCGCCCCGTACGCCACGCCCATCGGGAGCGCCGCGGCGTAGGTCCAGCCGGCCGTGGCGGCCGCGACCAGGCCGGCCAGCGCGGCGGCACCGCCCAGGACCGTCCGGTGCGGGCAGCGGGCGATGAGCGAGGCCACCAGTGGCGCCAGGGCCACCGCGGGCAGGGTGCTGACCGCGAGGAACGCCCCGGAGGCGAGGCCGCGATCGCTGCCGGCCGCGTATCCGACCAGCCACCAGACCACGCCGACCTGGAACATCCGGCCCGCGGCCTGGGTCAGGACCTGTGCGGCCCACACCGCGCCGAAGGCGCGGTTGCGCAGCACGACGGGGAGCTTCCGGGGTGCCCCGGAGGCGGCCGTCACGAGTGCGGCCGTTCGTCGATGACGCGGATCAGCTTGCCCGAACGCGTGTTGACGGCGAGTTCCCGCCGTCGCACCCACTGGACGGACAGCTGGTTGACGTGCCCGGCGGCCACGGCCTCGGCGTAGAGCGGCCGGCCGGTCAGGACCTGGTCGGTGACGGCGGCCGCCAGCTCCGGCAGTCCCGCCTCGTTCCCGTCGCAGGCCAGGCGCAGCAGCAGGCCGTCGCGCCCGTCCCAGCGGCGCACCACCAGCTGCACACCGGTCACCCGGCGCTGCGGATCGGCGGCCGTGACCAGGTCGAGCACGTCCTGCGTGTACAGCGACACCGGACCGACCCGGACGCCTTCCTCGGCCCGGCCGAGGATGCGGAAGTGCCCTGCGGCGGCGTCGGTCCACTCGGCGCGGTCGCCGACGGGGTAGCGCAGGACCGGCATCAGCCGCCGCCGGAGGTCGGTCACCACGACCCGGCCCGGGACGCCGTTGCGGGTGATCGGTTCGCCGGTGTGGTCGTCGAGGATCTCCACCACGGTGTGCGGGGTGAAGGCCCGGTGTACCCGCGGGTCCGCTCCGGGCACCGCCCGGCCGAGCAGTCCGGCGTCCACCGCGGCGTAACCGATCGAGGAGGTACGGGCGTTGGGGAAGACCTTGGCCAGCAGCGGCTGTTGGTCCTGGTAGAGGCCCTCGCCGCCGAAGAGCAGCAGCTCCACGTGCGGGAGTTCGCGTCCTGAGGCCATCAGGTGGTCGGCCAGCGCGCACAGGGTGGTCGGCGTGCCGGCGATCACCTCGATGTCGAACTGCTCCAGGGTCTGCACGGTCGACTCCAGCGGTGCCGCTCCGCCGATCGGCAGGCGGACGTTGGCGACGGGCGAGCGGTGCAGTGAGTCGAGGATGAAGAGGAAGCTCGCGTACAGGTCCCCGGCGTAGAAGAGGTCGGCGACCCGGTGCCCGGCACGCAGCCCGGCATCGACCAGGCCGGCACCGAACGCGGTGGTGAACTCCCGCCATTCCTCGCGGTCGTAGCAGGAGAACTTCGGGGAACCGGTCGTGCCTCCGCTCTTGAAGACCACCGCGTCGTTCAGCGGTCCGGTCAGGAGGCGGTTGTCACGTGGCGTGTTGGCCTGCCAGAACTCGGTCTGGGGTACGACCGGAAGTTCCGTCAGGTCTGTAATGCGGTCGGGTAGACCGGCGTACAGCTCCGCGTAGAAGGGTGAGTTGTCGCGCGCGAAGCGTATGAGTTCCGTTATCGGTTGAACGGGCATCGATTCCTGCTTTGGGGCATACGAAGGGTGCGGCGATACCGCATGGGCGCGGAATCACCGGATGGGCTGTGGGCGATTGGCGACCGGTGGTCGACGGCAATCGGGATCACGGCGCGACTGGACTGTCACTGGATCGAAAGGGATCAGAGCGGGTCGCCAGCTCTTGAGCCGAAGTGATCGTCGGTCAATTGAACAGATAGACGGATCACTTGGCGCCCCCACCGACAGAACGTAGGCTATCACCCTTCGTGAGCCTTCGGATTCAAGGTGCGTGTATCCGCAGAGTCGGACTGACCATGGTCGAACGCTCTGACATCGGAATCTTCGGCCGGGTTCCTGAATGGCCTGGTGAGCTAGATCTCATGCGATCGGCCGGTCGTGGTCGGTGCACGATGGGCGGTGGCGAATTTGCGCCACGAAAAGGTTGAATTCGAGACAGTTGAGCTCTTGAGCACGTGACTTGAGCGGGTCTCGATCGGATGCGGCGACAGGGGGCCACGCCGTTCGGTCCGATGACGGACATTCAGTTGAACGGTGCACGACCAATCGTGGACATCCCGGCTCGTCACACTGCTGAAATACGCATCACCGGCCGGGCCGTCGGCCGTCGGCCGTGCCGGAGATCCGGCCACGGGTGGCTCCGGACGCCGCAAGGGCGGGATCGGCCGGACCCTGCGTGGTGCCTCGCGACCGGAGGGGGCAGGGCCCGGAGGCGCACAGTGCGAGACGGGTGCGCGTGCTGCCCGGAGGGAGACGCTCCTTCGACGGGCGGCCGGGCCTTCAGGGCGGAGAACGCGTTCGGACCACGGTCCGTCGGTACCGGTGCGGGGGCCGGTACCGACGGGCCGTGGTCCGAACGAGCCGCTGACGGGCTCCGGGCCGACTCCCGGGCGCGCTCTGCGCGCGGGGTCGTCAGGTCAGTTCGAGGACGAGCTTGCCGGTGTTCTCGCCCCGGAAGAGCATCTGCAGGGTGTCCGGGAAGTCGTCCAGGGTGCCCTTGACCACCTGCTCCAGGACCTTGATCCGGCCGTCGGCGATCCAGCCGCCGATCTCCCGGGCTGCCTCGGCGAAGCGCGGCGCGTAGTCGAACACCACAAAGCCCTCCATCCGGGCGCGGCGCACCAGCAGCGACAGGTAGTTCGACGGGCCATGGACGGGTTCGGTGGCGTTGTACTGGCTGACTGCACCGCAGATCACCACCCGGGCGTGCATCGCCAGGCAGGCCAGGGCCGCGTCCAGGATCTCGCCGCCGACGTTGTCGAAGTAGACGTCGATGCCGTCCGGCGCATGGGTGCGCAGGGCCTTCTTCACGTTCTCGGTGCGGTAGTCGACCGCGGCGTCGAAGCCGAGTTCGCCGGTCAGCAGGGCGCACTTCTCGGCGCCGCCGGCGATGCCGACGACCCGGCAGCCCTTGGCCTTGGCGATCTGGCCGACCATGGTGCCGACGGCGCCCGCGGCGCCGGACACCACCACCGTCTCACCCTCCTTGAGGGCCCCGACGTCCAGCAGCCCGAAGTAGGCCGTCATGCCCGTCATGCCGAGCGCGCCCAGGAAGGTCGACGGCGGGGCGGCGGACGGGTCGATCTTCAGCGTGCCCCTGCCGTCGGAGACCACCTGCTCCTGGACGCCGAAGGTGCCGACGACCAGGTCACCCGGCCGGAACTTCGGGTGGTTGGACTCGGTGACCTCGACGACCGACCCGGCCCGCATCACCTCACCGAGGCCGACGGGGGGCAGGTAGGACGGACGGTCGTCCAGCCAGCCGCGCATCGCCGGGTCCAGCGAGATGAAGCGGGTCCGGCCCGCGAACTGGCCTTCGCCGGGCGCTGCGGCCGGCTCGGTGACGTGCTCCCAGTCCTCGGGCCTGACCTCGCCCTCCGGTCGGCGGGCCAGGCGGATCTGACGGTTCGCTGCGGACATGGCGTCTCCCGGCGGTTCGATTCCTGCGCTGTTTTCCGTGCTCTGCGCGGCATGGATCCGTGCTCTGCAACGCAGAGTCTAAGCAAGCGCTTAGTCAGAACGCCAGGCCGGACCCGCCCGGAAACCCCGTGTCGTCGGCGTGACCACTCCATCGGAGGACACGACGGCATCGGCGGACACGACGGCCGGGGCGGCGCCGGGCGGTCCGCTGGAGGTGGCCCGGCGGAGGTGATCTGCTGGCGCTCGTCCGGCGTGCGTCGGCCTCCGCCGCGAATCCCCTTGAAGATGGGCGACTTGGGAGGTGGGGTGGCAGGGGTTCCGCCGTGGCCGGCCTGCGCCGCTGCGGACCCGCCCCCGGCCGCGGCCCGAGTGCGGGCCATGGCCGGGGGCGCAGGCGTCCGTGCCGTTGCCGTCCGTCCCGCTACAGGGCCGCGAGCTGCTCGGTGAGCGTGTCGCTGTCCTGGAACGTCAGGCCGGCCAGTGCGACGTGCTTCCAGCGGACCGTCCCGTCGGCGTCGAGGATGAAGACCGAGCGCCGCAGGCCCAGCCCGGGGACGGCGATACCGAAGGCCTTGGCAACGGCCCGGTCCGTGTCGCTCAGCAGCGGGAAGCCCAGCCGGTGCTTGCGGGCGAAGGCCTCGTGGCTCTCCAGGTCCTGCGGGCTGATGCCCCAGACGGTCGCTCCGAGGTTCTTGAAGCGGTCCAGGTCGGACGTGTAGGAGCAGAGCTGCTTCGTGCAGACGGGAGAGTCGTCGCCCGGGTAGAAGGCCAGCACCAGCGGGTGACCCTGGGCCTCGGCGAGGCGGTACTCGCGGCGCTCGGTGGTGCCGTCGGCGAGCAGCAGGCCGGGCAGGGTGAAGTCGGGGGCGGGAGTGCCGACCTCGGGGGACTTGGCCATGGAGGATCCTTCGCGAGAGTGCGAGACAGAACGTTCGTTCTTCCCGGATCGTAGACCCTCGCGCAGATGTGCGCCAGCGTGGGATCTGTGGCGTGGAGTACGGTCGGGAACGTGAGAACGCCTTCCACCGCCACGTCCGCACCCGCTCCGACGCCGCCCGCCCCGGCTGCTCCCGCCACGTCCGCCGCTCGTGCTCGCGTGCTGGAGACCGCGACCCGGCTCTTCTACGCCGAGGGGATCCACAAGGTCGGGGTGGACCGGATCGTCACCGAAGCCGGCGTCACCCGGGCGACCTTCTACCGGCACTTCCCGGGCAAGGAGGACCTGGTCCGCTCCTACGTCCAGGAGTGGGACGCGCGGATCAGGACCGAGGTGGAGCACGCGGAGGCGCTGGGCCTGACGGCTGATCAGCTGCTCCCGCTGATGATGACCCGGCTGGGCCAGGAGATGTGCGAACCGGGCTTCCGGGGCTGCCCGTTCATCAACGCGGCGGCCGAGTACCCGGACCGAAGCAGCCCGGTGGCGCAGGCGATCGCCGAGCACCGGGCGTGGTTCCGCGCGACGCTGGCCCGCCTGCTGGGCGTCGCCGGCGTGGCCGAGCCGGAGCGGCGGGCGGATGTGGTGGTGCTGCTGCGGGACGGCGCGATGGTCGGCGCGGCGCTGGGCGATCCGGCGGCGGTCGCGGCGGACCTGACCGACGCGGTGGCGGCGCTGCTCTCCTGAGACCCGGAGAGCGGCGGCACGGCGCGGGCCGTCGTGCCGTGCCGCCGCCACGCTGCTCCCGTTGCCGGACCCGCGAGGCAGTCGGCCACCCGGCGGACTCACGGCCCCGGGGAGCATCGGGAGAGCCGGGCCCGGGTCACCGGGGTGAACGTTCCGGGCCCGGCTGAACGCCGGTGACGCCCTACCAGGGGAGCGGGCCCTCGGTCGGTGCCGGGGAGGTGGAAGGTGTCGGCCGGTGGCCGCTCGCGGTGCTCAGGGCGTCCCAGCCGCTCAGTTTGACGCGGTCGCCCCGGCCGAGGTCGGCGGCGATCTCGTGCTCGCGGCGGTCGATGCCGAGCCACTCGGCGTAGGTCACCGGGCGCACGCCGCGAGCGGCCAGCTGTTCGGCCAGCGGTGGTGCGCCGGGGTCCGCGCGGTGTGCGCCGGGCGCACCCGGGGCCTGGTCGGCGAGCAGGGCGCGGACCGTCTGGGTGGCGTCGGCCCGGTTGGTCCCGATCACCCCGGAGGGCCCGCGCTTGAGCCAGCCGACGACGTACTCGCCCGGCCGCGGCCGGCCGTCGGCGCCCAGCACCCGGCCGTCGGCATGGGGGACCACGGCGCGCTGCGCGTCGAACGGCACCCCGGTCAGCGGCACCGACCGGTAGCCGACCGAACGCAGCACCAACTGCACGGGGAGCAACTCGTACGCGCCGGTGCCGGTGACACGGCCCGACTCCTCCAGCGCGGTCCGTTCCAGGCGCAGCGCCGTCACCCGGTCGGTGCCGAGGATCTCGACCGGCCGGCGCCAGAACCGCACGGACACCCGCCTGGGGGCGCCCCGCGGTTCCCGGTCGGCCCAGTCCGCGAGTACGGCCAGGTTGCCCCGCACCCGGCGGTCCGGCGGTTCCGGGCCGCTGCCGTCCCCGGAGGCGGCGCCACCGGACGCGTCGTCGCCGTCGAGTCCGCCGCACGCCGCGTCGACGGTGATGTCGACGTCCGGCAGTTCCCCGAGTTCGCGCAGCTCCTTGGTGGTGAACCGGGCCTGGGCGGGGCCGCGGCGGCTGATGACGTGGACCTCCTCGACCCGGCTGGCCGCCAGCGCCGCGAGCACCGGCTCAGGCACGTCGGTGACGCCGAAGTCGGCGGCCGGCCGGGCCAGCATCCGGGCCACGTCGAGCGCGACGTTGCCGGCGCCGATCACCGCGACGGCCCGGGCGTCGAGGGCGAACATCGCCGGATCGGTGTCCGGGTGCCCGCAGTACCAGCGGACGAAGTCGGCGGCTGCGGCACTGCCCGGCAGCTGTTCGCCGGGCACCCCCAACCTCCGGTCCAGCGGCGCGCCGGTCGCGTACACCACCGCGTCGTAGCAGGAGAGCAGCATCTCGCGGGTCACCTCCCCGCCCAGCCGCAGACCGCCGAGGAAGCGCACCTGCGGGTGTTCGAGGACCCGCCGGAGATAGTCCGCGATCGACCTGATCGACGGATGGTCGGGGGCGACGCCGTAGCGCACCAGCCCGTAGGGAGTGGGCAGCCGGTCGAGTACGTCCACGGTCACCTCGACCCCGACACCGCCGTCGGTCCCAGCGGCGTGTTTGACCAGTGCCTCGGCCGTGTAGAGACCGGCCGGCCCCGAGCCGACCACGGCCACCCGCAGACACGGCGTACCGGGACCGGGTAGGCCGTTCACGGCTCGACCCCGGACGGCGGCGCCTCGGCCGGCGCGGCGAGTGGGGGCGCGGCGGGTGGGGGTGCGCCGTACCGGACTGCCTCTCGGGCGCGAGGGCTGTGGGGCAGGTGCAGGAGAGCTGTCATGGTTCCTCCTCCCACCGCAGGCACCGCAGCCACCGGAGCCACGGACCGCACGGGCGGGCAGGCGGGCGATCGGGCGATCGGGCGATCGGGAGCGGACGGCCCGGGCGGCGGGCGCCGTGGTCTCCATCGTCGCACCTCCTCGCAGGTCCCGAGCCGGGCTGCCCCGGCTCACCCGGCCGGGGCAGCACGCTCCGTGTCGCTGTCCCGGTTCGGCTCGTGCGGCGGGCGGCGGGCGGCGTCCGCCGTCACCCGGTGCCCCCCTTGCGGTGGGCGATGGCGAATCCGGTGAGGACTGCGGCGCACACCACCAGCAAGGCCAGCACCGGGTTGAGGTACGACGGGATGACTGCTTCGACCGTGCGCCCGTCACCGGTGCGGCACCCGAAATGCAACGGCATGAACGACGGGACGTAGCCGGTGAGATGTCCCGTACCGACTGCCGCAGCGCATGCCTGAGCCCGGCCCTGGTCGTCGAGGAAGAACAGGTGCAGCAACCCCCAGGTGTACATGCCGGCCACTGCGGCCCACGCCAGGCCGGCAACCGCCTTGCGGGCCAACGTCGTTGACCCGGACCTCCTGGCTCGGACCAACAGCCTGACCCCGTACAGGACCAACCACGGGGTGGCGACGAGGCCCGCCGGAATCAGCAGGAGGAGGACGACGGAGTTGTGGCCCTCATACGGTTGGTCGCCTGACGGCATGCGCTTCACTTCCTGCTACGGGTTCCCGGAGAGCGAGTTGTGCTTCTCCACGACGCAGTACCGTGTCGGCCGGTTCCTGTCCGCCCCGGGCGGTACCTGCGCACCGAGACCGCTTCTCCCGCTCCCGCGCGCCGTCCGGGCCGCACGCCGTGTGGCGGTCACCGCCCCGACCGGCGGGCAGTCCCATGCGTAGCTTCACCCGTCTCATCCAAGCCGACCTCCGACCGTCCGGTACGGGGGCCCGGCCGGCCGTGGACGGCCGGGCCCGGGGTGCGGTGTCCGACCCGCCGGGTACGGTGCTGCACCGAGGAGGCCCTGTGACGATCCATGCCCGACCGGCCGGAGCAGTCGAACTGCCCGACGCCGCCTCGGTGACCGGCGGCTACGCCCTGCTCGGCCGCCCCGGCGGTGCCCCGCAGGCGCTGCTGCACGACGACGGCGCGATCGTGCTGGTCGACCTGGCCGCCGCCCTCGTGGGCGACCCCGCCGTGCTCGCCACCGTCCCGGACCCGTGGCCCGGATGGCACAACAGCGCCTGCGCGGCGAGCGCCGACGGCAGCCTGATCGCGCTCTCCGGCCAGCGCTCGGTGCTGGCGCTGGAAGCCGACGGCCGAACCCGCTGGGAGTACCGCCACGGTTGCTGGGGCGACGGGCCCCACCGCCACGACGGCACCGAACCGTGCCGCGGCCTGTGGCAGGGATCCTGTCTGGTGAGCGCGGACGGCAGGTTCGTGTGGGCGCACGTCCTGCCGGGCCTCGACCACGATGACCCGGACACCGACACCCACGAGGAGTGGCTGGTCCTCGACGCCGCCGACGGCACGGTGCTCGGCCGCGCCCGCATCGAGGGCGGATCCCAGGGCTCGCACCACCTGCCGCACCCCGACGGCGCGCACGTGCTGCTCGGCACCGGCCAGGGCCAGGACGGATCCCCCGCCTACCTCGGCCACTGGGACGGGGCGGAGCTCACCGTCCGTGAGATCGGCGACGGCTTCCGCGTCCCCGTCGCCGTCCACCCCAGCGGCCGGGCGTTCCTGAGCACCCCGCACAGCCACGACGCGCTCCTGCTCCACCGCTTCCCGGACGGCCGCGTCCTGATGGACCGCGACGCCGGCGACCTCCCAGCCGACCCGACGCAGGAACCGGCCTGGGACTTCGTCGCGGGCTTCGTCGACCACCACACCGTCATCGCCGGCACCTTCGACGCGCGCCAGCACCGGGGCGGCCAACTGCACTGGCTGCTGGACGCCCTGACGCTGCGCCCGCTCGGCCTGGTCGCCTACCCGCACCCGGTCGACGGGTACCCGGTCGCGCTCGGCGACGGCAGCTGGCTCATCCTGGACCAGGGCGGCGCCACGCTGCGCCGTTGGCGCCCGGACCGGAACCCCTCCTGATCGCACAACGGGCAGGGCGGGCAGACGTATTGGTCCCACCCCGACGGCCACCGCAGGCGCTGCGGTGGCCGACCCGTCGGAGCCCGGGAGGCTTCGCCTGCCGCACCCGCACCCGCACCCGCACCCGCACCTGCACCCGCACCTGCACCCGCACCCGCACCCGCACCCGCACCCGCGCCACCACCGCCGCCACCGGCCTCGTCGCCGACGATTTGCTCGCTCGGGCACTGCGCAGCGGATGCATCCGCCTGAATCCGGGCTGCGGCGCTCCGGCCGACTCGCCCTGATCGCCGGCCCCTAGTCCGGATCGGGGTCCGGGAGCCAGCGGAGTTCGCCCGTCCCCAGCGTGATCACGGCTCGGGGCCGCATCGGTCCGGCACCCCGGCGGGAGAGCAGGGTCACCTCCTCGACCCGGGTCGACCGGCTGCCGAGCCTGGCCGCGCACTCGGCGGCGAGCTGCCTCGGATGGCGTGTCCGGCCCAGGGACAGGTGCGGGGTGAAACCCCCGCCGCGACTGCGGCAGTGCGGGAACCGCTCCTGCAGTGCCCGGTGCAGTGCGACCCACGGTGCCGCGCCGGCTGCACCCGGGTCGAGCCAGACCGTCGCGTCCTCACGGTGGTGGAAGAAATGCACCCCGGCCAGCCGGGCGTTGAACGGCGCTTGCCGGGCTGCGGCCTCGGCCAGCAGCGGGGCCGCCCGTTCGAAGTCGGACTCCGGCACGAAGCCGAACAGCAGGTTGACGTGGGGCGGCCACCGCCGGATCTGCCGATCGTGCTCCCAGCGGATGTCCTGGATCGTCGGCCAGAGTTCCGCCGGCGGGATCCACGCGACGGCTGTGCGAGCCGTCGGCGCGGTGTCGATCACACGGGCGGGCTCGGCGCGGTCGGATGCCGGCTTCACTCCCACACAGCCATGGTCCGACACGGACCGTCGATACTCGCCGGTAGGCCGACGCCCGTCCTGGAACCGTCGGCCGGGCACAGGGTGTGCAGCCCGCCCGCTGGCCCGCTGGCCCGCTGGCCCGCTGGCCCGCTGGCCCGCTGGCCCGCTGGCCCGCTGGCCCGCTGGCCCGCTGGCCCGCTCGCCCGTCCGAGCCGGATCCTGTGAGCCCGTCCACCGCGATGGCGTGCTCAGGAGCCCGGGTCCTCGGGTCCTCGGGATAGCGGGTCGGCCTGGCCCGGGAAGCCCGCCGAGGGCAGGTAGCCGCGTCCGCTCAGCGTGTGCGCCTACCTGCGGGCGCTCTCACCAAGCCTTGGCGCCGGGGCCCCGCGTGGCGCCGAAGCCGGTCTCGTGGTCCCAGACGTGCGTGCAACCCGGGCACTGGAGGTGCAGCACGCTGCCGGTGTTGGCAAGCAGGTAGCGCCAGTGGTCGCCGCAGTTGCGCCGTTCCCCGCAGGGGGCGCAGTCGCGGGCGTCGTCGCAGCTCGGACAGGCCACCCAGGCGCGGCGGCCGATGTCCGCCTGCGGATCAATCGGCAGCACGGCGCGGCCCCGCTCCGGGCGCTGCGGGCAGCACGCCGGCCGCCACGAGCTCGGCGTACACCCGCTGCTGCTCCGCGTCGAGTCCGGAGTAGAGCAGTGCGTACGCCTCTTCCTCGCCCTGCAGGACCGCCACCGGATCCCAGTCCGGTCCGAGTGCAGCCACGACCTCGGCCCGGCGGCGGGTCTCCCAGGCGGTCAGGTCGATGTCGAAGGCCGTGAGCTCGGGCGTCGGGTCGGCCGAGGGGGCGGTGTTCGAAGACATGCCCGCCATGGTTAGGCAAGGCTTACTTGCATGTCAATGTGTTCCCGGCCACGCCGCCCACCGTCGCCGGGTTCACGGAGGAAGGCGGGCGGGAGCGCTGCGAGCCGAGCCGCCGTGCTGCCCGGGAGGGGCCGAGGCACGGCGACTGCCTCGCCGCCGTCAGCTCTGCGCGGTGGGGCGTACGACGATCTCGCTCACGTCGACGTCGGCCGGCTGTTCGATGGTGAAGGCGATGGCGCGGGCGATGGCCTCGGGTGCGATGGCCATCCGGTCGCGGGCCGAGGACAGGTGGGCCCGCACCTCGGGGTTGGCGACGCTGTCGATGAAGTCGGTCCTGGTGAAGCCGGGCGAGACGATCGACACGCGCAGCGCGTCGCCGGCCTCCTGGCGCAGGCCCTCGGAGATGGCGCGCACGGCGACCTTGGTGCCGGAGTAGACGGCTTGGTTGGGCACGGTGCGGTAGGCAGCGGTGGAGACGGTGTTGACGAACTGCCCGAAGCCCTGGGTGCGGAAGACGGGCAGGGCGGCGGCGATGCCGTGGAGGACGCCCTTGATGTTGACGTCGATCATGGTGTCCCAGTCGTCGACGCGCAGGTCGTCCAGCGGGGAGACCGGGCCGACCCCGGCGTTGCTGACGAGGACGTCGAGCTTGCCGTACCGCTCGCGGGCCAGGGCGACGAGGGCGGCGAGGTCCTGCCTGCGGGTCACGTCGGTGACCATGCAGGCGGCTTCGCCGCCGGCTGCGGCGATGCGAGTGGCCAGGTCCTCCAGGCGTTCCGGTCGCCGAGCCCCCAGGACGACCTTCGCGCCCCGCTCGGCGAGCAGGAGTGCGGTTGCTTCGCCGATCCCGCTGCTGGCGCCCGTGATGGCGACGACCTTGTGCTCGATGTCCGGCATGATGTCCCTCTTCCTGGCGACGTCGGGGGCGGCGCATGCCCGTACAGTGGAAACGGAGGCGCCGCCGCTTCACCCGGAAGGCTAAGCGGAGGTGCCTCCACTTAGCAACCGGGAGAGAGCAGGAGTGCCGCGATGACCGATGAAACGCCGCGTCCGCTGAGGGCCGATGCCCGGCGGAACCGGGAGAAGATCCTCTCCGCCGCCGTGCGGGTGTTCGCCGAGCAGGGGCTGGACGCCCATCTGGAGCACATCGCCAAGCAGGCGGGCGTGGGCACCGGCACCCTCTACCGGAACTTCCCCACCCGGGAGGACCTGATCGAGGCCGCCTACCGCAACGAGCTGGCCCGGCTCTGCGACGCCGCGCCCGACCTGCTGGCAACGATGCCGCCGCGCGAGGCCCTGCGCGCCTGGATGGGCCGCTTCATCGACTACGCGTCCGCCAAGTTCGGCATGGCCGAAGCCCTTCGTGCCGTCGTCTCGGCCGGGGCCAACCCCTACGCCCGCAGCCACGAGATGATCCTGGCCGCTCTCACGTCCCTCATGGACGCCGCCGGCGACGTCGGGGTCATCCGGTCGGACATCAGCGCGGCCGACATCTTCGCGAGCCTCACCGGCGTCGCGCTCACCTCGGCAAAACCCGAACAGCGCCGACAGGCCGAACGTCTGCTCGACCTCATCATGGACGGACTGAGTGCCGGCCGTACCTGACCCGGGGCGCGGCACGTGGGTGCGGCGCACCATCGCGCAGTCGGGCAGGGTGGCCCGTCAGCGGGCGACGGGCCAGCCGATGACCTGGTCGAGCCGGAGGTCGCGAAGAACGGCGTTGTCCAGCTTTGCGCCGGTGGTGTCGGTCAGTCCGTGGGGCGGGGTGCCGGTGAGAACCCGACTGAGCCGTGCGCCGGTCAGATCCGCACCCCGGAGGTCGGCACCGGTCAGATCGCAGCCTGCCAGCGTGACCCCCCTCATGGAGGCCCCGCGCAGATCGGCCCCGTGAAGATCGCACAGCTTGAAGTGACAGCCGTCGAGGGTGGCTTGACGCAGATCCGTGCCACGGAACGAGCAACGCGTGAACCACAACTGCGGCAAGCGCACCGACGTGAGGTCACCGCCGTCGAAGGACGCCCAGCGGAGAGTCGCGTGCCGACTGCGGGACGCGAGGTCGTCCTTCACCTTCGCCGCTCGGTCCATGGCAGACATCGTGCCAGCTCCGGAGGGCGGCTGTCGTCACCTGGCGGTGAGCCCGTGGCGGAACCGGCCTGCGTCGTATGGACCCGCGTGGGCGTGAAGTGGCGTCCGGGTGCACCGCAGTCCGGGGGAGGGCCGCTCACGAGGGGGTGACGTGTCGCGGACGTGCGGAGGTGCGGGCGCGCGGAGGTGTGGACGTGCGGAGGTGCGGGCGCGCGGAGGTGTGGACGTGCGGAGGTGTGGACGTGCGGAGGTGTGGACGTGCGGAGGTGCGGGCGCGCGGAGGTGCGGGCGCGCGGAGGTGTGGACGTGCGGGCCCAGGAGCCTCAGCCCGAAGGCAGCACCGAGGAGTGGTGGTTGATGATCAGCCAGGTGCCTCCGCGCAGCTCGTAGACGAAGGTGTAGCGCGCGTTGACCTTGGTCGTGCTGCCGTCCTTGTTGGTCAGCGTGAACTGGTAGAGGCCGGTGTCGACGGCATTGGCGCGGTCCAGGATGTTGATGAACCGTTCCTGGATGGTGCCGACGGGCTTGCTCTCCAGGAAGTGCTTGAAGTAGTCGACTATCCCGGCCCGGGTGCTGCGGACCTCGGCGGAGACGGTCGGCAGCAGTACGGCGTCAGGGGCGTAGAGGTCCGCGACACGGTTCGCGTCGCCGGTGGCCAGAGCCGCGTTCCACCGGTCGAACAGGGCCTTGATCTGTCCTTTGGTGGGAAGTTGGGCGGCGGTGCTCGCGGCGCCACCGCGACTGGTGGAGAGCTGGGGGTTCCCGGTCGCGTACGCCGTTCCGGTTCCGGCGAACAGGACAGCGGCGGTGGCGACAGCGGCCCCGGCCGAGTACGTGCGCCTCATGGAGTACCTCCTGGCGCTGTCGGTGGTCGAACTGAGGGATAATTCCAGCTTCCCCCAGGCACGGGCGATCCGGCATGTCGAAGCGGTCGACAGCCGACTCTGAAGTTCCACCCGGTGGTTGGACGCCGAGCCTCCGTGACGCCGAGCCTCCGTGACGTGCGCGAGGCGGACGAGTCGGGTCACGCGGGCGTCGCCCCGGGACCGTTGTCCCGGCTGCGCCTTCCTTCCCCCGGTGGCCCGGGAACTCCTCACGGGCCGGGGGCGCCGGAGCTGCAACAGCCTCGCCCGCCTGCGTGCTCTCGCTCACCGGCACCCCCGCTGCCTCCGCCGCCCCAGCCCCCACCGCCCCCGCCTCACCGGTGAACTCCCGTTCGGAAGAGCGGACTTCACCCCCGTGGGGGAGCGCCACGACGTACGCGGACACCGCCCCGGCCGCCGCACGGGCCGTCGGCGGTCATGCGGTCACCTTGGCGAGGAACGCGGCGACGTTCGCCACGGTCCGCTGGATCTTCTCCTCCAGGGTGAGCGACTCCTGGAGCCGTGCGCCGACCCCCGCGTCCTTCGTGCCCCGCACGTACAGCGAGCAGGCGAGGTCGCTGCAGATGTAGGTGCCGACCGAGTTGCCCTGCCGCCCGGCGGCCCCCGCCTTCGGCGCGACCATCAGGGAGACGCCGCCGGTGTGGGCGGTCAGGCACATCGAGCACATGCTGCGCCGCATCTGCCAGGAGGCGGGGCTGGGGCAGCGCAGTGCGAGGGCCTGCGGGCTGCCGTCCAGCACGGTGACGAGGTAGGCGCGGTCGTACGCCTGCGGATCGCGCCAGCCGAGGAAGTCCAGGTCGTCCCAGGGGCGGTCGGCCAGGTCGCGTGGCACGGACAGGCGCTTGGCCTCGCCCTTGGTGCAGTTCACGAACGCGGCACGGATCTCTTGTTCGGTCAGCGGCTTCATGAACGGTAGGCTAATTTGCCTAAAGGTCTTAGGCAAATGCATAATCGGCTCTATCAAACGGGAGGATGGGTATGGCACGCGCGGGACTGACCACGGAACGCCTGACCCAGGCCGGGGCGGAGCTGGCCGACGAGGTCGGCTTCGACCAGGTGACCGTCTCCGAGCTCGCCAGACGGTTCGACGTCAAGGTCGCGAGCCTGTACTCGCACCTGAAGAACTCCCAGGACCTCAGAACCAGGATCGCCCTGCTCGCCCTGGAGGAACTCGCCGACCGGGCGGCGGACGCCCTGGCCGGCCGGGCCGGCAAGGACGCTCTGACCGCCCTCGCGAACGTCTACCGCGACTACGCCCGCGAGCATCCGGGACGCTACGCCGCGACCCAGCTCAGGCTCGACCCCGAGACGGCGGCCGCCAGCGCCGGCGGCAGGCACGCGCAGATGACACGGGCGATCCTGCGCGGCTACGACCTGACGGAGCCGGACCAGACCCATGCGGTCCGGCTGCTGGGCAGCGTCTTCCACGGCTACGTGACCCTGGAGCTGGGGGGAGGGTTCAGCCACAGCGCCCCCGACACCCAGGAGACCTGGTCGCGGACCATGGACGCCCTCGACGCCCTGCTGCGGAACTGGCCCGCGCCCTGACTCCCGCCCACACCCGCCGCGGGTCGTCGACCGTGCGCCGCGGCGACGAGCCGGAGCAATCCGGAAAATCCGATCGGCAGGCTGACACGATGCACACCCAGTACGACTGGATCACCACACCCATCACCCCGGACCTCCTGCGCGGCGCCCTCGACCTGGAGCGCACCGCGCATGGGCTGCTGCCGCACCGGCTGCCCGCCGGGGCCCGCGCCCAGTGCACCGACGGACAACTCGCGATGGCGGAAGCCCAGCCCTCCGGCGTACGGCTGGTCCTCCGGACCAGGGCCACCGCCGTCGAGCTGGACACGCTCCCCACCAAGCGGGTCTACCCGGGCGCCCCGCCGCGCCCGGACGGCGTGTACGACCTGCTCGTCGACGGCCGCCTGGCCGCCCAGGCCGGGGTGACCGGCGGCAACACCCTGACCATCGACATGACCACCGGGACCGCCGAGCACAGGCCCGGCCCGACCGGAACCCTCCGCTTCACCGGCCTGCCCGACGGCGTCAAGGACGTCGAGATCTGGCTGCCGCACAACGAGACCACCGAACTCGTCGCCCTGCGCACCGACGCCCCCGTCGAGCCCGCACCGGACCGGGGCCGCAGGGTGTGGCTGCACCACGGCAGTTCGATCAGCCACGGCTCCGACGCCGCCAGCCCCAGCACCACCTGGCCCGCACTCGCCGCCTCCCGCGGTGGCGTGGAACTGATCAACCTGGGCCTCGGCGGCAGCGCCCTGCTCGACCCGTTCACCGCCCGTGCCCTGCGGGACACCCCCGCCGACCTGATCAGCGTCAAGATCGGCATCAACCTGGTCAACACCGACCTGATGCGTCTGCGCGCCTTCGGCCCCGCCGTGCACGGCTTCCTCGACACCATCCGCGACGGCCACCCCGCCACACCGCTGCTGGTCGTCTCGCCCATCCTGTGCCCCATCCACGAGGACACGCCCGGCCCCAGCGCCCCGGACCTGACCGCCCTCAGCGCCGGACGACTGCGGTTCCGGGCCGTGGGCGACCCGGCGGAGCGCGCGAGCGGGAAACTGACCCTGAACGTCATCCGGGACGAACTGGCCCGGATCGTGGCGCAGCGCGCGGCCGAGGACCCGAACCTGCACTACCTCGACGGCCGGGACCTCTACGGGCAGGCCGACTCCGCCGGACTGCCGCTGCCCGACGACCTCCACCCGGACGCCGCCACCCACCGCCGCATCGGCGAACGCTTCGCCGACCTGGCCTTCGCAGCCGGTGGCCCCTTCACCGCCGACGGCCCCCGCACGGGTCGCGGCGCCTGACCTTCGCCCTCGGAATCCGCCCCACCCGCCCGCACCGCCGGGCGGCCCCGTCCCTCCTGCCGAGGGCCTCCGTTCCCAACCGGTCATGCCCTGGGCGGCAGGGCGCCTTTCCCCGCCCCGGGCATGACCGGGAGGCGATCGGGGGTGGCGGACCCCGCGAGATCCCGCCGGCCTTGCGGTCGGTCCGGTGGGGCCCGACGGCCTCTCCACCGATCGTCAGCCGACGTCACCCGTCCGGCGGACACGAAACCCGCATTTGGTATCGGTACGAATCGATAGGCTGGGCGCCCTACGGAGCTCGGGTGCCGCGTCCCTCCACGGGGTCCGCGAGAGCCGCTCACGGCTCGGCCGACGGCAACGACAACGGTGCACCGTCCACGGGCCGATGCGTGCGCGGGCGCCGTACAGAAACGTCCCGACAAAAGAGTGGGGCCACGTGTCCGACACCCAGGCTTTTGACGTCATCATCGTCGGCTCCGGGGCCGCCGGTGGAATGGCGGCGCACGAGCTCTCCTCGGCAGGTCTCAGGGTCCTGATGCTGGAGGCCGGCCGGGACTACGACCCCGGTACCGAGACGCCGATGTTCCAGACCCAGGAGGCCGCGCCGCTACGGGGGGCCGTGACGGTGGACAAGCCGGGCGGCTTCTACGACGCCACGGTCGACGGCGGCCCGGAGATCAGCGGTGAGCCCTATACCCAGGCGGCCGGCTCGGACGCGTTCAGCTGGTGGCGGCCTCGGATGCTCGGGGGCCGTACCAACCACTGGGGCCGGGTGGCGCTGCGCTACGGCCCCTACGACTTCAAGCCGAGGACGCGTGACGGCCTGGGCTTCGACTGGCCGATCGAGTACAGCGATCTGGCCCCCTGGTACGACAGGGTCGAACGTCTCATCGGCGTCACCGGCCTGCCGCACGGGATCGAGAACGCGCCCGACGCGCCGCCGGGTGTGCAGCTCCCGCCGCCGCCTCCGCGCGCCCACGAGATCGTCCTCGCCCGGGCGTTCGAGAGCATGGGCATGCAGGTGGCGGCGATCCACGCGGCCATTCTCACCAAGCCGCTGAACGGCCGTGCGGCGTGCCTGTACGCGACGCAGTGCACCCGCGGCTGCTCGAGCCGCTCGAACTTCCAGAGCACGACCGTCCTCATCCCGCCCGCCCGCGCCACCGGGAACCTCTCCGTCATGTGCAACGCCATGGTGTCGCGGGTCGACGTCGACGCGTCCGGGCGGGCGACCGGCGTCAGCTTCAACGACCGCGCGACCGGCGCCGAGTACTCGGTCAGGGGAAGGGTGGTGGCGCTCGCGGCGGGAACCTGCTCGTCGGTGCGCATCCTGCTCAATTCGAGAAGTGCCGCCTTCCCCAACGGAATCGGCAACAGCAGCGGACTCGTCGGCAAGTACCTGATGGACTCGGTCGAGTTCTCGCGGTCGTCGCGGATTCCGCTGCTCGAGAAGGTGCCGCCGCAGAACGACGACGGCATCTTCGCGCCGCACGTCTACGTGCCGTGGTGGCTCCTGGCCGACCAGGCCGCCGGACACCTCGAGTTCCCGCGCGGGTACCACATCGAGCCGCGGGGCGGGCGCCGGATGCCCACCACGGGCGTCGGCGGTTTCGTGGATTCCGGCAGCGCGACCTACGGCGACGCCCTGCGCGAGGAGGTCCGACGGAAGTACGGCACCTTCGTCACCCTCATCGGCGAGGGCGAGATGATCCCGAACGAGGATTCCTTCTGCGATCTCGACCCCACGACCAAGGACAAGTGGGGCGTACCGGTCCTGCGTTTCCACTGGAAATGGGGTGACTCGGAGATCCGGCAGGCCATGCACATGCAGGCCACCTTTAACGAGGTGTTCCGTCGGCTCGGCGGCGCGCCGGACAACACTCCGTTCGCGATGCCGCAGCCCGGCGGGGCGGTGCACGAGGTCGGCGGCGCACGCATGGGGACGTCGCCGGAGAACTCCGTGATCGACGCCCACAACCAGTGCTGGGACGTCAAGAACGTCTTCGTCCTCGACGGAGCCGCGTTCGTGTCGAGCGCGGACAAGAACCCCACGCTCACGATCCTGGCCCTGGCCGCCCGGAGTTCGAACCGCATCCTCGAACTGCTGCGGAGCGGCGGACTCTGACTCTCCCGAGCAGCACGATCACGTGGAAGGGACGGCCCGGTGCCGGACGGTCAGGAACGAGAGGGAGCGATGGAGCAGCACAGTCTTGCCGGAAGCGACGCCCAGGTGCAGGGCTACGGCACCGATCCCAACCTCGTGACACCGCGCACGCCCTGGCCGCGCACGCTCTCGGAGCACGAACGCGCACTCGTCGCGGCCCTCGGCGACCTCGTTCTGCCGGGCACCGCCGAGTATCCGGCCCCCAGCGCGATGGGAATCGTCGACTTCTTCGACGACTGGGTGAGCGCCCCCTACGTGTCACAGCAGCAGCACCGGACCGTCATCACGGCTGGCCTCGCGATGGTCGACGCGGAGGCCGTTCGCCAGTTCGGGGCCGGGTTCCTGGAGCTGGACGCCCCCCGGCAGCGCCGGATCATCGACCAGATCGCGTCGCCCACCGCGGCGGACAGAAGCTTCTTCACCAGGTTCCGATCCATGCTGCTCAACGGCTATTTCACCTCCGACGTCGGATTCAAGGCGATCGGCTACATCGGGAACGTGCCGTTGCAGAGCTTCCCGAGTGTCACTCCCGAGGTCAAGAGCATCATCGACGACGAGCTCCGGAAGCTCGGTCTGTAGTGTCCAACCGACTACCGCAGGGATATTGCACATGAAGACGGTCAGGGAATATGTCGAAGCGGAAACCCTGTCACTGGACGACCTCAAAGGGGCGTTGCAGCTGGCGATGCGCCTTGAATTTGCGACGATCCCGCCGTACCTGTGCGCGCAGTGGTCCGTCAAGAACGACCCCGACCGCACCGAGGGAGTGCTGCACGGAATCGTCAGCCAGGAGATGCAGCACTTCGCCCTGGCCGGAAACCTCCTGACCGCGATCGGCGGTCTGCCGTCGATCGCGAACGCGGCCTTCCTGCCCGCCTACCCGATCAGCGAGCTGCCGGGAGGAATTCCGCAGAAGCTGCCGGTCGACCTCAAGCCGTTGACCAAGGACCAGCTCGCGGTGTTCATGCAGATCGAGTATCCGGAATTCCCTCCCATCGCACTCGCGGTGGAGCAGCGGCCCGCAACGATCGGCGCCTTCTACGACACGATCAGCGCAGCGTTCAAATCGCTCGATCCCGTGATCGTCCAGAACGCCCACGCGGTGGATGTCCCCTTCGCGAACCCGATCAGAAGTGTCACCGACGCAATCGACACGATCGAACGGATCAAGAGCGAAGGAGAAGGATCCCAGGGATCTCCGGACCAGCCGTCGGGGGAGGGCGGCGGACACGCGCACTACTACCTGTTCAAGGAGCTGTTCGTCCAGAAGCGACTGGTCAAGGTCGGCGACCAATGGAGTTTCAGCGGAGACCCCGTCGCACTGCCGGAGGTGTACGAGTTCGCGTCCTCCTCCGCCCAGCCGAGCCCGTCGGTCGAGTTCAGCCGCACCCTGACGAGGCTGCTGATCCATCTGGAGGCGTGCTGGACGGCGGGCGACCCCGTTGACGTGGCGACGATGTTCCAGCTCAAGATCGCCGGACAGGACCTGATCAAACAGGGGATCCGTCCGGAGTTCCGGTGGGACGGCGGGGCGCTCTGAACCACAGCGGTGCCCCGACTCCCCCGGGGGGAAGCTGTTTCCTCGGGAACACGCTTCCCCGCCGGGGTCGTCAGTGGCCGACGGCCGGGACGCAGCCACCGTCCGCGATGAAGCCGGTGATCTCGGCGGCGGCCCGGGGGCCGGCGATGTCGCCGTGCAGGCAGCCGTTCGCCAGCTCCACCACCACCGTCGCATTCACGGGGTCGTTCGGATCGAAGGCCGTCACCGTCACGGCGAACGGCTTGACGCCCGTGGCCGTCGCCACGGCCGCGCGCAGCCGCGTTTCGTCGATCGGCTTGCCGGCCAGCTGTTCAAGTGCGGCCGTCAGGGCCTGGACCCGGGGCTGGGCCGCGGCCTGGACTCCCGTTGCGAGCGGCATCACGCGGGCGTAGGCGTGGTTCTCCGCGAACCGCTGCTCCTGGCTGTAGCTGATGCAGGGCCCCGGCGTCGTGGCACCCTGGGCCTCGGGCGGTGGGCAGAAGCCCTCGGGCGTCGGACTCGCCGATGCGGCGGGCGTGTTCTCCGGTGCGGCTGAGCCGTCAGTTGCCGGCAGGTCGCCGCAGCCGGCCAGTGCGGCGGCCAGCAGCAGTACGGCGCATCCCTTGAGCAGTCCTGTGGAACTCACCTGATCATCGTCTTGCGACGGACCGTCACTTGCTGCTGCATCGGTTCCATCGTGACCGGAACGTTGCGCCCGCCTCCGCCGCTGGTCCTCGGACCGGAGCGGTCGGCGTCCGAGCGCTCAGCCGTGTCGTCGCCTGCGGCCGGGCGCGGCCGTCCGGGCGGTGGTGCGCAGCCCCACCAGGGCGAGGACCAGCAGCACGCCTTCGACGGCGAGGCTGATCAGACCGAGCGGCTCGGTCCAGTTGCCGCGGTCGTCGTCGTAGCCGGGCAGGCCGGGGCCGCGGGAGAGGAGGTAACCGAGCAGGGGCCCGAGCGCGACCGCGGCGGCGAGCAGCCAGGTCAGGGCGGACTGCCGGCGCCGGGCGACACCGGTGAGCAGCAGGGCCGCGCAGAGCACGCCCGCAGCCTCCAGCAGGTAGTACCCGGTCGCCATGTAGCCGGGGGTCTTGTCGCCCGGGAACCCGCCCTGGTCCTGGACGTGGATCCAGGACACGGCCAGGCACAGGGCGGCGGCCGCCAGGCTCAGCTCCGTCTGCCCGGCGCGGGGAGCGGTCGATCTGGACACGGGCCTGCCTCTCTCCTGGTCCCCGTCGGGGTGGGGCGAGGGGGACGAGGGTGCCCCCGGGCCTGCCTGACGGGCGTGGGCCGTGGCCGTGCGGTCAGCCGCGGTGACCTGAGCCCATTCTTGCTCGACGTGTCGGCGCCCGGTGCGACCTTCGGCTGGTGTCGGCCGGGATCCGGATGGTGCAGCCGCCGATGTCGACGCGGACACCGGGGGCGTCGGCGGCGCTGCAGCCGCCGGGGTCGACGAGGAAGGCGCGGTGGACGCAGGCGCCCCCGATCGGACTGCGGCCCTGGCACGGCGTCACGGGACCGGTGAGTGAGCGGGCGCCGAGTGCCGGCTCATTGTGGCCGAAGCCGAGGAGTGAACCCTCGAGCGGGATGGGTAGCGTTCGACGTGCGTGGGTGCGTGACGGCCTCCGACGCGGGGCGAGGAGGGGACAGTGAGCGGGATAGTGATCCATCTGCCGCAGGGGAGCGGTGTCGGCGGCGCACCGTGCGGTGACGCGGTGACGTTGCGGCTCGGCCCGGGGGAGGTGGCGCGATTCGGGCGGGGCTCTGCGACGACCCCGGTCGAACTCCGGCTCGACGATGCGGCGATCTCCCGGCTGGCGGGGGAGATCCGGGTGACCGACGACCACTGGCAGCTCAGCAACCACAGTGCGACCCAGAGCTATCTGGTGGAGAACCCGGAGGGGGCGGGGGAGTACCTGAGGGTGCCGCCACGACGGGCCGGAGCACCCATTCCCTTCGAGTTCTCCCGCGTTGTGCTGCCCACCCGCCGCAACACCGCGGTCGCCTTCCAGGTGTTCGCGCCCGACCACGTCTACCTGGACCCGGACTGCACGGGCGGGCAGTGGGGGAACCGCACCGTCACCGCGTACTCCCTGGACGAGACGGCCACGTACTTCCTGGTGCTGGTCGCGCTCTGCGAACCGCGGCTGCGTGACGAGTCGCCGGTCGCGGTGCCGACCACTCCCGAGATCGTCGAACGGCTCAGGGGCCACGCCGCCTGCGGCCGGCTGACGGCCCGGGCGGTCAGCTCGCACATCGACTACCTCGCCGAGGAGAAGACACGGGTCACTGTCCCGGTCGAGTACGACGAGCCCCGCAGGGGTGCCCGTCGCAACGGCAAACGGGAGGCGATCGTCGGACTCGCACTGCGGTTCGGGCTCGTGCGGGAGGAGCATCTCGCGCTGCTGCCGCCCAGAACCGGAGCGGGTGCCGGCACACGGGAGACGGAGCGATGAGGCGTGGACCTTCGGGAAGCGGCGGCGGGGACCGCTGTGGCCGGCGGACCGGGGGAGGGGACGGTGCCCGGCCCGGTCGACACATCGGGAACTGACCGCACGGAACTGCTCCCGCGTGGCTACCGGGTCGGCTGTTGGGAGGTCACCGAGCCTATCGCGAGCGGTGGTTGGGCCACGGTCTACGCGGGCCGGCGGGCCGACGACGGCGCGGGCGGCTCGGGGCAGGAGGAAGTCGCGCTCAAGTTCCTGCCGACCGCCGGGCTCGCGCCGCGCCAGGCCCGCAAGGTCGCCGAAACCGCCCGGCGCGAGGTCGAACTCGGCCGCCGGGCCGGCCACCCCAGGCTGATCCGCCTGCTGGACTCCTTCGTGCTCAGCGAACCCGACCAGCCGTTCCTGGACGGGGCGATCGTGCTGGTGATGGAGCGGGCCGAGTGCAGTCTGCGGAACCTGCTCGATGCCAAGGTCGCCGATGCCGAAGTCGCCGATGCCGCAGCCGCCTGTGCCGGAGTCACCGAGGCCGAAGGCGCACGGCTGATCGCCGAGGTCTGCGAGGGCCTGGCACATCTGCACCGCGCGGGCTGGGTGCACGGTGACCTCAAGCCGGACAACGCCCTGGTCATGGCGGACGGTTCGGTCAAGCTCTCGGACTTCGGGCTCGCCACGGAACTGACCGGTACCCACGGCACCCACGGGTACGCGCCCCCGATGGGCACCTTCGACTACCTCCCGCCCGAGCGCTGGAAGGCCCCGCTCGGCGAGCAGGGCGTGCAGGTCCGGCCGAGCGCCGACATCTGGGCCCTCGGCATCATGATCCACGAGGTGTTCGCGTCCGGCGCCCCGCCGTTTCCCGGTGCGACGCCGATGGCGCGGAGTGCCGCGGCCCAGGAGTACGCCGACGGGCGCGCACGGCTGCGCATGGACAACGCGGTACCGCCGTTCTGGCGTGCGCTGGCCGCCGACTGCCTGGCCCCGACCCACGCCGCGCGCGCCGTGCACACCGCCGAGAGCCTGCTGGCACGCATCACCGCCGCGCGGGGTACGGCGACGGAGCCCGCCGGGGAGGCCGGGCCGGCCATTGCCGGTGGTGCGGCCCTGCCTCCGGCGGCCCGTAGGCGGCGCAGGACCCGCGCCGCTCTCGTGGCCGTCGTGATGTGCGGGGCCGCGGCGGCGAGTTGGTCGTACGCCGTGCGCGACGGCGGGGCCGCCCCGTCGGACGGTTCCGGCGCGCCGGCCGCGACGGCATCGGCCGGTCCGGTGGCCGATCCCGCAGGCCGGATCCGGGTGTTCAACGCCGAGCAGCGCTGCAGAGTCCGTACGGATCCGGACGCGGACCCGCAGTGCAGTCTCGGCCTGGCGATCGATCCCCTGCAGCCCTACACCATCGACAACGTGGTACCGACCCGGGTGTGGCACGGTGACGTCCTCGCCGTCGACTGCCAGCTCCCCCAAGGGATGCCCATCATCGACGAGGTGGGTGCGGAGTCCACCCAGTGGTTCCGCGTGCGTCTCCCGCCGGGCTCCGCACGGTCCACCGCCTGGCTGCCCGCCGTGCGCACGAAGGACCGTCCCGCGCTCCCCCGGTGCCCGAGCCCCACGCCCGTACGGTGAACCGGGATCGTCGAGCGCTGTCACTCCGGATCGTTCCGGATGCCCGGCCCGGCGTCCCACGGCTACCTTTTGGGCCGTCGGTCCACGGACCGTGCTCACACCTGACACGGCCGGACGATCCCGCGCAGGCGCCCGCGGGCCCAAGGGCCGCCGTCAGTTCTTCGAACAGGGGATGTTCCCGTGGTCGCCGCGGACCGGCGCACACGTGGTCCACGGGGCGATCCACCAGGCGTTCCACGCCTCGGGCCACGAGCGTACGGTGGGCCACTCCGTCGACGACGAGGTGGGCGGCGCGGGCGGCGAGGCCCGGCGTTGCCGGCACGCCGCAGTCCTCCGGGACCCCGACAATGGCACCTGGAACACCGTCGACTGACGAGCCGTGACGCACTTCCGACCAGGAGAACCAGGAGAAGAGGAGATCATGACGAACGAGCACCGCCCCTCCCGCAGGAGTGTCCTGAAGGCCGCCGGTGGGGTCTCCGCGGCAATGGCCCTCGGCGGCGCGGGCGTCCTCGCGGCGGCGTCGCCGGCCGGCGCGGCCGACGACGGCTTCGGGCTTCGCATCGTGGACCGCCTCGAGAACGACCCCCGCATGTGGTACTACCGCTTCGCGACCGACGCGATCGGCTGGCAACCCGCCGTCAACGTCCTGCTCCCCGACGACTACCACACCAGCGGACGCACCTACCCCGTCCTCTACCTGTTCCACGGCGGCGGTACCGACCAGGACTTCATCACCTTCGACCGCCTCGGCATCCGCGCCTGGACCGCCGGCAAGCCGCTCATCGTCGTCATGCCCGACGGCGGACACATGGGCTGGTACTCCAACCCGGTCAGCTCCAACACCGGTCCCCGCAACTGGGAGACCTTCCACATCGCGCAGCTGCTGCCGTGGATCGAGGCGAACTTCCGGACGTACGCCGAGTACGACGGCCGCGCCGTCTCCGGATTCTCGATGGGCGGCTTCGGCGCACTGAAGTACGCGGCCAAGTACTACGGCCACTTCGCCTCGGTGAGTGCGCATTCCGGCCCGGCCAGCCTCCGCCGTGACGGCGGCCTGGTCGTCCACTGGGCCAATGCGACGTCCGCCCTGGACCTGGGCGGTGGCACGGTCTACGGCGTGCCGTGGGACCAGGCGAGGGTCAGCGCCGACAACCCGGTCGAGCGCATCGAGAGCTACCGGAACAAGCGGGTCTTCCTGGTCGCCGGCACCAGTCCCGACCCGGTCGACTGGTTCAGCCAGGTCAACGAGCCCCAGGTGCTCGCCGGCCAGCGGGAGTTCCGCGGCCTCCTCGACAACGCCGGTATCCCGCACGAGTGGCACGAGGAGCCCGGCGGCCACTTCGTCCGCGACTACATGGTCCAGCGCGACCTCGACGGGATCATCGACCGACTCCGCAAAGCGTAGGACGGCCACGCGCGGACGCAGCGGCCCCGCCACCACTGCTCCCTGGCCCCGCGCGGGCAGGGCCTCCGGCCATTGGCGGTCACGGACGGGCCCGCCGACGGCGGGGCGGTGCCCCTGCGTCGTCGGGCCGGGCGGACTCCGGCCGTCCGGCTGCCGCCGGTCGAGCTCGGGTTCCCCCTGGCCCGGCCGGTCGGCGCCGCGCGAACTCCACGGCGCTCCACCGGGGTCGATTCGCCGCCGATGGCCCTACGCTCCATACATGCTGACACAGGATCAGGTACGAGTGGCACTGAGGGCGACGATCGATGCGCTGCCACGTCCCGGTGCCGACGTCGTCGACGTCGACCACAACCGGTTCCGCATCGTCGCGGGCACGGCCGAGACCGCCTTGAGAACGGCGACCGTCTGGACGGACAGAAACCGTTCCTGGCGTGTCCTCGAGGCCGAGGGCAAGGGCGGTGAGCAGTTCACGCTCTGGCTCACCGTGGCACATCCCGACGCCACCACCGCCTGACCGAGGAGCGTGCCGGTGCCGGCGTCCGCGCTGCAGGGGCTTCCGGACACCCCTCGGGGCCGGATTCGCCGGGCACGCAACAGCGCTGCTCCCGGGGATCGTCCCCGCGGTTGCGGGGACGATCCCACCGGTATCCTGCAAGGCCAGCGCCCGCGCCAGGGTCCGGACCGAAGCCCGCGCCCGAGCCGGATCGGCTGTTCTCCGCGCGATCGGGAGCCGGCGCCAGGAGTCGGCGCCGGGCGGCCGCGGTCAGGCGCCGCTGTGGCGGAGCATGTCCTCCCGCTCGACGACCTTGACGCGCTCGCGGCCCTCCGCGGCGCCCAGGTCCCGCTCGTGGGCGTCCAGTTGGTGCCACCCGTCCCACGTGGTGCAGCGGATGCCGCGTTCCGCCAGGAAGGCCGTGACGGCGTCCGGCTCCGGCGCTGCGGCACCGGGCAGGCGGCCCGCGGTGTGGTCGTCGAGGAGGCAGGCGACGGTCTCGTTGGCGTCGCCCTTGGTGTGGCCGATGAGTCCGACGGGACCGCGCTTGATCCAGCCGGTGACGTAGACGGCGCTCTGGTGGCTGTCGTCGGCCGCCAGCACCCGGCCGGCCCGGTTGGGGACCGTGCCGGAGACGGGGTCGAAGGGCAACTTGGGCAGCTCGTCGGAGTAGTAGCCGACTGCCCGGTAGACGGCCTGGACGTCCCAGTCGGTGAAGCGGCCGGTGCCGTGGACGTTGCCGGTGCCGTCGAGCTCGGTGCGTTCGGTGCGCAGGCCGACCACGCGTCCGTCTTCGCCGAGGATCTCCTCGGGGGACTCGAAGAAGTGCAGGTGGAGCCGGTGGGGGCGGGTGCCGGTGTCGCGGATGGCCCAGTTCTCCAGGGTGGAGGCGACCATGTCGGCCTGCTTGTTGCCGCGGCGGTTGGCGATCGATCCCTCGTCGTAGTCGATGTCCTCCGGGTCGACGATGACCTCGATGGTGGGGGAGTGGTCGAGTTCGCGCAGTTCCATCGGGCTGAACTTGGCCTGTGCCGGTCCGCGCCGCCCGAAGACGTGGACCTCGACCGCCTGGTTGCGCCGCAGGCCCGCGTGGACGTTCGGCGGGATTTCGGTGGGCAGGAGCTCGTCGGCGGTCTTGGCCAGGATCCGTGCGACGTCCAGGGCCACGTTGCCCACCCCGAGGACGGCGACCTTCTCCGCCTCCAGGGGCCAGGTGCGGGGGACGTCCGGGTGGCCGTCGTACCAGGAGACGAAGTCCGCCGCGCCGAAGGAGCCGTCCAGGCTGATCCCGGGTATGTCCAGGGCCCGGTCGGCCGTCGCGCCGGTGGCGAAGACCACGGCGTCGTAGAAGCGGTGCAGGTCGTCCAGGGTGATGTCGTTCGGGTAGTCCACGTTGCCGAAGAGGCGTATCTGCGGCTTGTCCAGCACCTGGTGCAGCGCGGTGACGATGCCCTTGATCCGCGGGTGGTCCGGCGCCACGCCGTAGCGGATCAGCCCGAACGGCGCGGGCATCCGCTCGAACAGGTCGATGGACACCCCCGGGTCCTGGGCGGCACCGGACTTCAGCAGCGCGTCAGCGGCGTAGATGCCGGCCGGACCGGCGCCGACGATCGCGACGCGGATGGGACGAGACATACGGGACGTTCCTCCAGGCAGCGCGGACAGACGGTTCGAGACAAGCCCACCCGCTGAGCCTCCGGTAGGCGGCGGCGACCCATGGGCCCATAACCCACGACCATGACCCGCACGTTCCGGTGCACGTGGTGCTCCTGACGGGAGTCGATGCCGCCTCGCCCGCCCGGAGTTGAGCAGGTGTGTCGTCCAGGAGCATATGTCACCTGGTGACAGAATCTTCCGGCTACCCGGCGATCCGGCGCCGCCGATACGCTGTCCAGCCCAGGAGGAACTCCGCATGCACCCGAGCCCGGCCGACCCCAGTCCGGCTGGCCCGAGCCCGGCCGACCCGAGCCCGGCTGGCTCCAGTCCGGCCGACCCCACCGCGCCCGCCGGTCTGCGCGACCGCAAGAAACTCAGGACCCGCGACGCGCTCCGCCACGCCGCCCTTGACCTGTTCGACACCCGCGGCTTCGAGGGCACCACGCTGGACGACATCGCCGCCGTGGTCGACGTCTCGAAGCGCACGGTCCTGCGCTACTTCACCGGCAAGGAAGACGTCCTGCTCGCCGTGTTCCGGGAGATGGCCGCGCTGACCACCCGTGAGCTCGGGCGCAGACCCCCGGGAGAGGCCCCGTTGACCGCCCTGCGCGAAGCCACCCGCCACGCCCTGCGCGAGGTGGCCCGGTCCCTTCCCGAGTACCGCGGCGCGCCGACCTGCCTCGCCGTCCTGCGACTGGCCGTGACCACGCCGGGCATGCTCGCCTCCCTCCACCACGTGCTCCTGCTCCACCAGGACGCACTCGCCAGGACTCTCGCCGCGCG
The DNA here is from genome assembly GCF_042264695.1 of Kitasatospora sp. NPDC056138. Classification (NCBI taxonomy): domain Bacteria; kingdom Bacillati; phylum Actinomycetota; class Actinomycetes; order Kitasatosporales; family Streptomycetaceae; genus Kitasatospora; species Kitasatospora sp. NPDC056138. Next base: position 23,266 of record NZ_JBHJVK010000006.1, on the reverse strand, counting down.
CGAGCACGTCGAAGACCCGGCCGATCCGCGCCCCCAACTCCTGGTGGCCGCGCACGCGGGCGCCATGACGGTTGCCATCCGCTGCTGGCAGGCGAGCGGCGCCCGGGACCTCGACACCCTGCTCGTCACCGTCGACGCGTGCCTCGACAACCTCGGCTCCGCCGTCACCGGCCGCTGGTCGGCACCCGTCCCGCCTGACGGCGACCCCGTCTGACGGCGTGGCCGCTGCCGAGCGGGGCGGGAATCCGGCGAGGTGGCGTTCTGCCGACCGTCACCCTGCCCGTTCGACGGATGTCGTGGCCCGGGCGGCGGAGCGTACGGATCGTGCGTCCTGTGTGGTCACATCCGGGCGGCAGCTACGGGCGGTAGACGGTGCCGGGTTCGGGGGTGGCCGGTGCCAGGAGCTGGCTGACGGTGACGAAGGTGTAGCCCTGGGCGCGGAGTTCGGTGATGATGCCGGGAACGGCGGGGATGGTGCCGGCGTACCGCTCGTGCAGCAGGATGATCCCGTCGCGGTGGGTCTGGTCGAGAACGCGCTGTTTGATCAACGCGGTGTCGGTGGTCTCGTAGTCCTTGGCCGTGACGCTCCAGAGGATCTGCGCCAGGCCCAGCTCCTTCATGATCTTCTTGACGTCGTCGTCGGTGGCGCCGCCCGGGGGCCGCATCAGGGTGGGAGCGCGGCCGGTGATCTTCTTGATGTCCTCCTGGACCGGCTCGATCTCGGCCCGGACCTGCTCCTCGGTTAGCTTGGTGAGGTTCTCGTGCGACCAGGTGTGGTTGGCGATCTCGTGGCCTTCGTCGGCCATCCGGCGCACCGTGTCGGGATAGGTGTCGGTGTGGCCCTTGCCCTGGAGGAAGAAGGTCGCCGGGACCTTCTCCTGCTTGAGGACGTCCAGGAGCTTGGGAGTGGGTGCACTGGGGCCGCCGTCGAAGGTGAGTGCGACGCACTTGGCAGTGCGGCAGTCGACCGGGGCGACGGGCTTCGCGTCCTCGGGTGCGCGGTCGCGGGCGGTGGCGGGTGAGACCACGCCGGTCAGGGTGGAGCAACCGCCGAGGGACAGGGCCGCACCGACGGCGAGCAGCAGTGCCGCTGCCGCCGTCCCGCCCCGGGTGACTGTGGAGTTCACGGTGTGCTCGTCACCGGCCCCGGGCGGCGGCCGTGCCGGTCGTGTGGCGGGCGGGTACCGCGAGAGCTGCGGCGACGGTCGGCACGAGAGGTGGGCGCCGGGTCATGGCAGTTGCCTTCCCAAGGGATCGGAGATGTCCCGAGGCGGCGGGACGCTTCATGTCCTACACGTTAGGAGCGGCCCCCAGGGCTCCGCGTCGGCAGAAAGTCGGAGATTTCACGCTGCCGAAAGGATGGATTTCCCACTGAGCACCTATACCTGAGTATGGGGTGAACTATACCCAGGTATGGGATCGGTGCGGTCCGGAATCAGCGGAGACCGGGCCACCCGGATCCGATGGCACGCCGTCGCATGCCCGGGGGCGGAAACGGCTGGCCCGACACGTGGCCCGACTGCCAGACTCGCTCCGTGCGAGCGATCATCGAGGACATGGCCAGCCGCCTGGCCGAGGTGCCGGGCGTGGTCGGAGTGCTGCTCGGCGGCAGCCGGGCACGCGGAGAGCACCGGCCGGACTCGGACTGGGACCTCGGCGTCTACTACCGTGGCGAGCCCGATCTCGCCGCGTTGCGCGCGCTGGCCGGACCGGGAGTGGAGCTGGCCGGGCCGGGCGGCTGGGGGCCCTGGGTCAACGGTGGCGCGTGGCTGCGGGTCGACGGCGTGGCGGTGGACTGGATCCTGAGGGATCTGGACCGGGTCGCGCAGGTCTGGGCGGACTGCCGTGAAGGCCGGTACGAGGTGGGCGTGCAGGCGGGGCATCCGCTCGGATTCTGGTCCCCCTGCTACGCGGGCGAGGTGGCACTCGGTCAGGTGCTGGCCGATCCGACCGGAGAGTTGACGGACCTTCGGCGACGGACCGAGACCTACCCGGAGCCGCTGCGGGAGGCGCTGACGGCGGGGGCCTGGGAGGCGGAGTTCCTGGTCGGCGCCGCGACGAAGGGTGCGGCCCGGGCGGACACGCTGTACGTATCGCTGTGCCTCTCCCGGGCTGTCGGAGTGCTGGTGCAGGCGCTGTTCGCCGGGGACCGCCGCTGGTGCCTCAACGAGAAGGGCGCACTGGCTGCCGTCGAGATGCTGCCGGGCGCGCCGGCCGGTTTCGGCCACCGCGTCCGCAGCCTGCTGGGGGCGCCGGGCGACACCGCCGAGTCGCTGACGGCGACGGTGGCCCGGGCGCGGGTGCTGGTCGAGGAGACCCTCGCCGCGATGAGGAGGTCCGCCGGGTAGCGGCGGTGCCCGGTGCCTGGGTGCCCGGTCGCTGGGTGCCCGGACTCCTGCGCGTCGCCGAGGCGGCTCAGGGTTCGGGCGGGCGTGCCGCCGGACGTCCTGAACGCGGACGCCCCGAACCTGGGTGGCTGAGCAACCGGACCCGACTCACCGTACCCGGGCCGCACCCGGGCCCGTATCGCGCAGGTGCGGCCGTCCGGACCGCGCCGGACCGCGCCGGACCGCGCCGGACCGCGCCGGACCGCGCCGGACCCCGCCGGGCGCTCGTCCAAGCGCTCGGCGCCGCGCAGCCGTGGTACCGGCCCGCCGTCCGCGCCCGGCTGTCCGGGAGGCCGGCGAGACGTGGACCCGGGGTTCGTCCGGATACTCAGCACTGGGGACGGCGGCCGTGGTTGGCCCCGTGCTTGCAGCGTGACTTCTTCTTGCGGCGCCGCTTCGATGACATGGCCACTCCTCTCGCAGAAGGCGGTCTGTTCGCCTCCTTCCACGGTGGCACACCGGGGCTTCGGCGGCGCGTCGTTCACCGTGGGGTGGGCACCGGAGGCCGACGCCGAGCCGAGCCGTACCGCTAGCCGAGCCGTACCGCTAGCCGGGCCGGAGGCTTGCGGGCCGGGCGTTCGCCACCGGCCCGCGAGGCTCGGTCGCCTGTCTGCCGGACCCCGGTGGAACCGGTGGCCGTCGTTCCTAGGAGCGGCGGTTGGCCAGCCAGCGGAAGTGGTCGTAGAGGTCGTCGTTGTGGCAGGAGTCCATGACCAGCCGGTTGCCCTCGTAGGCGAGGCAGGAGCCGATGGCGAGGTTCTTGAGCCAGTAGCCACCGCCCTGGCTGGCGTACTGGACCTGCCAGGTGTAGTAGGCGGCCGCGCCGTTGGAGCAGTTGCCGGTGCGGATGCTGTGGTTGCCCGGGTCGAAGCACAGGAACCGGCCGGTGGCGGCGTCCTTGACGCTGTAGGCGCCGAGCTGGTCGCTCATCGACCAGGACTGGTAGGCACCGCCGTTGCAGCCCTGTGCGTAGACGCTCCCGGAGGAGTTGGAGTCCAGGCACAGCGGGCCGGCCACCCCGTTGAGCTGCCACTGGATGATGTGGCCGCCCCAGGTGCTGGCGTCCGCGGTGGGCGTCAGCGCCATGGAAGCGGCCAGAGTGAAGGCCGTGACGGCCACCGTCCTGATGACCTTGCTGATGCGCATTGCGCTCCTCGGCTGGGTCTGGAAGGCGCCCGCACGACAGCTGGCGCCGCTATAGAAGCTCGTCCTGTTGGTGAGCACCCGTCAAGGGGCCGAACGGGTGTCGGCCCGGAGGCGGACACCTTGGATACGGGACAGTCCGGTCTCGGGGATCCAGGAACAGTCCGGCCCGATCGGCGTCCGTCGGAGGGCTCCGTGTGGAGCGGCCCGCGCCGTGAGACGGTCGGTCGACTTGACCAGTCGGTAACTGTTCGTCACCCATCTGCGCAGTCCGGCATGACAACAGTGTGACCGGCGGCCCAGACTGAACACCGTCCGATACCGGGCAGACCTGCTGTGTCAGGGATCGTTTGAGCCGAGCAAGGGCTGCCGACGATCCGAGTCGACGACCCGACAGGCAGCAAGGCGCGATCGCTATCCGTAATCGAAGGATGATCGCGCCGGACGATCCCTCGGTCCTCGGCTCGCCGGCTCGGCATCCGTGACCACCCGCCATCGGCGTCGTAGGGGCTCAGGACGGTCTTCGAGGTTGTGCCGCGTCAGGTCGGTTCTCCGACAGGCGAGGCCGACCCCGATGTGCTGTGCCGAGAGTTCCCGTGGCGAGGCCGAAGCGGTCCGGGCAACCTCATGACCCGGACCGGTGTCGACGGAACGAGCGGCCGACTCGGAGGAGCGTTCCGGAGGACTCCTCGTCCGCTCCCACCCGGCCGCCCGGGACACAGCCGCGACCCGCCGGACAACGCAGAGCCCCTTCCATGTCCCCTCCCAAGGAGAACACCCCAATCATGCGCACGTCGTTCGTGAACCTGGCCAAGACGCTCTGCGTCGGTCTCGTCTCCACCACCGGGGCGCTCGTCGCGCCCGCCGCGGCCCACGCACAGACCTCCGTCCCCTGCGACACCGCCGCTCTGGCCGCCGCAATCACGGCCGCCAACGCGGCGACCGGGCCGGTGACGCTCGATCTCGCACCCGGTTGCACCTACGGCCTGACCAGCGCGTTGCCGGACATCCTCGGCGACCTGACCATCCACGGACGCCACAGCACGATCACGCGCACCGTCACGCAGTCGTTCCGCATCCTCACGGTCAGGAAGTCCCTCCGCCTCTGTGACGCCACCATCAGCAACGGCGACGCCGACGGCGACTTCGGCGGGGGCATCGCCAACTTCGGAACGCTTGTCGTCACCGACAGCCGGATCCGCGACAACCGCGGTAACTTCTCCGGAGGCATCGGCGGCGTCGCCGGCACCACGACCACGATCACCGACAGCATGATCACCGGCAATCACGCAGTGCACAACGGCGGCGGTGTGGCCAACGACGGAGACATGACCGTCAGCCGCAGCCGGATCATCGGCAACTCCGCCGACCAGCTGGGCGGTGGCATCGCCAACGACGGCACACTGCGCATCGACGACAGCAACGTCAACGAGAACCAGGCCGGAACCGGCGGTGGTGGGCTCGCGACCTTCGGCAACGTGACGGTCACGGTCGTCCGCAGCAACATCAACAACAACCGGTCCGCCGTTGCCCCTGGCGGTGTCTACAACGACGGCAGTTCCGTGACCCTCACCAGGAGCCGGGTCAACGGGAACACTCCCACCAACTGCGTCGGCAGTCCGACCACGGTGGCCGGCTGCACGGGTTGATCCCCGGCCGTACCCAAGCACCCCGGGCCGATCGCTTCCGGCAGGGCCCGGCCGCCTTGGTGGCCCTCGTCGAGCGCGAGGGCCACGCGAAGGCCCCTCAGCGCCCACGACCGCTGAGGGGCCTTCGCCGGACATCCGGTCGACAATCCTCGAGCCCGGAGGGGCGGGCCCGGCAAGGAGTTGCGAGGGCAGCCAGGGCCTGCAACTGGACCCAGACAGAACCCGGATCGTCTGTCGCAGGGAACCAGCGCGTACGAAAGCAGTCGGAGGACGGTGAGCCGGTCGTGCTCGGCCGCGTACCGCTTCACTCCGATCCGTGCCCCCAGTGCGGGCACCGCACTCACCGCCGCGCCGCTCACCAGGAAGCAGCCTCGCACAGTGATCGAGAGTTCGTCGGCGTCCGACTGCTGTTCGAGGCGTGCGGCGGCATCAGTACCGAATCCACCGGGACGGCCCGGGCCGTATCCAGGCGACACTGCCGACCGTGGCAACTCGGCCCACTGCCATGGTTCGTGCCGGGCCGGGCTCGGCTGGTCAGCTGCGCGCGCGTTGGGTCACCGCGATGCACAGCAGGACGACCAGTGCGGTGAACGGCGTGACGGGCGACACCTGTTCGTCCATGAGCAGCACGGACCAGAGCAGAGTGACGAGCGGTTGGGCGAGTTGGAGCTGGCTGGCCCTGGTGACTCCGATGGCGGCCATGCCGCGGTACCAGACGACGAAGCCCCCGAACTGTGAGACCGCGGCGATGTAGACCAGGCCCGTCACCGCCCTGCCGGTGAGGTGCACGGGCTCGGACGGCCAGGCCAGGACGGTCGTTGCAGCGGTGACCGGCAGTGCCGCCAGCACGCCCCATGCGATGACCTGCCACCCCGGCATGTGACGTGAGAGCCGGCCGCCTTCGGCGTACCCGGCGGCGCACACGAGCAGCGCTCCGAACAGGTAGACGTCGGCGACGGTCGGCCTGCCGTGGCTCTGCAGGAGGGTGAAGCCGATGACGGTGACGGCGCCGGCCACCGCGCCGGACCAGAAGCGCCGGGAGGGCCGCTCGCCGGTGAGCGCGACCGCGATGGCGGCGGTGGCCAGCGGCAGGACGCCGATGACCACGGCGGAGTGGGCGGTCGAGGAGGTCCGCAGCGCGAGGGTGGTCAGCAGTGGAAAGCCGATGACGCATCCCCCGGCGACGGTGAGGAGTCCGGGCCAGTGCCGTCGTTCCGGGACCGGCACGCGGCCGGCGGCCAGGCAGGCCCCTGCCGCGAGGGCGGCGAGAACACCGCGCAGCCCGGTGGCCGTCCAGGGGCCGAAGCCGTCCAGCGCCCAGGCCGTGGCGGGGAAGGTGAAGGAGAAGCCGAGCACTCCCAGGGCGGCGAGGGCGGTGCCGTGGTTCGCTGTTATCCATCGGCGTTGAGTAGCGCTATCCTGTACTGTCATGAATGATGGTAGCAGTATGGCTCATCTCCTCGGCATTCTCCGGGTTGAGCTTGAGCGCTATCCGGAAGGCGCGAAACTTCCCTCAAGTCGGGCCCTCATGGAGCAGTACCGGCTGAGCCCGGTGACGGTGTCGCGGGCGATCGCGGCGCTGGTTGCCGAGGGTCTGGTGATCTCCCGCCCGGGGGCAGGAGTCTTCCGCGCCAGGCCGCAGGCCAGGCACCGGTCACACGGGGACCTCTCCTGGCAGGAGGTCGCACTCGGCACCGGTGCTTCGCCCGGCCCGGGGGGCGAAGCACCGTCCGCCCCCCGGAGCGCGGACGCCTCCGGCGTCCTGGCCACGCTCGCCGTGCCGCCGGCCGGCGCGATCGACCTCAACGGCGGCTACCTGCATCCCTCCCTGCAGCCCGAGCGCGCCCTCGCCGGGGCCCTGGCCAGGGCGGGACGCCGACCCGGCACCTGGGACCGGCCGCCGGTCGAAGGGCTCGCGGACCTCAGGGCCTGGTTCGCCCGGGACATCGCCGGACCGGATTCCGCCCTCAGCAGCACGGACGTCCTCATCACCGCAGGTGGCCAGAGCGCGCTCGGCACCGCGCTGCGCTCCCTGACCGCCCCCGGTGCACCGGTACTCGTCGAGTCGCCCACCTACCCGGGCATGCTCGCCATTGCACGGGCCGCCGGCCTGCGCCCCGTCCCCGTCCCGGTCGATGCGGACGGGGTGCGCACCGATCTGCTGGAGGAAGCGTTCCGGGCCACGGGGGCACGGGTGTTCGTCTGCCAGCCCCTGTTCCACAACCCCACCGGCGTCACGCTGTCCGTCGAGCGGCGCCGCGAGGTGCTGCGGATCGCGCGCGGGGCGGGAGCCTTCGTCGTGGAGGACGACTTCGCCCGCCGCCTGGCCCACACCGACGCCCCGTCACTTCCCCGGCCGCTCGCGGCCGAGGACCCCGACGGCGTGGTGGTGCACGTGCGCTCGCTGACCAAGGCCACCTCGGCCAGCCTGCGCGTCGCGGCGCTCACCGCCCGTGGGCCCGCCATGGGACGGCTGCGGGCCACCCAGGTGGTCGATAACTTCTTCGTCCCCCGGCCCCTGCAGGAGACCGCGCTCGAACTCGTCGGCTCCCCGGCCTGGAAACGCCACCTCCGCTCCCTGGCCGAAGCCCTGCACGACCGACGGACCGCCATGGCCGAAGCCCTGCATCGGGAACTCCCCGCGCTGCGGGTGCAGATCCCGCACGGCGGGTACCACCTGTGGCTGCGCCTGCCGGACGGCACCGACGAAACCGCCCTCGCCGCGGCCGCGCTCCACGCCGGCGTCGCCGTCACCCCCGGCAGGCCCTACTTCCCCGCCGAGGCACCCGCACCGCATCTGCGCCTGAGCTACATCAGCGCCGAGAGCAGCGAACGGCTGCGGGAGGGCATCCACCGGCTACGACAGGCATACGACCAGCTCGACTTCCAGCCCGCCGGGTCGCCGACCGGCCCGGCCTGAGCCCCACGGCGAGCAGCGCGGCCCTTCGTGCGGGTGCCTCGCGCTCACGGAGCGGTCTCCGCCTGCGCGGGGCCGGCCCGTACGCGCAGGGAGCGATCCGTTGGCCGGCGCGGCGGGAGGGTGCGATCCGTTGGCCGGCGCGGCGGGAGGGTGCGGCACTCCCGACGGTGGCGGCGGGGTGGGTCAGCCGCAGTGGCTCCAGCCGCTGGTCCAGGCGTTGCCCTGGTACGAACCGCCCCATTTCACGCAGGTGTTCGAGGCGTGCTCGGTGACCGGGCCCGCGTATTCGGTGAAGGTGCCCGGATCGCTCGCCGCGCCCCCTCCCTGCACGGTCAGGGTCGCGTTCATCGGGACCGGGCCCCGGATCTGGTCCGCGAGCGTGGCGACGCAGTTGGTTCCGGTGGCACTGTTGAAGAGCAGGTACACACTGGCGCCGCCGAGGCTGTGCGAGTCGATCACCTTGTAGCCGCTGCCGCACAGTTGGCCGGCGCTGTACGGGTTGGCGGCGGCCTTGGACGGCGGACTCTTCGGGCTCGGGCTGCCGCTGGAGGCCGGTGCCGGCACCGGCGGTGCCGCCGGAGAGGTGCCGGCCGCCGGGGCCGTCGGCCCGGCGGTGGCGGACCTTGCGGGAGCGGCCGACCGGGCCCGGTCGGCCGAAGCCGACGCGTCGGCGAAGGGCGAGGAGCTTTCACCGGAAGCGGCGCCGGATGCGGTCGGGTCGGGGTCGGCCGAGGCGCTGTGACCGTTGTGGAGACTGGTGGCCGCTGTGGCAGCGGTGTTCGGGGACTTGTGATCCGAGCCGCTGACCTGGATCACGGTGGCGACGATGCCGCCCACGGCGGTGACGGCGACGGCACTTGCCGTCACCACCCGTATCTGTCTGCGCCGCCGGACCTGGTGCTCGTGACGCTCGGCCAGAGCCGCCCAGTCGGGCTGCGATGTCCCGGACACCGGCGGCTCGTGACTCCAGACCGGTCCCGTCCCCCGTGCCTCTGTCATGGGGCGACAGCCTAGTACAACGCCGCAGCGGCCCCGCCGCGCGGGGAACAGGCCCGCGTCACAGAGGCGGTGACTGCCCTTCCGGCCCGCACGGGCCGGGCAGGGCCGTTGATCTGGCATCCCGGTACTTCCTGCACTGACGGTAGCGGTCCGTGTACAGGATCGGGAGTAGCTCGCGCTCCGAGGCGCGGGCGCGGCAGCGTCCCCCGTCCCGGGCCCGCCGCTGCGGGAGTTGCCATTGTGGGTCGCGGCCGTGTGGTGCCCCTTGATCCTGATGGCCCGTCATATCGCTTCCGAGTGCTGACTCCAGAACTTCCACGCCAGTGGTGCCGGCGCGCCGAAGCCCGCTCGCGAGCCTGGTCGACCAGTTGACCGGGCAACTGGTCGACCAGCGCGTCCGACTGCAACGCGTCCGACTGCAACTCCATGCGGCGGACAGCCTCCACGGCATCGGCCGGGACGGTCACGGCTGTCAGCAGGTGCTGCTTCCTCGACCGGGAGTCACACCGTTCTTCCTCGCAGACCTTTCCCTCACCGGGTGAGTCAGCCCGAGTACCGGCACACCGTGACCGATCCGGTGGGCACGTCGCTCCTCGAACCGCAGCCGACCACCCGATAGTTGCTCTGGATCATGTTGTAGTAGTGCCCCCACCTCTGGTACCCGGCGGGGTTGCTGTTGTAGTCGTGGTCGGGATCGGCGTCGTAGGTGCTCTTCTCGCCGGCCCACTGCCCTGTGGCCTGGCTCGGCGAAGAACTCGACATGTTCTCGGCGGCGTTGTTGATGTCCGCGTGGTGCAGCTGGCCGCCCGCAGTGGACGCCGGGTCGTCAGCCCACGCCTGGGCCTCGGCGGCGAGCGCGCTGTCCCAGGTCAGAGGCGGCTGACCGGCCTCCTGGCGCACGCTGTTGGTCTGGGAGACGATGGCCTGTTGCTCGGCGGGGCTGACGTCGGAGACGGCTGCCGAAGCATTCGTCGCCAGCATCGTGCCTCCGCTCATCAGCGCCGCTGCGACGACGGCCGTGGCGCGATGGTGTGCCCGAGTGGGATTTCTCATGTGCGACTCCCTGGTCGCAGGAAAACATCAGCAAAGCAATGGGAAAGCTTGCTGGGAGGTGCCGGCGTGGATCGCGGCCGTCAGGGAAGCGGGCCGCACCGCCGGCTCATGCGATGGCCGGAGGGCCATCGGCGACACAGCGGTCCGGTCGGCGGCCGCACAGCCGCCTCCGGTAGGTCCAGCCTATGCCCGGGGCAGCGGTGCGGCGACCGAAGTCACCTTCGCCTGCTTCACCGGGCCGTGCCGGCCGGGCAAGTGCGGTGCCGGTGTTGGGCGTTGTGACCAACCGCGCCGACTGCCGTCACCGGGCGGCGGCTGCCGTTGGCCCGGTGCTGTGAGAAGGGGGGCACCCGTGGAGAAGACGGATTCCGCCGTCGCATCGCCGAGGTGGTCGGCCTCACCCCGTCCTACGTCGCCCAGTAGGGGATCAGCAGGCCCACGAAGGCCGTCCCCAGAGCGCCGAAGCCCCACAGCGCGGCCCGCCGGAAGTGCCTGCCGTACGAGTCGAGGAGCCAGGTCCGGCGTCCAGCCACCGCGACCAGGATGACGGACAGCCCCCCGCCCGTCATGCCGGCCGTGAGGCACAGCAGCATGGCGTTGCCCAGTGCGGCGTGCGTCCCGGCAGGGATGCAGGTGCCCGTGGGGGTGCAGTCGACCTGTTCGTGACGCCCCTGCCTGTTCTCGGAGACGTTCTTCATGACGACCAGCCCGCCCTCGGCCCTGGGCGCGGCGGAGAGCGGGGTGACGTCGCCGAAGCAGTCGTAGGAGACCGAACGGTGTGTGGGCTTGTTCGCCCAGCACGTCCCGAAGTGCATCCGGCCGCTGCCGCCGGTGAGTCCGGCGGATCTGCGGAAGTCGCCCAGCGCGCCGGTGAACCCGACGCAGCCGCTGCACATGAGCAGCACGCCGAGGACGAACATCGCCAGGAAGCCGAGGAGGCCGATCCGTTCGTCGCGGCGGCGGACCCTTCCGGACCGCGACGGGGTCGGGCCGTGTTTGGTCCTGTCCTTACCGCTTGGCTCGGGTCTCCTATCGGCCGCCATCTCGTTCCCCCCTCGTCTGCTCCGGCTCACCGCCGCCCGACAGGATAGAGCTGCTGCGGAACGGGGGTGGGGCGCGGGTGCCCCGAAGGCGACCCCTGGCGGCGTGTGGAACCCCAGTTCACCGGCGGTCGGCAGGAGCCCCGTCACCGCACGTCCCGGCCGCACCCCTGCCGACTCCCGGCGGCAGGGACGTCGCCGGGACCGCGCCCGGGCCTGCGATCATGGACCCGCCGGCACATCGAGCAGGGGGACCACATGGAGCTACGGCAGCTGCGCTGCTTCGTCGCCGTCGCCGAGGAACTGCACTTCGGCCGGGCCGCCGAGAAGCTGCTGCTCGGACAGCCCGCCGTGAGCCAGCAGGTCCGGCGTCTGGAGCGGGAGTTGAAGGTCGAGTTGTTCGACCGCTCGCCCCGGTACGTCCGGCTGACCCCGGCCGGCGAGCGCTTCCTGGCCGCCGCCAGGGACGTACTGACCGCCGAGGACGCCGCCCGCGCCCTCGCCGCCGATCTGGCCGCACCCGCCGCGCTCCGGCTCGGCACCGTCACCGGGCTCGGCGAGCGGCTCGACCTGATCCTGGACACCTATCAGCGACGGGCCCCCGGCGTGCGCGTCGAACTCCATTCCACCCCGGTACGGGAACGGCTCGCCCGGCTGGCGGACGGCCGCCTCGACGCCGCCTTCGTGCGCGGTGCCGTCGCCGAGAACAGCGCCGATCTTCGCTTCCTGCCCGTCTGGCAGGACGAGTTGGTGATCGCGCTGCCCGCCCGGCACGCCCTCGCCGACCACCCTGAGGTCGATCTCGTGGAACTCGCCGCCCTGCCACTCCGGCTGACCGAACGCCGCAACCACCCGGCGCTGGTGGACCTGGTGATGGACGCCTGCGCGCGGGCCGGCTTCCGACCGGTGCTCGGTCCGGCCCACAGCAACCTGCAGGACACCCTGGCCTCGATCGGCGCCGGAACCCCGATGTGGACGGTGGTGTACGCCGCCAACGCCCGGATGACGAACGCCCACCGGATCGCCTTCCGTCCCTGCCGAACCCCGCTGGCCCTGCCGACCTCGATCGCCGTACGGCGCTCCGCCCCGCTCCCGCGACTGCTCCTGGAAGCCTGCCGCCAGACGCCCCCGAACTGGGACGATCAGGATTCGTGATCGCTGCCGGAGCGATTCGGGTCTGGGTGCGGGCGGCCCGATCGGGTGGACTGTTCTCGGCCGGAAAACCCGGCAGGAGAACTCGGACAGGAGCCGAAGATGCCGATCGTCACCATTCAGCAGGGCCCGCGCGAGGTCGGGCAGAAGCGCGAGCTGGTCAAGAGGATCACCGAGGCCTTCGTGGAGGCACTGGAGGTTCCCGCCGAGAGCGTGTACGTGTGGATCCAGGAGTACCCGGCGGAGAACTGGGGCGCGGCCGGCAAGCTCACCGCGGACCGGTAGCCCGCCAGGGCCTGTCTGACACATGGTCATCCGCCGGTCCGCGGAGCCAGCGGATCGGGGAAGGCCGGACAGCTCCGGCGCGGTAGCGGTCGGCGGGATCGTCGAAGCGCGTGGCGATCGCACGGAACCCGCCCGAGGCGGGCGAAGCACCGGTCGACGACGTTATCTACGACTGCAACCTCACCGACCCGCAGTGGTGGTGCCGCGACGGGCAGGCGCTCGAGGTCAGGATCAGCGGTGTCACCGAGTGCCTCGACGCGGGCGGTGGCGGCTGGACCGACAAGGTCCACGGCATGACCGGCGCTCGTCAGGGGGTGCCCGGCGGCTGCGGCTGTCCGGTGTCAGGCCCGTACACGCCGGTGCGCGCCGGTACACGCCCGTGAGTGCCCCGTCGAGAAAATCACTTGACTGATCGTCAGATCTCGCGAAGTCTTGCCGGCGATCCGGTTCTTGGCGGGGCCGGCACAGGGGAGGGGTTGTTGATGACTTCGTCGCGTTCGCTCGACGGTCAGTACGCCGTCGTCGTGGGTGGCAGTTCCGGTGTCGGGGAGGCGACGGCGGCCCTGCTCGCCGCCGACGGCGCCGAGGTGCTCATCGCCGGACGCGACGAGGGTCGGCTGGAGGCCGCGCTGGGGCGCATCGGCGGCAAGAGCAGCGGGCGTCGGCTGGACGGCTCCGATCCGGAGCAGGTCCGTGCCTTCTTCGCCGCACTGGACCGCGAACTCGACCACCTGGTCCTGGCGTTGAGCGGCGGTGGCGGCTCGGGCCCGATCTCGGCCCTCCACCCGGACGAGCTCGCCGCCGGGTTCGACGGCAAGTTCTGGCCGTTCGTGCACATTCTGCAGGCGGCGCTGACGCGGCTGCGCCCGGACGGTTCGGTCACCTTCGTGACCGCCGCCTCCGCCCGCGCGGCCTTCCCCGGTACCGCCGGCCTGGCGGCGATCAACGGTGCGCTGGCTGCCATGGTCCCGCCGCTGGCGGTGGAGCTGGCCCCGCTGCGCGTCAACGCGGTCTCGCCCGGCGTCATCGACACCCCGTGGTGGGACCAGGTGCCCACCGAGCGCCGCGCGGAGCTCTTCGAGGGCCTGGCCGCGACCACCCCGGTCGGCCGGGTGGGTCGCGCCGAGGACGTCGCCGAGGTGATCCGGTTGCTGGTCGGGAACACCTTCATGACCGGCACGGTGATCGACTGCACGGGCGGGGTCAACCTGCCCACCGGGCGCTGACGGGCCGCGCTTGGCTCGTCGGAAAGGCCCGGTGGCGGTCCGATCCGTCCGTGCCGACCCGCCGTTCCATCCGCTGCGACGGGTGCTGCGGTCGCCGTGTGCGGCGGGCCGCGTCTCGCTGCCACGCGTCTCGCTGCCACGCGTCTCGCTGTTCGCTCCTGCGTTCACCACGGGCGTGGCGCACCGCCCGCCGGGGTCGCCGGCAGGGGGGCGGTCTCAGAAGGCCGTGGCGGTCTCGCTGCGGGGGTCGCCGACGGGGATCCGCTTGTCGTAGAGCCCGGCTCGGGCCGAGCGGCGCCACGGACGGGCACGGCGAACGGCCATGTCGATGTCCGCGTCCTCCGAGTCGAGGTCGATGTCCGCGATCGCCAGGGCGGGACGTCCGTCTGCGGGGCAGCGCGCCAGCCACCGTCCGCCGGGCGCCACGATCCCGGACGGCACCGTGGCGCTGAACTGCGCCGGGACGGAGTAGCCGAGCCAGTAGTTGTAGAGCGTCCCGTACGCCTGGGCGACGCGTGCCCGGGGCGCGTCGTCAGCCATCACCGACAGCAGGACGCAGTCGACGTCCAGGCGTTCGTACTCGGCGAACACCTCCGGGAAGTTGGCCTCGATGCACAGCGCGAAGCCGAACCGGATGCCGTCCACCTCGACGACGAGTGGTTCCCGTCCCGGGGAGTACAGGAAGGAGATCTCGGTGTGTGACAGGATCCGTTTGTCGTACCGGGCGACCAGCTTGCCGTGGTCGGAGACGATGTAGAGGCTGTTGTGCGGCCGGTTCGGCAGCGTGAGCGGGTGGATCGACCCGAATGCCGTCCACAGGCCGAGTTCCCCCGCCAGCGCGGCGATCGACTCCGCTTCCTCACGCAGGACGTCCCATGCTGCCCGGCTCCAGTCGGCCGGGACCGGCTCGCCGGCCGGACCGGCCGCCATCACGTGCTTGCTCGGGTAGGTGATCGCCCCCTCGGGGAACTGCACCAGCCGTGCACCCAGCCCGGCGGCCTCGACCATCAGGGCCCGGATCTCCTCCCCGGCCGCCCGCAGCGCCCCTTCGTCGGTGGGGTCTTCCGGTACGGTGCTCTGCGCGACAGCCAGCCGCAAGGTCCTCACCACGAGGTGGATGCTACGACACACCCGGACCCGTGGCCAGACCACCGGCGGACCCGGGCCGACCTTGGCCGGATGCGAGCAGGCATACGGGTTTGACTGCGCGTCAGGGACATCCGGCGGGCGGCTTGCCCCGCCGTCGCGTAGACAGGCTCCCGGTGTCGAGCGGGGCCGATCTGCCCTGACTGACCGTCACGGCTCCACGGTGGCGACGTATTCGGTGCCGGTGAGCTGCCGCCTGCTCGCGCGGCCCGGTCGGCCTAGGCCGTGTCTCACAATTGATCTTGTGGTGGGTCGAGGAGAGATAACAGATGCGGCGTGGGCCAGGATTGAGCCGTTGCTGCCGCGGCGGGACTGGGAGGGGCGTCCTTGGCGTGATCACCGCCAGGTGGTGAACGGGGTGCTGTGGCGTCTGCGCACGGGCGCCCCGTGGCGTGATCTGCCCGAGCGGTACGGCCCATGGCAGACCGTCTACCAGCGCTTCGCCCGCGCCCGCGACCTTTCCCGCATCCCCGACGACCGTGCCGCAGCCGTCATCCTCCTCGCCCGCGCCGCCGGAACCGCCGGCGCAGCGACCGTGTTCGACGACGCGGTCCACCTACGCCGACGAAACCGCCATCGGCGCCATCCACCCCCTCCAGATCGAATGGGTGCCCGCTCCGAACTCGCCACCAACCCCTGCACCAGCAAACTCCAGCAGGTCATCGACGAACGCCCCGCGCACTGACCCGCGGCACACAGCAACGAGGCCGGGCCCCACCCCCGAAGTTGGAGGATGGGGCCCGGCCGAAGTCCGGTGACGGGCTCACCTGCCCGACGGGTGGTCGCTCAGAAGTGGATCATCCACTGGAAGTCGGACTGCGCGTTGCTGACGTGGACGTGGCTGCGGGTGCCGTAGGCGGTCGGGTTGTTCCAGTTGTACTCCTCGATGTCGAAGGAGCCGTCAGAGTAGACGGCGTTGACGTAGGCGACGTGGCCGAACTTCCCGTGGACGTCGTTGACGGCGATGGCGCCGACGGTGGGGGTGGTGTTGACCGTGAGGCCGGCGCGCCGGGCGGAGTCGTCCCAGGTGTTGGCGTTGAACCAGGAGGTGCCGCCCCAGGAGTTGCCGAAGTCCGAGATGCCGAGACGGGTGGCGACGCGGAAGGCCGCGAAGGCGGTGCACTGGTCGGGGTAGAAGCCGTGGCCGCTGTGGTCGTAGTCGTCGACGGGGGTCTGGTTGCCGCCGGTGCCGCCGAGGAACTGGTGGGAGGCGTTGTTGTTCTTCAGGGTGGCGTTGAGGTTGCCCTTGGCGCCGGGGGCGAAGTCCTGGTAGGCGCCGGCGTAGCCGCTGTTGTAGTGGACGCGGACGGTCTGTCCGGTGCGGTTCCACACCGATGCGGCGTTGTTCTTGACGCAGACGCCCTGGCCGTTGCCGGCGCTCTTGAATTCGTAGCAGGACGGCTGGGTGGTCCCGTAGTCGCCGAGGGAGCCGGTGAAGTCGGAGATCGAGCCGGCCTCGTCGCTGTTGTAGTAGTAGCAGAACTCTCCGGCGTCGCAGACCCCGTCGCGGGACGCGGCGAAGGCGGGGGCGGAGGTGGCGCCGACGAGGGGGACGGCCACGGCCAGTGCGGCGCCGACGACGGTGAGCGTGGTGCGTATGTTCTCCATGGCTCTCTCTTTTCGTGACGTGTCATCGACGGGTGCTTCGGTCGTGCTCGGGTGGTGCCGTGCGCGGTCAGTGGGTTCGCTGGTACTCCTCCCAGGTCTGGATGGGGATGCGGGGGCCGTCGTCGGCGGCGTGGTTGGCCAGGCCGTTGAGGCCGAGGTAGTAGTCACCGGTCTGGTTCTGGGCCTGGGTGGCCAGGTCGGTGTCATTGATCGCGGCGGCGTGGATGTGCCACGGCCAGTTGCCCTGGGTGGGGTTGCGGACCCAGGCGGCGAATCCGACCTGGCGCAGTGCCTGGGCGACGGCGGTGCGGGTGGTGCTGGACATGCCGTTGACGTTGATGTCCACGACGCCGCCGCCGTCGTGGGTGCCGGCGGAGGTGGGATCGCCGCCGGGGTTGTAGGAGCCCTGGTCGAGGGTGAGGTGGAAGCCCAGGAGGCGTTCGGCTTCGGTGAGCATGTTCTGGGTGCGGGTGTTGACGGTGTATCCGTCGCGCTGCAGGTGCGCGCCGGGCCCGATCTGGTGGGTGACGGTGTAGCGGCCCTGCCCGAGCGCGGTGAGGGAGGAGGCGCCGGGCAGCCCGTTGGCGTCCAGGCCGCTGTAGCCGAGGGAGCGTTGGAAGGCGGCGTAGGCGGCGATGGTGGTGGTGCCGAAGTAGCCGTCCACCCAGCGGGCGTCGAGGAGGCCGCGGGCCTGCAGGGCCTGCTCGACGGCCAGGACCGAGTCGTGGGCGCCCGGGGTCTGCGTGCTGTCGGGGCGCCGGGGATCGATCTGCGCGGCCAGGACGGTGGCTTCCATGTCCACCACGGGCAGCGCAGCAGCGGTGGCCGCCGGCGCCTCGGTCAGGGGCGGCGGGGTCGCGGCGTGGGCCTGTGCGGCGCTCAGCACCAGGCCGCTCAGGACGGCGACGGCCGTGAGCAGCCGGGTTGCGGCGTTCCGGGTCTTGATGACGGATGCCATGCGTTGATTCCTTCCGGTTGGATGAAGAGATCGGCCCCGACCCGTCCCGGTGCCCGGCACCAGGCGGGGTCAGGGTTCCGACGGAGGGCTCCCGAACGGGAGCAGCACTCAGCAGCACCGCCGGCCGGTGCGGCCGTCGCTGACGCAGTCGCTGCGGAGAAGGGCCGCGCCGGCACGAGTTCCGGTGACGGCCCGGGAGCCAGTACTTCTCGACGGGCATGACCGTTCGGAGTCCGCCGAACAGTCAGCGACAGCTGTCCCGGGACCCGGCCCGCGGTGCTCGCCGTGAGCCGAACGGTCAGCAGCGGACGTCGGTCTTCACGGGGACGTCGCTGGAGCAGGAGTTCCGATGGAGGCGGGCCGGGCGTTCTCTCATTGCTGCTGGCGGAAGAGCAGTTGGTTCTGGTTGTGGGCGAGCAGCCTGGTCAGTCCGACTTCCGGGCTGACGGCCCGCAGCGCATGGGAGTCGTTCGCTGGCCGCAGGAGCGTCAGTTCCAGGAGTTCGTCGAGTGCTTCGCGCACCTGAGTCACTCGTCAGGTGCAGGACGGCGGCGATCCGTTCGACTCCTCCCCCCGGCTCGGCCAGTAGGGTCCGGTAGACGTTCTCCGTCCGTGCGTTCAGTCCGAGTGCCTGCAACACCGCGCTGCCCTCCCCAGGTCAGTGATCATCATCGGTGCATGGCGGTCGGATTCGCAATGGTTTCGCAGGCGAAATGATCTGGCACGTAGCTGCCGAGTGACTTGATACCGCCTCTGTGGCCAGGACATCGCCTTTCCTGGACGGCAAGATCTTCCTCATCGGTGCGGAAAGAAACGCAAAAATCGGGACGATTTCCGCGAACTACTCACAGGCGCAGCATGGTTACGAAACAGGAGGGAACAGTCGTGGCCCACTCGATACGCATCGTGTGCACCGGCCTGGTCGTCGCATTCACCGTCGGCCTGGGCCCCGGCGCCGCAAGCGGCATCGTCGCTGATCGCCCGGCCCTCCAACTCGGCTTCACCGCCACGGGTTTCGACTGAAACGCCGCTCCTCCCGCACATCCGCGCAGAGTTCACTAGGCCGTTTCTCATAATTGGTCTTGTGGTGGGTCGAGGAGAGACAACGGACGCGGCGTGGGCTCGGATAGAGCCGTTGCTGCCGCAGCGGGACGGGGCCGGGCGCCCTTGGCGTGATCACCGGCAGGTGGTGAACGGGGTGTTGTGGCGGGTGCGCACGGGTGCGCCGTGGCGTGATCTGCCCGAGCGGTACGGTCCGTGGCAGACCGTCTACCGGCGCTTCGCCCGGTGGGAGAAGGACGGCACGTGGGCCGCGCTCCTGCGGGAGGTTCAGGTCCGCAGCGATGCTGTGGGGAGCGTGGAGTGGGCGGTCGCGATCGACTCCACCGTCGCCAGGGCCCACCAGCACGCGGCCGGGGCCCGCAAAAAGGGGACCGGCCCGAGGACGAATCGGATGATCCGGCAGCGGTCGCGCGCCGTGAGGCGCTCGGCCGGTCCCGGGGCGGGCTGACCACCGAGATCCACCTGGCGGTCGACGGCCGGGGCCTGCCGTTGTCGATCCTGCTGAGCACCGGCAACACGGCCGACTGCACGATGCTGCCCGCCGTCCTCGATGCGATACGCGTTCCGCGCACCGGGGGCGGGCGGCCGAGGACCAGGCCCGACCGGGTCGCGGCCGACAAGGCCTATTCCTCCAGGAAGATCCGCCGCCTGCTGCGGCGCCGGCGGATCAAGGCGGCCATCCCCGAACACCGGGACCAGATCGCCGGCCGCGCAAGCCGCGCAAGCCGCGCAAGCCGCGCAAGCCGCGCAAGCCGCGCAAGCCGCGCAAGCCGCGCAAGCCGCGCAAGCCGCGGCGGGCGGCCGCCGGCCTTCGACAGGGCCGCCTACAAGGGGCGGAACGTCGTCGAGCGGTGCTTCGCCAAGCTGAAGCAATTCCGGGCAGTGGCAACCCGGTTCGACAAACTGGCCAACCGCTACCGAGCCGGCGTCGTCCTCGCCTCACTGATCCTCTGGCTGCGAGCCGAGGAACAATGACCGCCACCGTGATCAATTACGAGACGCGGCCTAGTAGTCCACCAGTGGCGCCGACCCTCTCAATTCGGCTGCCGGTGTGCGATCCCCCGTTCGATTGGATCGCTTCCGGCCGGCGGCGCACATCGGCCGCTGTTAGCTGAGATCAAGCCAAACGTGACTTTGCTTCACACCAGCTGATGACAGGGCAGCCTCGGCGATGAGCTAATCGGCCCGTCCGATTCGACGACGAAAGGACAGACCATGAAGGCGTTTCCTCGACTGCTCGCCACTGCGGTGGCCGCCGGTACCATGATTCTCGCCGCCGCGATCCCCGCTTCGGCGACCCCGGCGCAGAGCAACTACTCGGGTGACTCGTACGCCTACTCCAGCCCCGCGGCCGCCAAGCAGGCAGCCGTCAACAACGCGCTGGAGTCGGCTGCGGCGGCCGGGTTCAGCGCCGGTCAGTGCCGCACTCTGGGAGTGCCGCAGGCCTACCCGGACAACCTCAGCGCCGCCCGGACCGCCCTGCGCGCCGCCGCCCCGCAGCAGCTGCCGCCGGGCACCGTGTGGGACGGCTCCGCGCAGGTCCAGTGCATCACCCAGCCGGTCGCCGGTACGGTCGCGCTCGAGCGCTACAACGGCCCGGAGCACCAGAGCGCCACCGGGTCCGCGCCGGCCGGCTACTACCTGGAGGGCAACCTCGGCTGGCTCTACACCAGCCAGGTGTCCGGAACCCACGCGCTCTACCAGTGCAAGGCCTGGAACTCGACGGACACCTTCACCTCGGCGGCCGGGAACTGCGAGGGCCAGCAGTACCTGGGCCAGCTCGGCTTCATCAACGACGCGCCGCCGGCCGGCCTGGCGAGCCGCGTGGTGCGGCGCTGCACGGTCAATGGCGAGCACTTCGACTCGAACGACTACAACTGCGAGGGGCAGGTGGCGGAGGGCATCCTCGGCTACTCGCTGAACTGATCCACCCGCGGCCGACGGGCGGCCCCCTGCCGGGCCCGCCCGTCGGCTCCCCCGTTCGGGCGGACCTGGCGCCGCGTCAGTGGCAGGGGGTGCCGCTGGCCTGCCGGACCACGGCGTTGCCCGCCGAGTCCTGCATGTCGTAGGTGACCACCATGCAGAGGCCGCCGGTGACGGCGGAGGAGGCCGAGACCGGGCCCGCGTAGTAGTAGAAGTGGCCCGCGTCGTAACCGGTCTCGCCGGTGTCCGACTTGAGCTGCACGTCCATCCACTTAGGGCCTGTGTGATGTTGTGATCAGTCTTGTGGTTTCGCGCCCATCCGAGGGCGTGATCCAGTAGGAAGTTACGTGTGACGCGTAGGCAACTCACCGACGAGCAGTGGACGTTCGTCGAGCCCTACCTGCCGGTCGGCAGGTTCGGCCCGTACCCGGAGAGACTGCGGGATCAGTTCGAGGGGGCGATCTGGCGGTTCCGCTCCGGCTCCCAGTGGCGGGAGATGCCTTCCGGGTTCGGTCCCTGGCCGACCGTCTACGGCCGCTTCCGGGTCTGGCGGGACGCGGGCGTCTTCGAGGCTCTGCTGGAGGGTGCGATCGTGCAGGCCGCGGAGCGGGGCGAGATGGACCTGTCGCTGGTCAGCGTCGACTCCACCACCGCCCGGGCCCACCACGACGCTGCCGGGATGCGCCTGGACGAGGATGTCGTCACGGCACTGGAGAAGGCTGCCGCCGAGGAGGAGAAGGCCAGGTCAAAGGGGGCGGCCTCGAAGAACAAAACGGGCAGGACGTCGCGAACGACCCGGAATGGGAAGAGCGACGACGCATCCGACGGCGGCGCAAGCTCCGACTGAAGGCTGCCCTGCTCGGACGCTCCAGGGGCGGGCTGACCAGTAAGGTCCACCTCGCCGCCGACCGCCGGTGCCGTCCCCTGGCTTTCGTCCTGACCGCAGGGCAGGCCGCCGACAGCCCCCAGTTCATCCCTGTCCTCAAGAAGGTCCGGGTCCGCGGGCCCGTCGGCCGCCCCCGCACCCGACCCGACGCGGTCGCCGGGGATAAGGCCTACTCGTCCTGCGGCAACCGCGCCTACCTGCACAGACGCGGGATCAAGGCAGTCATCCCCGAGAAGAAGGACCAGGCCGCCAACCGGAAGAAGAAGGGCCGCAGGGGCGGTCGGCCTGTCAGTCACGACGCCGACCTCTACAAGGAGCGCAACACCGTCGAGCGCCTGATCAACAAGCTGAAGGCCTGGCGCGGCATCGCCACCCGGTACGACAAGACCCCGGGCAGCTACCTCGCCGGCCTCCATCTACGCGCCTCGATGATCTGGATCAAAGACCTCACCCGGACCACCCATTGATCACAACATCACACAGGCCCGTCGACGATCAGTACAGTGATGTCCAGTCCCATGTGAGCACGCTACGGACAGGTGCCTGCCCCAGGCGAGCCGCTGCGCCGCTCCGGGAAGCACCGCCGCTTGAACCCGATCGCAGGTGACGGCGGCCAGGGCTGGTGCGGGTAAGGCGTTTTCGTTCCCATGCGTACCCTCGGTCTACCCAGTATGACCAACCGACAGCTGGCTTGTCTGGAGGGGCTGTCAGGCCCCGGAGTGCTCGCCCGGCGGCCCGACAGTCTGCGGCGTGATCGGGCTGTCAGCGCGTTTCGCCGGCCTGGCAGCTGGTGCTCTGGGAGGTCGAGGTCCGCGCCCCGGTGCTGTCGGTGACCGTGGCGGTCACCAGCACGCCGGTGAGGCTGCGGCCGCAGCTGACGTCCAGCTCGGTGGGGCCCGAGTAGAGAACCGCGTAGTAGTTGCTGACCGACCAGCTGACACTGACCGCGCCGACGCCTGAGGTCTGTAGTGTGCAGTCGACATGACCCAAGCTCTGGGGGCCGCCGATCGGCTCCGAGTAGCAGAACATCGAGGCGGCCACGGCGTGTTGGGCGGGTGCGGCCTGGGCAGCCGGCGCGGCGGCCAGGGCCGCGCCGAGGACCAGCGCGGCGCTGGCGCCGAGCAGGGCGAGACGGCCGGGCCGGGCGGTGTCGGTACGCATGTGAACTCCCGTTGTCGGGCGAGGGGTGACAGGGGGTGTGCGTTTCGCGCGGACTGTGATCAACCCATGGGCTTCTTCCGGCGCGATTCCCGACTCTGACACGTTGTCACCACTTCGTACAGCGTGCCAACCGGCCAATATTTATTTCAGACCGCAATTCATTGGCCAGAATTCATTCTGGCTGATGCCCAGGTTGCCTGCCGCTGTTGCTGACACACGGTCAACCAGTGGTGCGGGCGATCCCCGCACCCGACGGGAACGAGATGCTCGATGAGCAGGTTCCGCCTACGCGCTACCGCCCTAGCCGCAGTCGCCGCCATGGCCCTGGGTGGTGCCGCGGCAACCGCGCCCACCTGCGTCAACGCGCGATCAAGGCAGTGATCCCAGAGAAGAAGGACCAGGCCGCCAACCGGAAGAAGAAGGGCCGCAGGGGCGGTCGGCCCGTCAGTCACGACGCCGACCTCTACAAGGAACGAAACACCATCGAGCGCCTGATCAACAAGCTGAAGGTCTGGCGAGGCATCGCCACCCGCTATGACAAGACACCTGGCAGCTACCTCGCTGGCCTCCACCTCCGCGGCGCGATGATCTGGATCAAAGACCTCACCAGGACGACTCCTTGATCACGACTGCATACGCGCCCTCTAGTCGGGTAGCCGGGTCACGGC